>NZ_JAKILE010000001.1:0-528300 GCF_023283775.1 Shewanella seohaensis
AGACAAGGAGCAATATTGCTCAAAAATTTAATGACTTGATTTCTTTTTAGTGATCTATTAATCAGTTTTTTCCCTGTCTTATCAAACGCACATAATTGAAAAACAGACTTTACTAGATCAATTCCGATTGTATAAATATCACTCATGACGGTCTCCTTTTAAACTGACTTCCTCAGTATAGAAGGGGTGTCCATTTCATTATTTTATTAGTGCGCATGCGCGCTTATCACGTTAGACCAGTGAAAACGAGCACGGTTAACTATCTGTATGCAAAGAACTTATCAGCTTTCTGCCAAATACACCATCTGGAAAAACGCGCATGCGCGTTTTCCAGACCTATTAACTAAAATTCAGTTACTATATTCACCTGATTTTATAGGGTTTTATTTATTGCTGATGGAATTAGTGCGCACTGATTTTGTCTAAAAATCATACCAAAACACCTAAATTTAAATATGACTGTATAGCCATACATTATTAGCCGTTTAGCGGTAGGGCCAAACATAGGTAACTAGATGAAAATTTGTATGGCAACAAGAGTAGGTATTTTCGATTGAGATAACGAGCTGAAACACGAAAAGGGATAAAAAGCTTTTAGCCAAATGAACAGTTCAATGGTCGTTAAGATTGCCATTGTTGCAACTGTGACCGTTGGCGGCATGGATGCCGCCGTCGAGCCCTCAAGGATGAGTTCATGGCGTGTCACAGGGGAAACAATGACAATTCATCCAGCACACCAAGCGATAATACAATCTAGCTTTAGGCAAAAGTAAGTTAAATCCTCCAGCCAGTTCTCATTGCATCCAGATCCAAATCTTGATGGTTAAGTTCAAGTTAATCCAACTTACTGTCATCTGCATGTCACTTAAGCTTCATCATTCAGTCAAAGCCCGTCACTAATCTCTAAGGCAGTCAACAGCCGCATAGGGTGAATATGAGATGACTGGAGCTAATTACAGGGGACTTGATCGCACGCTTATCGACGCACTCAAGACTCCCCGCAACTCTTCCCGTAACACTCCCTCCAACTCTTCCGACAATGCTCCATCCAGTGTTTACGACACTTCCTTCTCAACCCCACATATTGCCAACGCCAGCAACGCCGCAAATAGCCAAACCATCACAGTCAACGCCCTCTGGCTATCGGATATCCATCTCGGTTGTAAGGATTGCAAAGCCGACTATCTGTTAAGCCTATTAAATACCGTGCGTTGTCAGCACTTGTATCTGGTCGGCGATATTGTGGATTTATGGGCGCTCAAACGCCGCCTGCACTGGCCCGAGAGTCACAATAAGGTATTGCAAAAACTGATTGAACTGGCACAAAACGGCACTCAGGTGATATATCTGCCGGGTAATCACGATGAGTTAATCAAGCCCTATGCCGAACTGACGCTACTGAACATCAAGATTGCTCGCCAACATATTCATCAGGGGATTGGCGGCCACAAACTATTAATGCTGCATGGCGATCAGTTCGATGCCGATGTTTGCGTTGGCCGCTTCTACGCCATCTTGGGAGATCATCTCTACGACTTGTTGCTGTTCCTCAACCGCAATCTCCATCGCCTGCGTGAGCGTTTAGGCTACCCGTATTGGTCACTCGCCAGCTATATCAAATCCCGCGTGGGCAAGGCGCAGACGGCTATCGCCCGTTTTCGCCAAGCCGTAGTGAATTATGCCCAGCACTATGATGTGGACGGCGTGATCTGCGGCCATATCCACCAGCCAGAGCTATCGGTTCACGCTCGAGATAACCAATACAGCACGCCGGATAAGCGCCAGATAATCTATGCCAATGATGGCGACTGGGTCGAAAACTGCAGCCTGATCACCGAAACCTTAAACGGGGAATTACAGCTCTGCCGCTGGAACGAGCAAAGCGTAAACCTCGATATTCTGAGCAGTATTGTGCTGGCGCAAACGCCACCCACAGCGCCTGTTAACGCCCCAAAACCTATTCCACAAACGGCCACACACAGCCCCAAACAAGCAGAAATCCAACCAAGGGATGTTGCCTAATCATGAACCCATTAACTCCTCATACCCCAAACGCTGATTCATTAAGCCCTAACACATTAAGCGCCAACGCATTAACGCAGGACGCAGCCATGCCACTGCCCGCCTTAAAAGCCAGTTCGATGATCTTTACTGTCGATAATGTGGTGGAGCAAAACCTGCCCGCCCTCAAGGACAAACCTTGGTTAGCCAAGCCGACTAAGGCCATGCTGCGCTACCTGTTGAATGAAAAACAATGTAACGAGATAGCCAATCAATTTGCCTATCTGCAAGGGGTCGATTTTGTCGAGCAAGTGCTCGCCAGCTTCGATTTTAGCTTTACCGTGCCCGCCAACGAGGTCGAAAATATTCCCTGTGAGGGCCGCGTGGTGATCTTCGCCAATCATCCGATTGGCTCCCTCGATGCCCTAGCTCTGATTAAACTCGTCAGCGAAATTCGCCCCGATATCAAGGTTGTGGCGAACGAGCTCCTGATGGCGCTCGAACCTTTGCATTCTATCCTACTGCCAGTGCGCAATATGACGGGCGGCACGCCGAAACAGCACCTCGAAAAAATCCACCAGCATCTGCGCAATGAAGGCGCGGTACTGATTTTCCCGTCGGGAGAAGTCTCTCGCCTGCGTCCGAGCGGCGTGCGCGATACCCAGTGGCACTCGGGCTTTTTGAAGATGGCGATTTCCTGTAATGCACCGCTGCTGCCAATCTTTTTGGATGCTAAAAACTCGGCCACCTTCTACGGCGCCTCGATGATTTACAAACCCTTAGCCACATTGCTATTGGTCAAGGAGATGTTTAAACAGGCCAAACGCAATATGCCCATTCGTATCGGCGAGCTTATCCCGAACGAAGCCGTACGCTCGATGGACTTTCCGCTAAAGACCAAGATAAAACTGCTTAAAAATCATCTGTATCGTATCGGTAAAGATAAAGACCCACTGTTTATCACCCAAAGCGCCATCGCCCACCCTGAGTCGCGCCGAGAGCTACAGGCCGCGCTGCAACAATGTGAACTCCTCGGCGAAACCCAAGATAACAAGCTGATTTATTTGTATCAGCATCAGGACAGTAACCCCATCATGCGCGAAATTGGTCGCCTACGGGAAATCGCCTTTCGCGCCGTTGGCGAAGGCACGGGCAAACGCCGCGATATCGATAAATATGATTCCTACTACCAACATCTGGTGTTGTGGGATAAAGAACAGTTTGAAATTGTCGGCGCCTATCGTTTCGCCAGCGGCGAGCAAGTGCTGAATCGCTACGGCGACAACGCCCTCTACAGCCAATCCCTGTTCCAATATGCCGACGGTTTTATGCCCTTCGTCAAACAAGGCTTAGAACTTGGCCGCAGCTTTGTGCAGCCCAAATATTGGGGCAAACGCAGTCTCGACTACCTCTGGTTTGGTATTGGCGCCTTCCTCGCAAAACATCCCGAATACCGCTACCTGTTTGGCCCTGTTTCTATCAGTAATCAACTGCCTGGCAGCGCGCGGGAGATGTTAGTGCATTTCTACTCCAAGGAGTTTGCGCCAGCAGAGCAGCTGGCGGTGTCCATGTCGCCCTTTGGCCTGTCCAAGCAGCGCAAGTTGCAGTTAGATGAACTCTATTCGGGCGAGGATTACCAAAGCCACTTTAAGCAACTCAAACAAATGCTGGCGAGTATGGGCGCCGCGGTGCCAACCCTGTACAAGCAGTACGGCGAGCTGTGTAAGCAGGATGGGGTGAAGTTTCTCGCCTTCGGGATCGATGCCGATTTTGGCGACTGTGTCGATGGCTTAGTCTTGGTCGATACCCATAAACTGAAAGGGAAAAAGTACCAGCGTTATATCGGCGCCCATTTACCCGAAGACTTACGCAACCCCTTGATGGCAGAGGACGAAACCGACGAACAGGATTAGGCACAAATCCGCCCTAATACATTGGCTAAATAAACATCGGTCTGTTATAAGTATCTGTAATACAGTGCATTAACGATACACGTCCTAGGAAGGGGTTTATCATGCCGATCATTATCGCCGATATTATGCGTACCCGAGTCGTCACGGTCGAAATGGACGATCGCTTAACCGTGGCGAAGGATATTTTCGATCAGGCAAACTTCCACCATCTGCTGGTGGTGGATGAATATAAACTCGAAGGGGTATTGTCGGAGCGCGACTTACTGCGTGCCATCAGCCCGAATCTGGGCAGCAGCGCCGAAACCGCTAAGGATCTCGAAACCCTACAAAAACGCGTTCATCAGGTGATGACCCGTAATCCCGTTACCGTTGCGCCACATGTGTCGCTCGATGCTGCGACGCACACCCTGCTAGAACACAACATTGGCTGTTTGCCCGTGCTCGATAATGGCGATTTAGTCGGGATTGTGACTTGGAAGGATTTACTGCGAGCCTATTGTGAGCACAATGAAGTCAATGAAAGCGAGTGCTAACGACACTCGCTTTCGACTTTATAAACTAGATCGCCCAGCCGCCCATATAGAAGGCCACAAGGCCCAGCGTAATGGCGAGCACGCCTAACTTAAGCTGACGGATTTCACCGCTAAAAATGCGGCCAACCACTAAAGTCACAAAGCCAAGCATAATACCGGTCACAATGTTACAGCTGAGGATGATGAATACGGCGCAGGTTAATCCCGCCATCGCATCGACCTTGTCATTAAAGTCCAGCTTAGTCACATTGCTGAGCATCAATAGCCCCACATACATCAGCGCAGGCGCCGTAGCATAGGCAGGCACTAAATAGCTGAGCGGCGCTAAAAACACCATCAGCAGGAATAATCCACCGACTATAGTCGCGGTTAAACCCGTCTTACCGCCCGCCGCCGTACCCGCCGCCGATTCGATATACACGGCAGCAGGGGCGCCACCAACGATACCCGCAAACATGCTGCTGACCGAATCCGAGGTCAGCGCCTTGCCACCGCCGACGATATTATCGTCTTTATCCAGCAGATTGGCTTGCCCTGCCACCGCGCGGATGGTGCCCGTGGCATCAAAAATCGCCGTCATCACCAGCGCCAGCACAATCGGTAATACCACAGGATTCAAGGCGCCCATAATATCCATTTGGCCAATCAGCGAGTGCTCAGAGGTAAAATCAGGCACGGCGAAGAAACCTTGGAATGTCACGCTTGGATCAAACACTAAACCAAACAGGGATAGGCCAATAATCACCAATAAAATCCCGCCGGGTACACCGCGACGCTCTAAACCGATAGTGGCCGCTAACCCCAGTACGGTGGCGATAACGGGCAGGCTGTTAATGTCGCCTAGCTTCACTGGCAGACCCGCGTCGTTGGCCACAATCAACTGCACACTGTTAGTGGCAATTAAGAGTAAAAACAAGCCAATACCTATACCTGTACCATGGGCAATCCCCTTGGGTAGGTTAGCCAGCACCCATTGACGCACGCCCGTGACACTCACAACGGTAAAAATCACGCCCATCCAAAAGATGGCGCCCAAGGTCACAGGGATACTCATGCCCTGACCTAACACTAAACCGAAGGCGGTAAAGGCGGTGAGTGAAATAGCACAACCAATAGCCATGGGCAGATTCGCCCAGAGTCCCATCAGCAGCGAGCCAAAGGAGGCAATTAAACAGGTGGCGACGAACACGGCGCCGGGATCGAATCCCGCTTTGCCTAACATATTGGGTACCACAATCACTGAGTACACCATAGCGAGGAAGGTGGTTAACCCTGCAATCACTTCTTGGCGTACTGTGCTACCACGTTGTTGAATTGAAAAATAACGGTCCAGAAACGAACCAGAGGGTACGGCTGTTGAACTCAATTGCTCAGACATATCTTGTTATACCTTGTGATCTCTTAAAATAGGGTCGATACCAATTGGCTTAACCATTGGCGACGCTGGCTGCGGCAGATTAGAGCCCCAAATCCAATGACTTGGGTGAGAGATCCACATCATTCTCCTACATCGGGAAAAATCCATGATCTGCAAGCAGTGACGCTTTGCATCGTTAAAATGGCTTTAACGAGACAAACGCAGCCTTTGTTGGGCGCGGATAATACTGTAAACGCCGCCAGATAGCTAAGACCTCGCCTGCACTTCAGTAAATAATTAGCGAAAAAATTCAAAATCAGTGTTTAAAAAAACGCCTAAACCGCACAGCAAACTGCCGAGTTCGATCACAGAAATTAGATTAACTCTCTGTCAGTAAAACAAAAAGTCATCGGCTTTTTAAAATTTTCATAATTTTTCATATATTGTCAAAGCCCATTCATCCCTACAGGCAAGTCCATTCACATCTCCCCTTTATAGTGCTCCCATCAAAAATCGCTTTCGAACGGAGCTCTTCCCAATGACAAAGCCCACCATGCAAACATCGGATAAGTCCTCACGCAGCAATGAGTTAAAGGCGCTGGGATTCATCATTTTCATACTCTTTCCCGCACTGACTGTCGCGGGGATCAGTCTCTACGGTTTCATCATTTGGATGATCCAAGCCTTCGGCGGCGTTGTCGGCCACTAATTCACTGATACTTTGAGGACGCTATTATGAAGTGGTTAACCAACCTCTGGCGCACACTAAACAAACCCACAAAAGCTCTCACCTTAGGCGCTGTCAGCATCAGTGCTTTTATCATGGGCATCATCTTCTGGGGCGGATTTAACACCGCACTGGAAGCCACCAACACCGAAGCCTTCTGTATTAGCTGCCACAGTATGGAAAGCAAGCCTTACCAAGAGTTGCAGGAAACGGTGCATTGGTCGAATCACTCTGGCGTGCGCGCTACCTGCCCCGACTGTCACGTGCCCCACAACTGGAGCCGTAAGATTGCCCGTAAGATGGAAGCTTCCCACGATGTTTGGGGCTGGTTATTCAACACGGTCAACACCCCTGAAAAATTTGAAGCTAAACGCCTGGAAATGGCGAGCCGCGAATGGAAACGTTTCGATCGCGACAATTCACTGGCCTGTAAAAACTGTCACAACTACAACTCGATGAAGTGGGAAAGCATGTCACCACTGGCGCAAAAACAGATGAAACGCGCCGCCGAAATCGACCAAAGCTGTATCGATTGCCACAAAGGTATTGCCCACCATTTACCTGAAATGGGCACGGCCCGCGCACCCGAACTCATCGCCGAAGTGGGCGCTGGCGTCAGCTCAGTCGAAACCAACCAAACCTACTACAGCGCCCTGACTAAGCCACTGTTCTTTAGTGAAAAAGGTGACGTTGAAGCCGGTACCTTAAACGTGGCCACTAAAGTCAAAGTGCTCGAAACCCAAGGTAAGCGCATCAAAATTGGCATCGATGGCTGGCGTAAGAAAATCGGCGCAGGCCGCGTGATCTACATGGACTTTGGGGTAAACATTCTGTCGGCGCAGTTAAGCAAAGATGCCGCCGAAACCGAAGGTGTTATCCAAACCTTTGAAGAGAAAGAAGACCCAATGACAGGCCTGAAATGGCAACGGGTTGAAGCCCAAATCTGGACCGATAAGGATTACCTGCTCACCGAGCTACAACCACTCTGGGGCTATGCCCGCGATACGTTCCGCTCAAGCTGTAGCGTGTGCCACACCCAGCCAGATGAAGCGCATTTCGATGCCAATACCTGGCCTGGCATGTTCCAAGGCATGTTGGCCTTCGTGAACATGGACCAAGACACCCAAGCGCTAGTGCAGAAATACCTGCAGGAACATTCGTCAACCTTCGTGAAAAAAGAGCACTAATTCGGGAGTAATACCATGAACAGAAGAGACTTTTTAAAAGGCTTAGCCTCAACCTCTTTCGTTGCTTTAGGTGGCAGCTCAGTGTTAGCGCCCTTAAATGCGCTGGCCAGCACGGGCTTAAATGAAGACGAATGGCTGACCACGGGCTCACACTTTGGCGCCTTTAAAATCAAACGTAAAAACGGTGTGATTGCCGAAGTCAAAGCCTTCGATTTAGATAAATATCCAACGGATATGATTAACGGTATCCGCGGCATGGTCTACAACCCATCCCGCGTGCGTTACCCTATGGTTCGCTTAGACTTTTTACTAAAAGGCCATAAGAGCAATACCCAGCAACGGGGGGATTTCCGTTTCGTTCGTGTGACCTGGGATAAAGCATTAAAGCTGTTTAAACACTCACTCGATGAAGTCCAAACCAAGTACGGTCCATCGGGCTTACACGCGGGGCAAACTGGCTGGCGCGCAACCGGGCAACTGCATTCCAGCACCAGCCATATGCAGCGGGCTGTGGGGATGCACGGCAACTATGTGAAGAAAATCGGTGACTACTCCACCGGAGCCGGCCAAACCATTCTGCCCTATGTGTTAGGTTCAACCGAAGTGTATGCCCAAGGCACCTCTTGGCCGCTGATCTTAGAAAACAGCAACACTATAGTGCTCTGGTCAAACGATCCTTACAAAAACCTGCAAGTGGGTTGGAACGCCGAAACCCATGAGGCCTTCGCTTACCTCGCGCAGCTAAAAGAGAAGGTTAAACAGGGCAAGATCCGCGTGATCAGTATCGACCCTGTGGTCACCAAAACTCAGGCTTACCTTGGCTGTGAACAGTTGTATGTGAACCCACAGACTGACGTGACGCTGATGCTGGCCATCGCCCATGAGATGATTACCCAAAAGCTTTACGATGATAAATTCATCCAAGGCTACAGCTTAGGCTTCGAAGAGTTTGTGCCTTACGTAATGGGCACTAAAGATGGTATCGCCAAAACCCCTGAGTGGGCAGCGCCAATCTGTGGGGTTGAGCCACACATCATTCGCGATCTGGCGAAAACCTTAGTTAAGGGCCGCACTCAAATCATGATGGGTTGGTGTATTCAGCGCCAACAACACGGTGAGCAACCTTACTGGATGGCCGCAGTCCTCGCGACCATGATAGGACAAATTGGTTTGCCCGGCGGCGGCATCAGCTATGGTCACCACTACTCTAGCATTGGTGTACCTGCGACAAATGCGGCGGCGCCCGGCGCCTTCCCGCGTAACTTAGACGAGAACCAAAAACCCCTGTTCGACAGCACCGACTTTAAAGGCGCGAGCAGCACGATTCCCGTCGCCCGTTGGATTGATGCGATCCTCGAGCCCGGCAAAACCATTGATGCCAACGGTTCGAAAGTGGTGTATCCCGATATTAAGATGATGATTTTCTCGGGCAATAACCCATGGAACCACCATCAAGACCGTAACCGCATGAAGCAAGCCTTCCATAAGTTGGAATGCGTGGTCACTATCGATGTGAACTGGACGGCGACTTGCCGCTTCTCCGACATAGTGCTGCCCGCCTGCACCACCTATGAGCGCAACGATATCGACGTATACGGCGCCTATGCTAACCGCGGTATTTTGGCGATGCAGAAGATGGTCGAGCCGCTGTTTGAAAGTTTGTCAGACTTTGAAATCTTCACTCGTTTTGCCGCGCTGATGGGTAAAGAGAAAGAATACACCCGCAATATGAGCGAGATGGAGTGGATAGAAACCCTCTATAACGAGTGTAAAGCCGCGAACGCGGGTAAGTATGAGATGCCAGATTTTGCCACTTTCTGGAAGCAAGGTTATGTGCACTTTGGTGATGGCGAGCTGTGGACACGCCACGCCGACTTTAGAAACGATCCTGAAATCAATCCATTAGGTACGCCTTCGGGCTTGATTGAAATCTTCAGCCGTAAGATTGAACAGTTCGGTTATGACGACTGCCAAGGCCATCCAATTTGGATGGAAAAAGCCGAGCGTAGCCATGGTGGCCCAGGTTCGGACAAATATCCTGTGTGGCTACAATCTTGCCACCCGGATAAACGTCTGCACTCACAAATGTGTGAGTCGAAGGAATACCGCGAAACCTACACAGTCAACGGCCGCGAACCCATCTATATCAGCCCTGTGGATGCCAAAGCGCGCGGCATTAAAGATGGCGATATAGTGCGCGTCTTTAACGACCGTGGCCAACTGTTAGCGGGCGCCGTGGTATCGGATCGCTTCCCTAAAGGTGTAGTGCGAATTCATGAAGGCGCATGGTATGGCCCAGTGGGTAAAGATGGCAGCGTCGAAGGCGGCGCCGAAATCGGTGCCCTGTGTAGCTATGGCGACCCGAATACTCTGACCTTAGACATTGGCACATCGAAGTTGGCTCAAGCCTGCTCAGCCTATACTTGTCTGGTCGAGTTTGAGAAATACCAAGGCAAAGTCCCTAAGGTCAGCTCCTTCGATGGTCCTATCGAAGTCGAAATCTAACCGAGCCCACAAGGCGATGCGCCTAGCCAACTAGGCGCATTCCACTGTTAATCTTGAGGAACATGCGATGAGCAACGTCGATATCAATCATGCCAGAGCCTTAGTGTATCAACTGCTGTCTTCTCTGTTTGCCCGCGAAATTGATGAGCAGCGCCTTAAGCAACTCACCAGTGAGCAAGCGCAGCAATTCTGGACACAACTGGGTTATGCGCCCGAGTTTAGTGCGCCAGTCGTCAGCATACAGAAGGTGCTGAATGGCTTAACGAGCGATGAAGCCTTGCTCGAACTTGCCGCCGATTATTGCGGTTTATTCCTTGTAGGCACAAAGCACAGCGCCTCGCCCTATGCCAGCCTGTACTTGAGCCACGAGGAAGAACCCTTGCTATTTGGGCAGCAGCATCAACAAATGAGCGAGTTTTTACACCAGAGCCAACTGCAAGTGCAGAGTCACTTCCCTGAGCCTGCCGATCACTTAGCCGTGATACTCGCCTATATGGGACACTTAACTTGTCACAGTGAAGATGCTGCCCAGTTAAGCTTCCTAAATGCTTGTATAGACTCTTGGTTAGCCAAGTTTGTCGCCAAGGTCGTTGAGTGTGATAGCAAACACAGCAATGGCTTTTACAGCGCTCTCGCCACACTCACCCTCGCTTGGGTGCAGCAAGATAAACAGCTGTTAGAACAGGCAATGCATTGATCGCCATAAGCCTAAAACCCGAGTAGCGTTAAACCCGAGTAGCGTTAAACCCAAGTAGCGTTAAACCCGAGTAGCGTTAAACCTGAGTAGCGTTAAACCAGAGTCGCATTAAGACTCAAATTGATGGCTCATGTCTTGTTCTGAAATAAGTTAACAAAAGCGGCTCCCATGGGAGCCGCTTTTTTATTCCTCGATTTGCATTGGTTAGGCAGAAATACGTGCTTGTAAGAACGACTCACTTATAGCGTTAACGTCTTTTCGCGAATCCTTAACTGCTAATCCCGTGCTGCTAATCCAGTGTTGCTAGCCCTGTGTTGCGAGCCACTGCTCAAGCGCTGTTATCGACGCCTGCCAGCAGGCGGTTAATTCAGCCACCGCCTTGCTATCCAATCCATTTTCCCCTGTGGTGTTGAGTGTTTTCTCCCACTGCTGACAACACACAGTCAGTGCTTTTAGCCCCATGCTGGCACTGCTGCCCTTAAGCGCATGCAATAGTTTTGCGCCCTCGCTGAAATCCGCCACAGCGCTTAGCGCCGAGAGTCGCTCAATTTGCTCGGCACTGGAGGTTCGATAGAGCGCCAACATATCACTCACGGCTTTCACGCCTAAGACCTCAAGATCTTGCTGTAACTGGTTAAGATCTAACAAGGTTTCAGCTTGATGCTTCTGGCTGGTAGGTTCGGCCTTATTCGGCGATTGAAGTGATTGCGGCGATGACTCGCCTAGTGAAGTCGGCATTGAAGCTGGCACACGCGCAAGACCTAACCATTCGGTCAGGGTTTGCAGGCTCAAGGGTTTAGCCAACACAGTATCAAACCCTGCCTCCCGATACAGGCTAAGATCCTCCGTCTGCATCTGCGCGGTAAAGGCGGCAAACTTCACCTTGTCATTGGCGAATAACGCCTTTAACTGGGGTAATAGCATGAGTCCCGAGCCATCACTCAGCTGAATATCGAGCATCACGGCATCGAATGCCTTATCGCCACTCACATGCGCCAGCGCCTGCTGACAACTGACGGCCAAGCTGGAGCTGTGGCCTAAATGCGCCAAAAATCCCTGCGCGACCATGGCATTGACCTTGTTGTCTTCAATCACTAACACCCTCTGGGGATTAACCCGCTTTTGCACCTGAGTTTGCGTATCCAATGCCCTATCACACTGGGTAAAGCTCAGCTCAAAACCAAACTCGCTGCCCTTGCCTGGCTCGCTCTTAACCCAAATGCCTGGCCCCTCGGCATCCATCAGTCCAACTAACTGTTTGCAGATGGCAAGCCCTAAGCCTGTCCCACGGCTGCGCCCCTGATTAGGCAATACGCAGTAAGGCATAAATAATTGCTCGCGCACCTCGGGCGCAATCCCCACGCCGGTATCGGCCACCACAAAGGCTAACTTATCGCCTCGAACGCTAACATTGAGACTCACGCCGCCTTCGGGGGTGAATTTAATGCCGTTACCAATCAAGTTAAACAGCACTTGCCTCAACTTAGGGCCATCAATCTGAATACACGCGGGTAACTGGGGGCGATTCAGCCTTAGGCTCAATCCCGCCAAATTGGCGCCCGCCACCATGATCGCCAGCACTTCATCGAGCAGAGCGTTGATATCCGTTGGCCTAGGCTCATTGGTTAAATTACCCTGCTCGAGGCGGGAGAAATCGAGAATATCGCTCAGCACGGTTTGCAGCAACGTGCCGCTGTATTGTGACAGCGCGAGCATCTGTTGCTGCGCGGGCGGTAACTGGCTATGGCCGAGCAGGGTAAGCGTCCCGAGTAAACCATTGAGCGGGGTGCGAATTTCATGACTCATGGTCGCCAAGAATTGGGATTTTGCCTGACTCGCCTCCTCGGCAACGATTCTTGCCTTCGCGTGGCCTTTGGCCTCCGCATCGAGACGCAGGTTGGCTTCGGCCAATTCCTGCGTGCGCGTGGCCACGGTTTGTTCGAGGGCCTTTTTATGCTCGGTCAGCTCATCGGCGACCTGGCGTAAATCCGTCTGCAATTTCAGGTTATGGGCGGTTTTTCGCTTAAATGCCTCGATAGCATTGGCCATGGCGGTCAATTCATCGTCGCCGTGGGCATCGAGGCTCACATTGATGTCCCCTAAACTTAAGCGCGACATGGCCTCGGTCGCCTGATTTAACCTCAAGGCAATACCGCGATAGATCACCCGATAGACCACGACGGCCATGATAACCAACATTAATATGCCCGTGCCCCACAGCCCCAAGCGGGCGTAAGACAACTGCATTAAATAATCACTTCGCGCCAGCTCCGCCCGCTGTTGCTGTTGATTAAGCGCACTGTCCACCAGCGTGTTGAGGCTATAGAGTTTTTCCGCTAACTCCTGCTGCTGCCGCTGTTGGCGCTGCAGGCTTTGACTCAGTTCTCGCTGTAATTTAATGATTTTTGGGGTATGAAGAAGGAGTGCCAGCTCCGCCTTTAGCGCATTGAGCCTGCCGGGGTCGCGGATAAGCTCAGATACTGTGGTGAGCGCCATTAAATCGATACCCACCTCTGCCGCTGGCGCCTCAGTGGTTGCCAGCTCGATAGCCGTCCCTTGCTTTGGATGATCTGGATGATTTGGATGATTCTGCGCCATGGGGTGCGCTGGTGCAGTACTGGCAAAGGTTGCCAATAAACGGGGAACACTCAATTGCAGTTCGGACTGTAATTCGGATGCCTCAAATAACTGACTGAGCAGCGCAATTTGATGCACTAATTTGAGAGCGCGGTTGAGCTGCTCCTGCACATCTAACTCTCGCTCAATCACATCATCGAGCAATTGGCCACTGCGTTTATCCCCCGCCATATCCGGATAGGCTTGGCTGAGTTTTGCCAAAATCGCCGAGTCGACAACCGCCAATTCGGATTGCAATAACTCAGAGGCGCGGCCTGCGGCAACCGATAATTCGCGGGCCCTAAGCTGTAACTCATCGCCTAAGGTAATACGCTGGCCTACACTCTTACCCAATAAGGTTAATTGCTCGATGATTTGCCCAGCTAATACGGATAGATGATTATCTTCGTTCACATCCAGTGTTAGTAACACTTTGATGCTATTTAACATTGTGGCGCTTTCAAGGCTGAGCTTACGGCCGATAAATTCCCGCTGCCGCTCGTCCTCCACTTGGCCTAACTGGGTCACGCCATCGGATAAGGCATTAGAGGCCTGCACTAATTGGCGCGCGGCTTGAGAGGCGGGTAAGGATTCTTCATACAGATAACTGTCGGCCTGTTTGAGCCAATGCAAACTCAGGCTACCTAAGCTAACCAGTAGCAACAGCAATACCCCAAGCACGCCGAAGGCGAGCATGAGTCTGCCGGTTAAACTACTTCGCGATAAAGATAAAGGCGCCACACTTGTTCCTTCTGTTACAATGCCTTCGAGATAATCACAGTGGATGATACGAGACAATGGGAAAATTTTGGCAAGCTTTGCTCACACTCACCACTTTTGGCCTGTTATGTTTATCTGCAACTGGCGCCAACAGCCAAACTTGGCCATTGGAGCAACGCCATCCCTTTAATGCCAAGATTCAACAGGCGCAGGCACTTAATTATCATCCCCTGAGTAAAGCACAACAGGCTTGGCGCATTTGTGCCTTAGTCCCGCACCTGAAGGATGCCTATTGGATTGGCATCGACTACGGCCTGATCCAACAGGCGAAACACCTCGGTGTGTCGCTGGATCTGTTCGAAGCGGGCAGCTACTACCATCAAGATAAACAGCTCGAGCAATTAAGCGCCTGCATGAAGGGAGATTACGACGCGATTTTGCTTGGCGCCGTGAGTCCCAATCTGCTCGAACAGTTTTCTGAGCCGCTAACCAAACCCGTGCTCGCCCTAGTGAATAAGCTCAACGCTAAGCAAGTGCAGACCCATATCGGCGTTAACTGGTATCAAATGGGGCTCAGCGCGGGCAATTTTATTAAGGCGGATGCCAAAGCGCATACGCCCACCCAGCCGACCACCTTGGCCCTCTTAGCGGGCCCTGAAAACCTCGGTGGCACAGATTTAGTCGAACAAGGCATTCGCCATGCCCTCGAGGGCAGCAATGTCAGCATCAGTGCGATTCAGCATGCCGATAACAATCGCAATCTCTACCGCGATCAATTACAGATACTGCTTAAGGCCCAGCGCCCAGACTATATTCTCGGCAGTGCGGTGGCGATAGAAGCCGCTGTCAGTACCCTCAAACAAAAGCAGCTGACGCAAGACATCAAGCTGGTGAGTAGTTACTTATCCCCCGCGATTCTGCGCGGCTTAAAGCGACAAAAAGTGGTCTACAGCAATGATGACTTGGTCGTGTTACAGGGTAAACTCGCTATCGATGTCACGGTAAAACAACTCGAAGGCGCTGCGCCTTTTGGCGATATAGGTCCTGCTATCGTTGAGCGCACGACCTCACAAAATACCCTATCTGATCTTAGCTTTAGTCTCGCCGAAGCGGATTTTTATCCCCTGTATCAAGTGCGCCCCTAAGTGCTTAACATAGCGATTAACTCTACACTTAACACAGGCCTAAAATCAGGTGTTTAAGTTAGGAACTTAAGTTAGCAATTAGTCATCCACCTTAGCGGCAAACAAATAGCCCTCGCCGTGGACAGTAACAAAGAGTTCGGGATTAAGCTTATTACGCAGGCGGCGGATGATGACATCTATGGTTCTGTCATTCACATCCTGATTGCGATGACTGGTTTGCTGCATTAAACGCTCGCGGGAAAGTACCTGCTGCGGATGTAAAGCAAAGGCGGTTAACAACTCAAATTCGGCCTTAGTGAGCTTGATAAGTTCCTCCCCTTGGCGCAGCTTACGGCTGTTTAATTCAAGCCGATAGCCTTCAAAACTCATCACATCATCGGGCTCGGATAATTCCTGCACCAGTGCTTGTTCGGCTTGTTTTACCAGAGAAATCCGCCACAGTAGGTTTTTAACCCTAACCAATAGCTCCCGCAGCTCGAAGGGCTTAGTCACATAATCATCGGCGCCCATCTCCAGGCCAACGATTTTATCAATCGATTCATCACGGCCCGAGACTAAGATAATCCCCACATGGGAGCGGCTACGTAACTCACGGGTTAAGCTCAAACCATCCACCCCGGGCAGGTTAATGTCTAACATAATTAAATCAATATGTTGACGATTAAACTCGTGCCACATCTGCTCGCCATCGGCCGCCTCGACAACGCGGTAACCTTCTTTTTCAAAATACCCTTTCAATCGAGCACGAATAACCGCTTCATCATCGACAACGAGCACACTATAGGCCATGTTCTACATCTCTTATTTTGCTTAACTGAATTATTCATACTTTTTCATATTTGCATATGAGGAAAAGGTAAAATATGCGATCTCCGTTACTTTCTCGCACAAAAAACTGCCGAACTTTTACAGTAACATCAATATGACATATGCTTAGGCATATTGATTGGGGTGAGCACTAACAAACTATGAACAATAAAGAAGTAGTGATTGATGAAAGACGAAAGTTCTCGCGGATCCTCTTTGCCGCTAGCGCATCGGTACACCAAGGCGATAAACAGTGGCAAACCACCATACTCGACCTCAGCCTAAATGGCGCACTAGTGGACGAACCTGCCGGATTTAGCCATTCAGGTGAGCCTATCACCCTGAGTTTTACCTTGCCGGGCTCGGATATTGAGCTGCAAATGGAAACCGAGTTAGTGCATCAACGCAACCAGCAACTGGGCCTGAAATGTAACTTTATCGATGTTGACAGCATCAGCCACCTCAAACGCATCGTTGAGCTGAACCTAGGCGATGCGTCGATACTGAATCGTGAATTAGCGCTATTTATCGAAAAACACAACAGCGCCGATTAAGCGAAAAGCTCGGCGTGACGCAGATTTCACCGCCGATAACACCATAAAAAACAGCGCCATCAGGCGCTGTTTTTTATGGTGTTATATCGCTTCGAGGGCTTCGGATAATTTTGCCACGCCCACCACCTCCATGCCCGCTGGCGGCTTTTTCGGCACATTGGCACGGGGCACAATCGCCCGCTTAAAGCCATGTTTGGCAGCTTCAACGAGGCGTTCTTGACCATTGGGCACGGGGCGAATTTCCCCAGATAAACCCACTTCGCCAAATACCACTAAATCGCTCGGTAAAATATCGCCACGGAAACTCGACACCATGGCCAGCAGCAAGGTTAAGTCAGCACTGGTTTCCGTCACTTTAACCCCACCAACGACGTTGACAAACACGTCCTGATCCGACATTTGTAACCCACCATGGCGATGCATCACTGCCAGTAACATGGCTAAACGGTTTGCATCCATGCCCACAGCAACGCGGCGTGGGTTCGACATCGCCGAATTGTCCACCAGCACCTGAAGTTCTACCAGCAGCGGACGCGTACCTTCCCACACCACCATCACTAAGGAGCCAGAGGACTCTTCCTCGCCGCGGGAGAGGAAAATCGCCGAAGGGTTAGCCACTTCCTTCAAACCACGCTCGGTCATGGCGAAGACGCCTAACTCGTTAATCGCCCCGAAACGGTTCTTGTGGGAGCGCAAGGTGCGATAACGGCTGTCGCTATCCCCTTCAAACATCACAGAACAATCGATACAGTGCTCAAGCACTTTAGGTCCGGCGAGGCTGCCGTCTTTGGTCACATGGCCGACCATGATCACGGCAATGCCATTTTGCTTGGCAAAGCGAGTTAAATAGGAGGCCGATTCACGCACCTGCGACACACTGCCAGGGCTCGATGCCACATCACTCATATGCATGACTTGAATAGAGTCGACGACAATGACTTTTGGCGATTCTTGCAGGGCGACTTCGCAGATCTGCTCCACACTGGTCTCGGATAACATCCGCAGTTTATTGGTCGGCAACCCTAAGCGATGGGCGCGCATAGCGACTTGCTGCAGGGACTCCTCACCCGTCACATAGAGCGCAGGCATTTGCTCGGCTAAATGGCACAGGGTTTGGAGTAACAGCGTACTCTTACCGGCACCGGGATGACCGCCAATCAGAATCGCAGAGCCTGGCACTATGCCTCCCCCGAGCACACGGTCGAGCTCGCCAAAATGGCTCACAATCCGTGGTAACGCATTGAGGTCAATTTGGTCTAAGGTTTTGACTTCGCTACTACCAGCACCGGCATAACCCGCAAACTTAGTTCCCCGTCCGGGCGAGGCGGCGCCTAAGCGCACTTCGGTTATCGTATTCCACTCCTGACAAGCACTGCACTGCCCTTGCCAGCGAGGAAAATCCTGTCCACACTCATTGCACACGTACGCGGTTTTATTCTTTGCCATAACTTATTAAAATCTGTATAAAATCAATTTAAGTAACTGTGAATACTGCCGACATTAGACTAACACAGCACGGTATAAAATCAGCATTAGAAAAGACCCTACATGAGTTTAGATAACCATAGTGCACTCATAGAACAGCTCAAGCCGCTGCTCATGGAACCGAATTTCCAAGAGATTTTTCAGCAGCTGACTGCCGATGAAAACAATTCGACCCGTTTTCTGTTGAAAATGGAGTTGAATCGTTTGGCTTCGCCCTGCACCCGGATTATCGATCTTAGGGACAAGTCTGAGTTGCCCTGCACCGAAGTCATGCTCGGCCAACAGCGCCATTTTCTCGATGAGCCCGCCAAGCATAGTCTGCAAGCGGCCATGTCTTTATACCGCAATAAGTACACTTTAGGGGTGTATGAATATGTCATCACCGCCCATCAACAGCGGCGACAAAAACTGCGTCAGGTGACACAACAAACCGATAGCGTCGAACCCGAACCCTTTATGGTCCCCGGCGTAGTGCTCGGCAGTTATTTTAACCGCGCCGAAGAGCGGATGAATTACAGTATACGCATTGCGGTGTCGCAACCCGGGCGGACGGAAATGCCGGGGATCACCGTCGATTTATCGGTTGGCGGTGCGCGCATTCGCTTGGCGGCGAATCATCCCTTCGACCTCGATAAGCCGCTTAAGGTCAAACTGCTCGAGCTGAGTGAAGAATATTACTACCCCGATTTACAACTCGGGGTCGATTATCAGATTGTCGATAGCCAAACCAATGGTGAATTCGTTTGGTTACGCTTGCGCAGGATTGGTGGTACCGATGCTTTAGGTGAAATGCTGGGCAACTTAATCCGTGGTTATAAACTTCGTTATAAGCTGGATGTGAATGATGTCTTAGTGACGGCCTCGGGTTTGGGGTTCGAGCGCCATTACCTACCACATCTGCCGCATCTGCCTTTGTTTCTCAATCAGCAGTCCCAATCCATCACCCATATGTTGCTGAGCCGCGACAATCAGCAGATAGTGCATTATTTTCAGGATGAGAATGATATCAGCCAGTTGCCCGCCATGCTGACGCCAACAAGGCTCTCTGCGCTAGTCAATCATCCCGAAAATCCCGATT
The DNA here is from genome assembly GCF_023283775.1 of Shewanella seohaensis. Classification (NCBI taxonomy): domain Bacteria; kingdom Pseudomonadati; phylum Pseudomonadota; class Gammaproteobacteria; order Alteromonadales; family Shewanellaceae; genus Shewanella; species Shewanella seohaensis. The sequence continues at coordinate 19,326 of NZ_JAKILE010000001.1, forward strand.
ACGGATTGTTTTTTAGCTTTACCTACAACGCCCAAGGCTCACTGTATTTTTACTCGGCCACTTTAGCCGAATTAAAAGCCAAGGGCATGACGTCTTTATTCCTCGGTTTTGCCTCAACGAAACCGAGCTGGCGGATTTTCAAACTCATCCCAGATAAGATTTACCATGCTAAAGGCTATCGCCGTGCGACCTTGCCGGGGGATGATGCCAAGTACAGCCCGCTGGTGGAGCAGCAATTGTCCCAGTTCAGCCATATGCTGCAACTTATAGACCTCACCAATGACGATGAAAGGGCCAGCTACAAAGCCTGGCAGGATGATAGCAATGCCAATGCGCTCAAAGCCTTTGGCCAACAGCGCCTAACGGCACACCAAATCAAGCCGGTTTCGATGCAATTTAGTGAGCGTCGGCAGGAGGCGCGTTTTGCCTTCAAAACCTTAGTCAATGTGTCACAGGGAGCCCTAAAAGCGACGGGGATAACCTTAGATATTTCAGGCAGAGGCATGCAGCTGACGCTAGATAATCCGACTGAGTTTGCCACCAACAAGCCAATAATGATCAGTTTGCCTAAGTTGCAGACCATTGCCGGTAAGACTCAACTGGATAATTTACCCTACCGCCTAGTGCGTACCCGTAAAAATGGCGTGACGCTCCATTTAGCTGCGGTCATGGGTCACACGCCCCACGTTGGGGTGGAGTTTTTAAATAAACTGATCGCCCATAACCGTGAAAAACTCGAGCAGCTGACCGAGAACAACAGCGAGATAAAAGAGCTCGCCGATGGTTTAAAAAACATTTTATTGCGCGAGTTGCATTCGGTCCCCTACTTTGTTGAAAAAACAACAAAATCGGCACAGGTGGCCTGTTTAGGGGTCAGCACTGAGCATGATGAAATCAGTGATATTTTTGCCGCGGGCTCCTCGGATACCCTGCAATATAATCTCGCGCCGCTACTAAAAGATGGATTCTTTAAACGGGATATTCTCGATCCTATCCGCCAAATGAAACCGCAGCAGGATATGGATTTTATTGAGGTATTTATCCAAATGACCCGCCAGTCCCGCGGTCAATTCCATTTAAAATGTGTTTCCGCCACCGAGCTTGGAGATGCGCAGGCCAAAATCGCCTTTATCAACCAAAGTAAACTGGCAGGACGCTTTATGGCGCTACGGATTTACCGTGGTGCAACCGAGAAACCGGATATGGGTTACCTGCGCCGCGAATTGGAATACATCAACATCCACGCAAACCACAGGGCGAAACAACTCGAGGAACAACTCTGGCGGATTATCGGCGTAGGTGAGCTACTCGATATTACCCAAGAGGTGGAGCTGCGCTACCCTGCTCTGCAAAAATAAACGAGGGTGCATCGCCCTAGTCTTTTAACACCGCCAATTCAAACCTGAGATACCAATCGCGGATCAGCGGAAAATGGTCACTCATCGCATCCAGATGGGTCAGCATATCCGCATGACCATAGTCGTGTTTAAAGCCATTCGCCTTTGAGAGCAGAGTGTATTTCACTTGGCGAAAACCACATTCAGAGATCATATCGGCGACATCTTCGGGATGCCCAAGCACAGTATCGTTTTGCCCAGCAATAAACCACGTAACGGGCCAGTTGGCCGCCTTCGCCGCCTTGCCATAATCGAAGCCATCGTCATGGTCACGCCACTCTCCACGCACCCAATCTATGCTTTGAGTTAACGAGGCGCGGCTCTCGTTATCCATGCCGACACGCAGTTTATCGGCGGCGAGATACCCTTGCCCAACGGCTAAACTCGGGGCGAGGCGATTCCAAAACACATCGACCATCAGCCATTTTTTAAAGGACTTCACTCGAATCGTGCGTTTACTGCCAAAGGTCAGCAATGAACGTACACTCTGCTGCAATTCGGGGTAACGCGCTAGGGCGCTCGCCATCAAGACGCCGCCCCAAGAATGCGCGCACCAATGCAGCTGCGATGGCGCCGGCTTTCCCTGCTCCTGGCAAAGCTGTTGATGTATCTTCAAAATATGCTGCTGCACTAATGGCAGTTGCTCGCGGATCACCTCACCTTGCCCCAGAGTAAAGCCACGCGCAATTTTGGGTAAACTCAAGCCTCTGCCCGCCGTATCCAGCACATAAACCACAAAGCCCGCCTGAGCGAGAAAGCATCCTAAGCCTCGGCCACTCTGGCTGTAAAATACTCGGCCATTGGACATGGCGCCATGCAACATCAGGATCGGAGGCTTTGAAAAATCCGCATTAGCAGGCAACAACTGGCGCAGATGCAGCTGTCCATCTCGGTACGGAATATAGAGGGAAGTTTGTGCGGGCGTTTGCGCCGAGTGTTGGGATGAAGGGGAAGTCAAAGTCAGTCGCTGGTAGTCCATTAATGAACACTAAACTACCAGTTAAGCCTCAAAAAACAAGAGTCATTACTCTAATGTCACCACATAATCGACTGAGACACTTATTTAAAACTGCAATAGATAAGGCAATACTCTAAGGTCCAAACTACGGATCCGAGCATCTGCTGCGGCGGCAAGTTTGGGCTTGGCATGGAAGGCAATCCCAAAGTCAGCCGCCTGCACCATAGGAATATCGTTAGCACCATCACCTATCGCCACACGTTGCCCCACTGGGATTTGCCATTCTTGGCTACAACGGTTGACCACATCGGCCTTAAACTGGGCATCAACGACTTTTCCGGTGACGGCTCCCGCCAGCTTACCGTCCGTTATGACTAATTCATTGGCAAAGGCAGCGTCTAAATTCAACAGCTGTTTTAAGTGACCAACGAACGGCGTAAAGCCGCCAGAAGCCACAACGAGGCGCCAATGGTGCGACTTAAGCTCGGTCAGCATGGCCTCAAGGCCAGGCATCAGTGGCAAAGTGTCACACAGGGTTTGAATAATCTTGGCATCGGCGCCCTCGAGCTGGGCAACCCTTTGGCGCAAACTCTGCTCGAAATCCAGCTCGCCCTGCATCGCGCGCTCGGTGATCGCCGCCACTTGCTCGCCGACCCCTGCCATCGCGGCAAGTTCATCAATACATTCAATTTGAATCGCAGTAGAATCCATGTCCATCACCAGTAAACCGGGCTCGCTCAGTTTAGGTAATGGGCCGCGAATAAGGTGTAACTCCACCTGCGATGGACAGGTGGCTAACAGCTCGGCACTCGGCTCCACGGGAAGCGCTAATTCAACGCAATGCAGCGCCACTTGACGGCGAATAGGTGCGATGGAGAGCGAAGTTAATTTAAGGCTTTTAGCTAGAGAAACAATCCAAGCCGCTAATGAGTCTTCAATGCTTAAATCTTCGTAAATCAGACGCATAGCAAATCCACTTGGGGATGGCCGCGTAGACGATTCCTGATAAGCCTCGAAACTGAGCCCCTGATATTCAAAGCGAGGTGAAGGGCTAGCAGCTACCCATACAAACAGCGCATTTTGGTTCAAGCTTTCCATAGGACTCGTGTTCTCCAACTATCGGGCTTACTCAGAATCAATTATGATTAGGCAAGCGCTCTAACTATTAAGGGTCAAAGTGTTATATCTTAAAGGGCTAAAGAAAAGCCATAAAATCAGTAGACTGCTCCAAATCGCCATCGCCCTGACCTTGATGGTCGGCTTAGTGCAATTGTGGCAGACAAGCCTACTACAAGGTCAGCTGCTTCTAAAGTCCCAAACGCAAAAGATGGCCAGATTACTGGTACAACAAACGGCCTACAGCGCGGCACCCGCCCTACAATTGCAAAACGATGAGCAGCTCCAATGGCTGGCCAGCGCCTTAGTCGAAGATCCTAAGGTAATGTCGGCGGCCATTTTCAGCGACCAAGGTATACGCTTAGCCTTCGCCCAAAGCCTGACCAATGAAGCCTTAGATCCCGAATCCGAAGACATGAGTTTGCTCCTAAGCAAATATCCGCCCTATGTCGAACCCGTGATCCAAGATGGAAAAAATTTAGGCTATGTCGAGGTTAGACTCGATACCAAACTATTTTTTAATGAAATCAAAGAAGCGCATAACCTAAATATGGAGCAGCAGCAAATGATGCTGCTGGTTGCCGGCCTTATCGGTATGTTGTTATCCCGCGCCTTGTCCTTTAAGCGTGCCGATTTTGACCGCCGTCGCACCCGCGCCAAATTGCGTAAAAACCCTAAGAAGAATAAAGCCATAAAAGCCCCCGAAGCGGCCGAGGAATCGAAGTCTGCGGGTCATCAGGATGAGCAGTTGGATGAAGTCATCGCGAGTGATACAGAGGCCGCTCAAAAGCCGACAGAAAATAAAGAAACCGAAGAAAATAAACAAACTACAGATACTTTGCCTTTAGGAAAAATCACAGAAAACGCTAAAGTGCCGGATGAAAACAGTAATCAAGCCAGTATTCAGCCTAAAGTGAAGAAGGCCAAAGCCATTACAGAAACAAAAACTGAGTCTGAGCAAATGCCAGAGCAAGTGTCTGATCTGAAAACTGAGTTGAAACCAGAGATAGCACCTGAGATGGGAGCAAAGGATGAGTCATCATCCAACACTATGCCTCAGTCTAAAACGCAGTCGACGCAAGCTGTTGCATTGGCCACAGAGCCACAAACCTCAGTGTCCACACCGAATAAACCTAAGGTTAAATCGGTGCGCCGAGTGAAAACCAATGCCGCGAAATCCACCACAGAGAAAGCCCCAACTCAACCGAGCGATTTAGATACCGATTCTACGGGTTAATCGAGGCGTATCAGCTCAAACTGAAGCATCTTGGGTCTAGAGCCGCCTTGCAAAATTATCCATCTAAGAGCCAACAACACAGCTAAACCGATTGAACTTGAAGATAACGAGGCAATAAAAAAGGGTTCGCAGTGCGAACCCTTTTTTTATAACGAAATTAGCGACACATTACAGCGTAATAGCAGCGTCTAATGTCATCACGATCATATCGTTGAACGTGGTTTGACGCTCATCAGAAGTGGTTTTTTCGCCAGTACGGATATGGTCAGATACGGTTACCACACACAGTGCACGAGCACCGAATTCATGGGCAACACCGTATAAACCAGCGGCTTCCATCTCTACGCCTAACACGCCCATTTTTTCCATCACGTCAAACATTTGTGGATCTGGAGTGTAGAACAGGTCGGCAGAGAAAACGTTACCAACACGGATCTTAGTGCCTTTTACTTTGGCAGATTCGATCACGGCATTCATCAGCTCGTAGTTCGCGATAGCAGCGAAATCTTGGCCTTTGAAACGTAAACGGTTAACTTGCGAATCGGTACAAGCACCCATGCCGATGATTACATCGCGCACTTTAACGTCAGTGCTGATCGCGCCACAAGTACCCACGCGGATCAGGTTCTTAACGCCGTAGTCTTTAATTAATTCAGTTGCATAGATTGAGCATGAAGGAATACCCATGCCTGAACCCATAACAGAAATACGTTTACCTTTGTAAGTACCGGTAAAACCTAGCATGTTTCGAACGTCAGTCACTTGCTCAACATTTTCTAAGAATGTTTCAGCAATATATTTTGCACGTAATGGATCGCCAGGAAACAGAACTGTCTCAGCGAATGCGCCCTCTACAGCATTAATGTGTGGTGTTGCCATCGAAATAACCCCTGTTTATTTTATTAAGACTTAAGTCTTTGTTTACTGGCGGCCCAATGTTGGCCGCCAAATCGAGATCTTGCACGTTTACTTAGATAAACGACTCTCCGTACTCCATCGGCTCAAGCTTGAAGTAGCTCGCGATAGATTGGCCGATATCGGCGAAACTGTTACGGCGACCGAGTGAACCGGCTTTTAGCCCTGCGCCATAGGCCAATACAGGCACATATTCACGGGTATGGTCAGTACCTTGCCATGTTGGGTCGCAACCATGGTCAGCGGTGAGGATTAACAGATCGTCCTCATCCAGCAGCGCAAGCATTTCAGGTAAACGCGAGTCGAAATACTCCAGCCCTTTCGCATAACCTGCCACATCACGGCGGTGACCATAGTGGGAGTCAAAATCAACAAAGTTAGTGAATACAATAGTATTTTCACCCGCTGATTTCACTTCGGCTAAAGTCGCATCAAATAGCGCTTCTAAACCGTTTGCCTTCACCTTTTTGGTGATGCCACAGTAAGCGTAAATATCGGCAATCTTGCCCACACTCACGACTTCACCACCCGCGGCTTTTAACTTATCTAATACTGTCTTCGCTGGCGGCTCGAGGGAGTAATCCTTACGGTTGCCAGTACGAGCAAAGTCGCTTGGGCCTGTGCCATCGAATGGACGCGCAATCACGCGACCAATGTTGTAAGGCTCTAACTCTTCACGGGCGATTTCGCAAAGACGATATAAATTTTCTAAACCAAATGTGCCTTCATGGCAGGCAATCTGGAATACCGAATCCGCCGAAGTGTAAAAAATCGGCTTGCCAGAACGCATGTGCTCTTCGCCTAACTCTTCCAGAATCGTGGTACCAGAAGCATGGCAGTTACCTAAAAAGCCATCGAGTCCTGCACGGGTTAGAATCTTATCTGTCAGCTCTTTAGGGAACGAGTTTTGGTGCTCACTGAAATAGCCCCAGTCGAATAATACGGGCACACCCGCCATTTCCCAGTGACCGCTCGGAGTATCTTTTCCCGAACTTAATTCCTGAGCGTGGCCATAGGCACCAATCAGCTCAACATTGTCCGCAAAGCCTGGAGCAAACGCCCCCGTGCTTTCCATCGCCGCATGGGCCAAACCTAAACGCGCCAAGTTTGGCAGCGTTAATGGACCTTCACGGCCGATATCGGCTTTACCTTCGGCACACGCTTTAGCGATATGGCCAAAAGTGTCAGAACCTAGATCCCCAAACTTGGCGGCATCGCCAGCGGCGCCTACGCCAAAGGAATCCAACATCATTATAACTGTACGTTTCATAATTCTTCCTTAAAGATCCGCTGCTCGGATATAAGCATAGATCTCAGGTGTTTTTTCTGGAGCGACTTCATCAATACGAATCGCTTTTTTAACCGCTTCTTCCGCCTGAGCAAAGGCATCTTCAGATTGCGCGTGGATCACGGCAATCGGCGTTGAAGCATCAATCTTATCGCCAAGGGCACAGACTTGTGTCAGACCAACACTGTAGTCGAGTGCATCACCAGGCTTGCGACGACCGCCACCTAAGGTAACCACGGCTAAACCGAGTTCGCGGGTGTCCATGCTGTGGGCATAACCTTGGGTATCCGCAAAGACAGGGCGAATAATTTGCGATTGCGGTAAGTACTTACTGTAGTTTTCGACAAAATCGACTGGACCACCGAGGCCTGAAACCATCTTGCCAAAGATCTCGGCAGCGCGGCCGTTATCTAATACGCGGTTTAACTTGGCACGGGCATCCGCTTCATCGGTCGCGAGGCCACCAAGGAGTAACATCTCGGCACAAAGACCCATAGTCACAGCGTACAGACGAGGATTACGGTAAGCCCCGGTTAAGAAATCGATGGCTTCTTTCACTTCAACCGCATTACCCGCACATGAGGCTAACACTTGGTTCATGTCAGTGAGTAAGGCTGTCGTTTTAGTACCAGCGCCATTGGCTACCGCAGCAATACTGCGAGCAAGCTCTTCAGAGGCTTCGTAGGTTGGCATAAATGCGCCGCTACCGACTTTGACGTCCATCGCCAATGCATCGAGGCTACAAGCTAATTTCTTAGAGAGAATTGAGGCGGTGATGAGGGAGATGGATTCGACAGTCGCAGTGTTGTCACGGATGGAATAAAAACGTTTATCGGCGGGAACCAGATCGCCAGTTTGGCCGATAATCGCCACACCAACGTCTTTAACTACTTTGCGGAACAATTCACTCGAAGGTTCGGTTTGATAACCGGGAATAGCGTCGAACTTATCGAGCGTACCGCCTGTGTGTCCGAGTCCGCGCCCCGAAATCATCGGCACATAACCACCGCAGGCCGCAGCCATGGGGCCGAGCATGAGACTAATCACATCACCGACACCACCTGTACTGTGTTTATCGATGACAGGGCCATTCAGACCAAGTGATTGCCAGTTGAGTACAGTGCCAGAATCGCGCATTGCCGTGGTCAAAGCGATTCTTTCATCCATATTCATGTCATTAAAATACACAGCCATGCCTAATGCGGCGATCTGACCTTCCGACACTGCATTAGTGGTTATGCCCTTAACGAAGAACTGGATCTCTTCTGTACTTAAGGCTAACCCATTGCGTTTCTTACGTATAATTTCCTGAGCTAGAAACATGATACTGCCTCCAAGCTAAATACTAATACAACATATCCGTTATTTAGCTTTGCAATGAAACATCAAAACTGTAGCAATATTACAATTACATGCTATCGAAGTTTTGATGTTTCCAACTAGATTTAGGTCACACTTAATTAGTTTCGATATACGATTTTGGTATTAATCGAGATGCAATGTTCGATTAATAGCCTTGAGTCGGCTTAGGCGCATCGGCTAATTCTAATGTGTGTAACAAGCTGTTGAGTAAGCTTGAAGCACCAAATCTAAAGGTACGTGGAGAGACCCAATCCGCACCGAGAATACGCTCAGCCACACCTAAAAACTCTGCAGCTTGAGCAGCATCACGTACGCCGCCAGCAGGCTTAAAGCCCACTTTGGTGTTCTTTTCACTGATCACAGTCAGCATGATTTCGGCCGCTTCAAGGGTCGCGTTGACTGGTACTTTACCGGTAGAGGTCTTGATAAAATCAGCACCCGCATCGATAGACAGTTCAGAGGCGCGGCGGATAAGCGCAGGATCGGCTAATACACCAGATTCGATAATCACTTTCAGTAATACATCGCCACAGGCTTCTTTACAGGCTTTGACTAACTCATAACCGACACTTTCGTTACCTTCCATCAGCGCGCGGTAAGGGAATACCACGTCGACTTCATCGGCACCATAGGCAACGGCGGCACGGGTTTCTAATACTGCAATAGCAATATCATCGTTACCGTGTGGGAAGTTGGTTACTGTTGCGATTTGAATGTCTTCTGCGCCCAGCTCATCGAGGGTTTTACGTGCAATAGGAATGAAGCGAGGATAGATACAGATGGCAGCAGTATTACCCGCTGGCGTCACGGCTTTGTGACACAGGTCGATCACTTTCTGATCGGTATCGTCATCGTTTAAGGTGGTTAAATCCATAAGTTCGATGGCGCGTTGTGCTGCTTTTTTTAAATCAGTCATAATAGCTCTCCAAAAGAAAAAACAAATAAATAGAAATCAGTCGCTTATACGCAACGCTCAGAGCTGGCATTATTTTGATTATTTTTATATGGCCGGGCCTTCAGGCGATGCCGAGTAATTTGTGTAGGGCAAATTACATTTTTATTAGGTATTCAATCTTGCCTATGCATAACACATACGCATCCTGACACTTAAATGAACTATAAGTGATCACGACTTGAATCCTTGAAGACCGGAAGAGAGGATACGAATAATGTCTTGTTCCTACTTTTCCGCGAAAAATCCGTTTTAGCGCGAGAAAAACACAAACCTTTATATAAACGCACTGCTCAAATTATAAATGGGTTTAGATAAAGATTCATGACACATAAAAGATGGAGCCGCCATCGCGGCTCCAACGGCTCTTACAAGAAATTAGAACTTGTAAGTAGCTGACAGGTAGTGAGACCAACCTGTTGATTCTAGAGCCAGTGCACCAGCACCGTCTTCTAACAGGTAAACGTCTTTGAAGCCTTTCAGGCCATAGCCCAGAGCGTAACGATCTGAGTGCCAGTATAGACCGAAGAAGATGTTACCACCGTTAGAGGTTTTTGGTACGAAAGCAGTCTTGTCTTCGTCAGCACCGAATTGGTAATCGATATAACCTTGGAATGACAGGAAGCTCTTGTTGTCGAAGAAGTAGAAAGGCTTGAACCAGTTAGCAGAGAATTGGTAACCGTTCCACTCTTTCGCGTTCATGTCGTAGTAACCGTACAGGTTCATACCTGTTTTGCCTAACCAAGGCACGTTTACGTCAGCACCAACACCCCAGAAAGTAGAGTTAACGCCTTCACCGTTCAGACCGTCCCAGTTGAACAGAGTAGAGAAGTAAACTTCTTGTACTGGACCGAAAGATAAATCTTTACCAGTTAATGCATCGATAGAAACACGTGGAGCAAATTTCATGAACAGTTTGCTGGTGCCTGAACCTGGGTTCTTGTCACCGTTGCTGCTTGATTGGTTTGCTAAGTTGAATACGTCAACATAACCATACAGATCGAAAATACCTGAACGGCCGCCGAATTCCATTTCTAAGTAGTTGTGTTGGTCGCCAGTAGCTGGGTTATCAGGCTTTTCACCGATAGAGTACATAGCGTTGAACTGCATCCACTTGTAGTCAGAACCGTGAAGGTCTGAACGGTCTGCAGCAAATGCGTTACCAGACATTGCAGCTACTGCTGTAGCAGCTAAAGCTAAAGTTTTAACGTTTTTCATCATCAACCCCATTATTTTGTTTGCTACCGTCAAGGGTAGCGTTCTTTTTGTGGCGCTCGCATTCTACCTCGATTAAAAAAAATCTCAATAATCTGGCGTAAAATCACGAACACAAAATTCTTAATTGTGAACAAAGTCGCGACTTGTTGTTTACGACTAATTAACTTAACCGTACGTCACGACTGTTAAGACAGCATCACAGCTAACGTCTAGTTGTAATCTGGCCTATACAATCGGAGATACTATTCACTACAGGAATCACTACTGGAAAATGGTTGAATTAACTTAGGTCCCGCCCTGCATGGTCAGGACCCAGTTAGTGGGGAGCGTCTCCCCTACACATCTATGCTTAGATAGCTAAGAACAGACCTGCAATTGTTGCACTCATTAAGTTAGCTAAAGAACCGGCGATAACTGCACGGATACCTAACTTAGCTAAATCGTGACGACGGTTAGGAGCCATAGCACCTAAACCACCTAGCAGAATCGCAATAGAAGACAAGTTAGCGAAACCACACAGTGCAAACGAAATAATCGCTTTAGTTCTGTCAGTCATTGCTAAGCCAGTTTCAGCGACAACCATACCACCATCAGCGATGTCTTTTAGGTATGGAGCAAAGTTCAGGTAAGCAACGAATTCGTTAACAACGATTTTCTGACCGATGAAAGAACCAGCAACCAGCGCTTCGTTCCAAGGTACACCGATTAAGAAGGCTAAAGGCATGAAGATGTAACCAAGGATCAGTTCCAGTGTTAAACCTTCAACACCGAACCAACCACCTACACCACCGATGATGCCGTTGATCATTGCGATCAAACCAACGAAGGCTAACAGCATTGCACCAACGTTTAACGCTAAGTGCATACCAGATGAAGCACCCGCAGCAGCAGCGTCTAATACGTTAGCTGGCTTATCAGGATCTTCTGGTAATTCATCCATGTCGTTTTTAGCAGCTTCCGTTTCTGGGTGCATCAGTTTAGCCATTAATAGACCACCTGGTGCCGCCATGAATGACGCAGCAACTAAGTACTCAATAGGCACGCCCATTTGCGCGTAACCAGCCAGTACTGAACCTGCGATAGAAGCTAAACCACCCACCATGATCGCAAACAGTTCTGATTGAGTCATAGTAGGAATGAATGGACGAACCACTAACGGCGCTTCAGTTTGACCAACGAAGATGTTAGCAGTCGCTGACATAGATTCAGTACGGCTTGTGCCTAATGCTTTTTGCAGACCACCACCGATGATACGGATGATCCACTGCATGATGCCTAAGTAGTACAGAACGGCGATCAGAGAAGAGAAGAACACGATAACTGGCAACACGTTTACCGCGAAGATAAAGCCAAGTTTGAAGTTAGCTAAATCACCGAACAGGAAGCCGATACCGTTTTGTGCATAACCGATAACGCTAGAAACCGCGTCAGATACACTTTTCAGGATATCTTTACCGACAGGAACGTACAGTACAAAACCACCGAAGGCGGCCTGGATGGCTAATGCACCACCCACAGTACGCAAGTTAATTGCTTTTTTGTTATTCGATAGGAGGAAACCTATCGCAAGTAGGACGACCACCCCTACTAAGCTCATCAATATATTCATTAACCATCACCCTATTGTTAACACTTTTTAATTATGTTGTTAATCAACCTATTTCCGAGTCAGATTATACCCGAGAGAAAGTCGAAAATCGTCGTTTTGATCAAAATTTTGGAGTTTAATTTCAACCGCTTAGAGCAAAATGCTATTGCGACCTACACCTGTTTAACCAAAAACAACTAAAGGTCAAACAGTTGCATTGCATTCGACACCAAGTGTTCTGATATTAGAACACTAGATTTTTTTTGCAAAGTTGCAATTTTGTCTATAAAAAGTACAGCGTTAGCGGGTTGATTCCGTTTTTCTGTAACATTTGGCGGGGTCATGGCAGGAGAATCAGTCTCAAGTAGGAAGCTGTCTAGGGGCAATTCGCTGACGGTTTTGAGCAGTTTTTTCGCATTGGGATTCATCACTAAGCCCCCAATACCTAGCTTAAAACCCAACTTAATATATTCAGCAGCGATATCTGGACTGCCAGAAAAGGCGTGTATTACGCCACCTTTTCGGAGTTTGTGGCGCTTTAAATGGGATAATACCTCTTGGTGAGCTTTCACTGCATGGACGATAACCGGCAAGTTAAGTTCATGGGCGAGTGTTAGCTGCGCATCGAAAAAGGCTAACTGCTGACTCCAATTATCAACATAAAGTTTGTCTAAACCGCATTCACCAATAGCAACAAAACGGGGACATTCTCGTAACTGAGAAACCTGAAATGTTAATGCAGAAATAGCCTTATCAACATCTTCGGGGCAAAACCAAGGATGGATGCCTAAGGCAAAATAGCACTGATATTGCTCAGCAATCGCCAATTGTTTTCCCCAATGCAGCGGGGAAACCCCCGGGATGATCAGATTGTCGATGCCCGCTTGCCTCATACGCTGCACGACCTGTTCGCGGTCACTGTCAAACTCTGCGAAATCGAGGTGTGCGTGGGTATCTAGCATCATCTATCTGTTACTCCGATTTTGTTTCTCCTTGAGATGCAGGCGCCTTTTCTTGGCAATGCGGCTTATTGCGGGCTAATGGCGGGTCCTCCAATCGCGGCATACAACAACGGCGATTCTCTGGCGTCAGCCCCATCTTGTCACACCAACGAATATAAGCCCGCCAGGCCTGAGTGATCCAATGAATCATAGGTCGCTCCCACAAATTTTAGAGACAAAAAAGGCGGTGATTTACCGCCTTCTTTAACGAGAGAACTTGCCCTGCTAGTGTTCGCGCGTCTTAGCGAACTCGATGTCAGGGTATCTTTCCATCGAAAGGTTTAAGTTAACCATAGTTGGCGCAATGTAAGTTAAGTTATCACCACCATCGAGTGCCAAGTTTTGGCTACACTTACGGCGAAACTCTTCTAGCTTACGCTCATCTTTACAATAAACCCAGCGTGCCGTTGAAACGCTAATACCTTCGTAAATCGCTTCAACGTTGTACTCGCTCTTTAAGCGGCCGACAACCACTTCAAACTGCAGTACACCCACGGCGCCGACGATTAGATCGTTGGTGTCTAATGGACGAAACACCTGCACGGCACCTTCTTCAGACAACTGAACTAGGCCCTTAAGCAATTGTTTTTGCTTGAGCGGATCGCGCAGACGAATACGTCGGAACATTTCTGGTGCGAAGTTAGGTACACCAGTAAAACGGAACTTTTCACCTTGGGTGAAAGTATCACCGATACGAATGGTCCCGTGGTTATGTAAACCAATAATATCACCAGGATACGCCACTTCAGCACGTTCACGGTCACCCGCCATAAAGGTCAAGGCATCGCTGACGTTAACATCTTTGCCTATGCGCACATGGTGCATCTTCATGCCTTGCTCATAGCGACCCGAGCAAACGCGCATAAAGGCAACGCGGTCACGGTGTTTAGGATCCATGTTAGCTTGGATTTTAAACACAAAGCCGGTGAATTTTTCTTCGTCAGGCATGATCATCCGCGCATCGCTTTCACGGGGCAACGGCTTTGGTGCCCACTCAACAATACCATCGAGGATATGGTCAACACCGAAGTTACCCAAAGCGGTACCGAAGAAGACTGGCGTAAGCTCACCCTTTAAGAAGGCTTGGTGATCAAATTCATTCGATGCACCGCGAACCAACTCCATTTCATCACGTAAATCGTCAGCATAACTACCAATCGCTTTATCCAGCTCAGGGTTATCGATGCCTTCAATCACACGGCGCTCTTGAATCGTGTGTCCCATACCGCTCTGGTACAGTACCACTTCGTCACGCAGAATATGGTAAACACCTTTAAACTCTTTACCGCTACCAATAGGCCAAGTGATAGGTGCACAGGCGATATTGAGGACATCTTCAACCTCATCCATCAGTTCGATGGGATCGCGAATATCACGGTCGAGTTTATTCATAAAGGTCACGATAGGCGTATCGCGCAGACGCGTTACTTCCATCAATTTGATGGTACGATCCTCTACGCCTTTTGCCGAGTCGATAACCATCAAGCAAGAGTCAACCGCCGTCAAGGTGCGGTACGTATCTTCCGAGAAGTCTTCGTGGCCGGGAGTGTCGAGTAGGTTAACGAGCGCGCCACCATAGGGGAACTGCATCACAGACGTAGTAATCGAAATACCACGGTCTTTTTCCATTTCCATCCAGTCAGACTTAGCATGCTGACCCGATTTTTTGCCCTTAACGGTACCCGCTTTCTGCAGCGCGTTTCCGAATAACAGCACTTTTTCGGTAATGGTGGTTTTACCCGCGTCGGGGTGCGATATAATCGCGAAGGTGCGACGTTTATCGACCTCTACTTTATTGTCTGACATTTAACCTATGCACTCGTATCGCTAAAAAAGGCGCAAATTATAGCGCCTCAGTGCGTACTTGGCTAGGTAAAGCCCGAGATGTGCCTCGGGCGATATGGCTTATTTTGTGCCTTCGAGCAAACCTTTAACTTTGGCCAGCTCAATTCGCGCGTATCTGTGCTCAACAAAGTCATAGATATTGGTCGCGAGGGCAAGGCGGAAATAATTCGCCGCCTCTTGGTATTGATTCTTGGCGATTTCGATTTTCGCGAGGTAGAAATACGCTTCACACAAACGCTCAGCATATTCTTTGGGATGGGTCAGGCCTAACTTGGCGTCGGCAAAAACCTGCTCGCGGCTCTTAACGCCGAGGTAATAATCAACAATTACGGTTGACCAAGCATCGGCTTCCAGTCCCTTACGGTGTTCCTGTAACTGGCGTTTGGCTTCCTCAGCGTTATCCTTTGACTGGATGAGATATAGCCACAGGGCGCGGTAACCGTCTTTATTGTCGCCAGCGTAAAACGCCTGCATATCTTTTAAGGCGAGATCGTTCCGATCGCCATAATAAAGCGCAATGCCGCGATTCAAGTAGGCATAATCATAGTTTGGCGACAGCTCTAATACCCCATCAAACGCCTCATAGGCACTATCGTATTCACCCTCTTGGGTGTAATAAATACCAAGGAAATTATAGGCATCGGCTAAATCGGGTTGCAGTTTTAAGGCCTGCATAAAATCGATGCGCGCCATTAAGCGTAAACCGACGCTATCGTAAATCACGCCACGATCATAATGAAAACGTGCGCGCTGCTCGTTGGTTAGCTCAACCGCCGATAATATTTCATTCAGCTTGGCAAGGGTGACTTCAACTTTATAGTCTGGCATCACAGGGGCGATGACTAACTTGCCTTCAACGTCATTTTGGTTGTCTAAGGGAGACTTAGTGGTCGCACATCCAGCCAACATCAAGCTGGCACCCGCCAGCACAGCAACAACAGCGGTTCTAATTTTAAGACTCATCCATTTCTACCTTTTTAGATTCCCAACCCACGCAGAAGAATGTTCATGATAGCAATCCCACTTCAGGACTGCTATTGAGGAATAGCATTAAACGCAATTTTATTAAACCTAAACAAACAAAAAGGAGATCAATTGATCTCCTTTTAGTCACGTCATCTCGAAACTGACGCCGATAATGTCAGTTAAGACGATTATTCAGCAGCGGCTTCTTTAGTCTGTGCTTCTTTGATTGACAGTCTTACACGACCTTGACGATCCACTTCCATTACTTTAACGGTAACTTCTTGGTTCAGTTCAAGGTGGTCAGAGACGTTAGCAACACGCTCATCGCTGATTTGCGAAATGTGCACTAAACCATCTTTGCCTGGCAGAATGTTAACGAAGGCACCGAAGTCTACGATACGGATAACTTTACCGTTATAGATACGACCCACTTCAACTTCTGAAGTGATTTCTTCGATACGACGGATGGCTTCTTTTGTCGCTTCACCATTTGACGAAGCAATCTTCACAGTACCGTCATCTTCCAGTTCGATAGTGGTGCCAGTTTCTTCGGTCAGCGCACGAATCACTGCGCCGCCTTTACCGATAACATCACGGATCTTCTCTGGGTTGATCTTGATGGTTGTGATACGTGGAGCGTGGTCAGAGATATCATCACGGTGTGAACCAATCGCTTGGTCCATCACGTTCAGGATATGTACACGTGCGCCGTAGGCTTGTTGCAGTGCAATTTCCATGATTTCTTTGGTAATACCTTCGATCTTGATGTCCATCTGCAGTGCAGTCACACCATCACGAGTACCGGCTACTTTGAAGTCCATGTCACCTAAGTGGTCTTCATCACCTAAGATGTCAGACAGAACAACGAAGTTGTCGCCTTCTTTTACTAGACCCATAGCGATACCCGCTACAGAAGTCTTGATTGGTACACCCGCATCCATCAGCGCAAGAGAAGTACCACACACTGATGCCATAGAGCTTGAACCGTTAGATTCAGTGATTTCAGAAACCACGCGAACGCTATATGGGAATTCTTCAGCCGTTGGCATTACTGCGTTGATACCACGCCATGCTAACTTGCCGTGACCGATTTCGCGACGCTTAGGTGAACCCACCATACCTGTCTCACCCACAGAGTAAGGAGGGAAGTTGTAGTGCAGCATAAAGCGGTTAGTACGCTCGCCCATGATGCTATCAATCTTCTGTGCGTCACGCTCAGTACCTAGAGTACAAGTTACCAGTGCTTGAGTTTCACCACGGGTAAACAGTGCACTACCGTGAGTACGTGGTAATACGCCTGCTAATACGCTGAGAGCACGAACCATGTCTGGCTCACGACCGTCGATGCGCGGCTCACCACGGATGATGCGACCACGAACCACTTTCTTCTCTAAGCTACCGAGCAGACCGTCAACTTCACGTAAATCTACTTCTGGGTTTGCAGCCAACAGCGCTTCTTTAGCAGCAGCTTTAACCACAGCAACTTGAGCATAACGATCTTGTTTAACTTGAATTTGATACGCTTGTGCTAAACCGTCTTCAGCTAATTCTTTAACTTGAGCAACTAAGGCTTCATTGGCAACTGGTGCAGTCCAATTCCAAGCTGGTTTACCCGCTTCTGCTTTGAATTCAGCAATCGCTTTGATAACCACTTGTTGTTGGTCATGGCCATAAACCACTGAGCCTAACATCACTTCTTCTGGTAATGCTTGAGCTTCAGACTCAACCATCAATACCGCGCCCTCAGTACCAGCAACAACCAGGTTCAGTTGGCTGTTTGCTAACTGAGTCACTGTTGGGTTCAGCACGTATTCGCCATTGATGTAACCCACGCGCGCTGCACCTAATGGGCCGCTGAATGGGATACCCGAAATAGCAAGCGCAGCCGAAGTACCGATCATTGAAATAATATCCGGCTCGATTTGTGGATCGACAGATACAACAGTAATGATCACTTGAACTTCGTTTGTGAAGCCATTAGGGAAAAGAGGACGAATTGGACGGTCGATCAGGCGAGCGATTAATGTCTCATCTTCTGAAGGACGACCTTCACGCTTAAAGAAACCACCAGGAATTTTACCTGCTGCGTAGGTCTTTTCTTGATAGTTTACAGTCAGAGGAAAGAAGTCACGGCCTGCTTCAGCTTCTTTTTTACCAACAACAGTGACTAACACTGTCGTGTCACCCATGCTAGCTAAAACGGCAGCGTCTGCTTGACGTGCAATAACACCTGTTTCCAGGGTGACTGTATGTTGACCATACTCAAAACTCTTTACAATTGGATTCACGTGACCCATTCCTTAATTAATGACCTTGAATTACGCGCGTAAGTATACTGCAATTATCCACAATAGATAAAGAGCAGATAATGATGACAAAGGTCTATCTTTTCACTAAAGTGGGTAAACGAACAAAGAGTTATGCTGTAACTTAATGTCGCAAGATCCCCATAGCGAAAACAATAATAAAGGATGTGTTGAATGACGGGTCGCTTTAAATCCCTAACTTGGAAACAAACAAATCTCGTCGTTTTTACAGCGCTTTTTTTCGCTATCGCCATCTTCATTGTTGAAATCGCCCTCGTCGTCGTCTCCACCAAGCAGCAACTCACTACCACTCAACAAGAATTACTCGATTCTGTAGAACAACCCGCCGCCAACGCCGTCTGGGCTTTAGATGATAATTTGGCAAGACAAACCCTAGAGGGGGCGATTAAAGTAGAGCATGTGGGCTCTGCGGTGATTGAACTCGATGACGGCTCGATGTTTGTTTCCGTGAGCAATAATAAGAAAAACAACTCACAAACTTTTATCAGCCTCAGCAATAAACTCTTCGATGACTTAAAAGAAATTTCACGGCCCTTGTATCGGCCCTTTTACTTTGAAGGCACACAAAAACAGCAGCTTATCGGCACGCTAACCATTTTTTATGACACGCAGGAACTGACCAACACCCTCTTTAGCCAGTTACGCTTCAGCTTTTTTGCCACCTTAGCCCGCGCGCTGTTACTCACCTTAGTGCTGTCCGTCGTATTCCACCGCTTCTTGACACAGCCAATAGCCAGGATCAGCGAAGCTATTGATAAGATTTCCCCCGATTCGCCCGATGAAAACCTGCTGCCCATGTCCAGCGCCCATAAGGATGATGAATTAGGCCTAGTGACATCGAAGTTTAACCAGATCCTTATTCAATTCAGTCAAACCCAATCCAAACTGCGTAAAATGGCCACCCGAGACCCATTAACAGGCCTTCCCAATCGAACCCTATTACTCGAAACCATTGCCGTGACTATCCAGCGCTCACGGGTTCATAAAAGCAGTTTTGCTTTGATGTTTATCGACTTAGACCGTTTCAAAAATATCAATGATTCCCTCGGACACGCCCTTGGCGATCAATTCCTCGCCCGCATCGCCCGTATTTTGGAACGCGTGGTGGGCGATAAAGGGTCAGTATCACGCCTAGGCGGCGATGAATTTGTGATTCTTGCCGACTCAGTTCACTCCCCCGACCAAGCCGCCGACTTTGTCGATAAACTGTTAGTGCAGCTCAATGTGCCGATTCAGCTGAATGAACATGCGATTCACCCAGCGGCATCGATTGGGATTTCCATCTATCCAGAAGATGGCAACAGCGCCGAAGATCTTATCCGCCATGCCGATATCGCCATGTACAGCGCTAAGGCCGCAGGATCGAATCAATGGGCCTTCTTCAAACAACAGATGACCGAGCGCGCGGCGGTGCGACTCCGTACCGAAGCATCACTGCATGACGCCTTGAAAAACAATGAATTTTTGCTCTACTTTCAACCTAAGTTGGATTTACAAACTGGCAAGATCACCGCTTGTGAAGCTCTGATCCGTTGGCAAAAAGATGGTCGTTTAATCAGCCCCATCTCCTTTATTCCGGTGGCGGAAGAAACCGGCATTATTATTCCGATTGGACGTTGGGTTATCGAGCAGAGCTGCCGCGTGCTGCGCGACTGGCAGAAAAAATATAACTATGCAATACCGATTGCCATTAATGTCGCGTCACAACAGTTTGCCGATGCCAGCTTAGTGTCGGACATTAAGCAAATGGCGCTGCGTTACCAAATTCAACCGGAATTGCTCGAAATTGAAATCACCGAAACATCGTTGATGAATGACATTGAGCTTGCGATCAACAAGTTAGAACAGCTCAAGTCGGCCGGATTTGGTATCGCCGTCGATGACTTTGGCACCGGCTACTCTTCCCTGTCTTACCTGCGGCATTTGCCGATTACGACCATGAAAATCGACCGTTGCTTCGTGTCCGACTTACCAGGGGACAGCGCGATTGCCTCGACCATTTTGATGTTAGGTAAACAATTAAATCTGACTATCGTTGCCGAAGGCATCGAAAACGAGCAGCAACTCGATTGGCTCAAGCGTAACCAATGTCAAATTGGCCAAGGCTTCTACTTTAGCCAGCCGTTGCCACAGGCAGAGTTTGAGGCGCTGTATATCGCCAACCAAACCGCAACCATTAGCAATATTGATGGATTTCGTGGCGCCTAACCGCCGAAGAGAGAGTGTAAAAGAGTGAATTTAAGACAATAAAAAAGGAGGCTTAGCCTCCTTTTTTATGTCAGTAAACGCGTGATTAACGACGTAAACCTAACTTTTGGATCAGCTCATTGTAACGCGCTGCTTCAGTACGCTTCAGGTAAGCTAATAACTTACGACGAGCGCTAACCATGCGTAACAGACCACGACGTGAGTGGTGATCGTGGATGTGCTCTTTGAAGTGATCTTGCAAATGGTTGATTTGAGCAGTTAACAGCGCAACTTGAACTTCAGTTGAACCAGTGTCGTTTGCGCCACGGCCAAATTCAGCCAGGATCTTTGCTTTCGCTTCAGTACTTAGTGACATGTGTCTCTCCAAATATAAAATGTGAATCTCTAGCCGATCACTAACTCAGCCAGAGGGCGCGCTATTCTACCCATAATCCTTGGCGCGCGCAATAAATGCGATGGATTAATAACCCAAGATAATCAATTAAGATGCTTTAGCTTGGTCGTGAAGGACGACTAAGCGCTTAGGTGCCAGTAAGCCATCTTCATTCATCTCGCCAATTCCGACGAAACGACGTTCAGTGCCCAATGTAATGCGCACCAATGTATCTGCAACGAGTCCAGAGACTCGTACCGCCTGACCTTGCATTAAGTAAGCAGCGCTCGCATCAGGCACATTAACCTCGGGAAAGTCAGCAACCGCCGTATCCATAGGCAGCAGCAACGAGTCCAGCAAGCTGCTAGGGTCAAGCTGCTCTTCCTGCGCCTTCGCAACTAGGGCTTCGAGTTGCTCCAAGGTGACCATTTTGTCGTAGGGATAATGCGCGACTTGAGTACGACGCAGCATAATAACATGGGCGCCACAACCGAGCATCTCACCTAAATCATCGATGATAGTGCGAATATAAGTGCCCTTAGAGCAATGAATGTCTAAGGTCAGCTCATCGCCTTCTAGACCGATGAAGTTCAGTTCAAAGACAGTGATTGGACGCGCCTCGCGCGGCACTTCAATCCCCTCGCGGGCATACTTATACAAAGGCTGGCCTTGGTATTTCAGCGCCGAATACATGGAGGGTACTTGCTGGGTATCGCCACGAAAATGCTCTAAGGCAGACATTAACTGCGCCTCAGTGAATTCGAGCGGGCGAGTCTGCACCACTTCACCGTCGGAGTCGCTAGTATCTGTGCGTTGTCCCAGTTTTGCGGTAACCAGATAACGCTTATCCGAATCCAGCAAATGCTGCGAAAACTTAGTCGCTTCGCCTAAACACACAGGTAGCATACCCGTTGCCAAGGGATCGAGCGCCCCCGTGTGCCCCGCTTTATTGGCATTAAAAAAGCGCTTTACCCGTTGTAATGCAAAGTTGGAACTCATGCCTGTGGCTTTGTCCAACAATACAATACCGTCGATAAAGCGGCCCTTCGAACGTCTCGCCATTACGCTTTACCTTCGGTGTCATCGGCTTCGTCGATATCATTCTCAGTCACGTCGTCGGCGCTACCAAACTGTTGCTGCTTGGCTTTATCGCTGTTGATCACTTGGCTGACGAGGTTAGACATACGCATACCTTCAACCAATGAACTGTCATACACGAAACGGATTTCAGGCATGACTCTCAGCTTCATGCGGCCCGCAACTAAAGTACGGATATAAGGCGCAGCTGTAATCAAGGCATTGAGCTTTTCTTGCACCAGCTCTTTGTCTTCTTCGAAGAAAGTCACAAACACCTTGGCGTAACTTAAATCGCGGGACACATCGACATCATTAACGGTTACAAAACCAATACGGGGATCTTTCATGTCGCGTTGTAACACAACAGCCAGCTCTTGCTGCAACTGCTGGGCTATGCGACGTGTACGACTGAATTCTTTTGCCATAATAGAGTTACCATAGCTAATGTATTAAATTGAAAGGGCGGCTAATGCCGCCCTCTTTATCGTTACAGTGTACGTGCCACTTCGACGGTTTCGAATACTTCGATTTGGTCACCCACGCGGACATCGTTGTAGTTCTTAACACCGATACCACATTCCATGCCGTTGCGAACTTCGTTAACGTCGTCTTTAAAGCGACGTAGCGATTCGAGTTCACCTTCGAAGATCACCACGTTATCACGCAGTACGCGGATTGGTGCGCTGCGCTTGATGGTACCTTCAGTCACCATACAACCGGCGATTGCGCCCAGTTTTGGTGACTTGAACACGTCACGTACTTCAGCCAGACCAATAATCTGTTGTTTGAATTCTGGTGACAACATACCCGTCATCGCCGCTTTCACTTCATCAATCAGATTATAGATAACGCTGTAGTAACGCAGGTCAACACTTTCGCTTTCGATAGTCTTACGCGCCTGTGCATCGGCACGGACGTTGAAGCCAACCATGATAGCGTTAGAAGCCGCAGCTAAAGTCGCGTCGGTTTCGGTCAGAGCACCCACACCGCGAGCGATGATGTTCACTTTCACTTCGTCAGTAGACAGACCCATTAAGGAGTCGGTAATCGCTTCGAGTGAACCTTGAACGTCTGCCTTCAGAACGATGTTCAGTTCCTTCACTTCGCCTTCGGTCATGTTCGCGAACATGTTTTCCAGCTTAGACTTCTGCTGACGTGCTAATTTCACGTCACGGAACTTACCTTGACGGTACAGGGCAACTTCACGCGCTTTACGCTCGTCGCGAACAACAGTTGCTTCATCACCGGCAGATGGCACACCTGACAGACCTAAGATCTCAACAGGGATTGATGGGCCCGCTTCAGTGATTGAACGACCGTTCTCGTCTTTCATCGCACGGATTTTACCGTACTCTAAACCACACAGAACGATGTCGCCTTGGCGCAGTGTACCTTCTTGAACCAGAATCGTTGCCACAGGGCCGCGACCTTTGTCCAGTTGTGATTCGATAACCACACCGGCCGCCATACCGTCACGTACTGCTTTAAGCTCTAATACTTCAGCTTGCAGCAGAATGCCTTCGAGTAGGTCGTCAACGCCAGCACCAGTCTTAGCAGATACGAAGGCGAACATGTTGTCACCGCCCCAATCTTCAGACATAACGCCGTGTTGCGCTAATTCGCTCTTCACGCGATCGATATCGGCTTCTGGTTTGTCCATCTTGTTGACGGCAACAATCAATGGCACGTTACCGGCTTTAGCGTGTTGAATCGCTTCGATGGTTTGTGGCATTACGCCGTCATCGGCAGCAACAACCAGGACAACGATGTCAGTCGCTTTAGCACCACGGGCACGCATTGCGGTAAACGCGGCGTGACCAGGGGTATCTAAGAAGGTGATCATGCCATTATCGGTCTCAACATGGTATGCACCGATATGTTGAGTAATACCACCGGCCTCACCCGCTGCCACTTTCGCGCGGCGGATATAGTCGAGCAGAGACGTTTTACCGTGGTCAACGTGACCCATGATGGTCACAACAGGAGCACGAGGCTCAAGCTTCACAACGCCTTCTTCATCACGCTCAGACAGTACTTGTTGCTCTAATTCGTTTTCACGGATCAGTACCACTTTGTGGCCCATTTCTTCGGCAACTAATTGGGCGGTTTCTTGATCTAACACTTGGTTGATCGTCACCATTGAACCCATCTTCATCATTTGCTTGATGATTTCAGTCGCTTTAATAGCCATTAAGTGAGCAAGTTCTGCCACAGTAACAGTTTCACCGATACGTACATCACGGTTAACAGCAGCCACTGGCTTGTTAAAGCCGTGTGCCATTGATTCTGGTGCGGTGCTGCGGTTACGCATGTGTTTTTCGCGACCATCGCGAGCATCTTTACCACCACGTTTGGACTTGGCGGTATTTTTGTTACGTGCACGACGACCACGTTTTTCTTCATCCATATCCGATGAGTCTTCAGCGGCGCGGGCCACTTTAGAGGTCGTGATATGGTGATCGCTAAAACGCTCAGCCTCTTTACGTTGACGCTCTTCTTCGTCCCAACGCTTAGAGTTTTCTTCCGCTAACAGACGCGCTTTTTCAGCCGCTTTCGCCGCTTCTTCGTCTTGCTTACGCTTTGTCGCTTCCGCTTGAACCGCTTTTAAACGCTCAGCTTCAACACGTGCCGCTTCCGCTTCTGGCGAAGTGTCTTTTGTGGTTTTCGCATCAGTCGTCGCTTTGGCTTTAGCTTTTGCTTCAGCATCTGCTTTCGCCTTAGCCTCTGCTTTTGCTTCGGCGTCTGCTTTAGCCTTAGCTTCGGCTTCCGCTTTGGCCTTGGCTTCTGCTTCAGCTTTTGCCTGAGCTTCGGCTTCTGCCTTCGCTTTGGCTTCTTCTTCAGCTTTCAGAACCGCTTCGCTCACGTCACGCTTAACGAAAGTACGGGTTTTACGTACTTCTACTTTAACGTCTTTAGATTGACCACCATTACCGGCCACACTCAGGGTCGATACGGTTTTACGTTGCAGTGTCATTTTGGTCGGTGCGCTTTCGCCGCCATGCTGCTTCTTCAGATAATCCAGTAACTGTTGCTTCTCAGCTTCAGAAACGTTATCAGTTTGGCCTTTCTTAATTCCGGCCTGAGAGAATTGCTCAATCAGACGTTCAACACTTTTACCCACTTCCGTGGCCAATTTCTCTACGGTAGTATCTGCCATCAGTTAAATCCCCCTGTTGATCGACTTATGCTTCTTCGCCAAACCAACAGATGTTGCGGGCAGCCATGATCAGCGCACCTGCTTTTTCTTCTGTCAATTCTTCAATTTCGATCAAATCATCAATGCCTTGTTCAGCCAAGTCTTCTAGAGTCACGATACCTTTGCTTGCTAAAACATAGGCTAAGTGTCTTTCAACACCTTCAAGTGCTAATAACTCTTCACTTGGCTCCACACCATCTAGTGCTTCTTCAGTGGCGAGAGCTCGAGTAGAGATCGCCGCTTTTGCACGCTCACGTAATGCTTCAACGATATCTTCATCGAAGCCATCAATTGCTAATAATTCAGATACAGGCACGTAAGCCACTTCTTCGAGAGAAGTAAAACCTTCGTCAGCCAGTACTTGAGCAAAATCTTCATCTACATCCAGTGCGTTTATGAATAAGCTCTTCACCTTAGCGCTCTCGGCTTGGTGCTTCTTGTTCATGTCTTCCACTGTCATCACATTTAGTTCCCAGCCAGTCAGCTGAGTCGCTAAACGTACGTTTTGACCGTTACGGCCAATGGCTTGTGCCAGACTTTCCGCTTCAACGGCGATATCCATTGAGTGGTTGTCTTCATCAACGATGATAGAAGCCACATCGGCAGGCGCCATTGCGTTGATCACATATTGTGCTGGATTATCATCCCACAACACGATATCGACACGCTCGCCACCGAGTTCATTCGATACTGCTTGTACACGTGCACCACGCATACCCACACACGCACCGATTGGGTCGATACGACGATCGTTTGACTTCACGGCGATCTTAGCGCGTGCACCTGGGTCGCGCGCAGCGCCCATGACTTCGATCAGCTCATCGGCAATTTCCGGTACTTCAACACGGAACAGCTCAATCAGCATGTCTGGCTTAGTGCGAGTTAAGAACAACTGCGCGCCACGTGCCTCTGGACGTACTGAATACAGCAGTGCACGGACACGGTCGCCAGGACGGAAAGATTCGCGTGAAATTAAATCTTCACGGAATAATACGCCGTCAGCGTTGTTACCTAAGTCAACAACAACACTTTCACGGGTCGCTTTTTTCACCACACCAGTGATCAGTTCGCCTTCTTTATCTTGGAACTGTTCAACGACTTGCGCACGCTCAGCTTCACGTACTTTTTGTACGATCACTTGCTTAGCGGTTTGCGTCGTAATACGGTCGAAGGCGACAGATTCGATCTCGTCTTCAATAAAATCGCCAGGTTGGATTTCTGGGTTTTCGTAACGCGCAGCTTCCAAGGTGATTTCGCGGTATGGGTTTTCTAACGCAACACCGTTATCGTCGATCACCATCCAGCGGCGGAACGTTTCATAGGCGCCAGTTTTACGGTCGATAGCAACACGAACGTCGATATCACCTTCGTATTTTTTCTTGGTTGCAGTTGCCAGCGCTGTTTCTAGCGCTTCAAAAATTTTCTCGCGTGGAACGGCCTTTTCATTTGAAACCGCCTCAGCGACTAGCAGAATCTCTTTATTCATTTCGTCTTGCCTCGTTCACCTTGAAACCATCAAAACTTAGCGATGATGTTGCCTTTACGGATATTATCCAAGGCGACAACCAGCTCTTTACCATTCACATTTAGCGACAACATTTGGCCGTCAACCTGTGTAATGGCGCCTTTTAAATTACGACTGCCCGCGACAGGCATAGTCAGTTGAAGCTTGACATCCTCGCCGACATAGGCCGCATATTGCTCAGCAGTAAATAAGGGTCTATCTACGCCTGGCGAAGAAACCTCTAAGGTATATTCAGTAGAAATTGGGTCTTCAACATCGAGCACAGCACTGACTTGGCGACTTACGTTGGCACAATCTTCAATATTGATACCATTCTCACCATCAATGAACACACGCAGGATTGAATGTTTACCCGCTTGCACATATTCAATGCCCCAAAGTTGGAAGCCGAGTGCTTCCACAGGCACTGTGAGCATGTCTACCAGTCTGGATTCTAATGTTGCCAAAATTGACCCCCGAAAAAACAAAAAAGGGCTTAATAGCCCTAGTAAAACGCCGTAAAGGATACGACAAATTTAAAAGTCCCAGACAACAAAAAACCCCGTAATGACGAGGTTATTAGCTTCAAGAACCTGTAAACCATAATGAATTATACAACATTCATTACTAGGAGCTGGTTGCGGGGGCCGGATTTGAACCGACGACCTTCGGGTTATGAGCCCGACGAGCTACCAAGCTGCTCCACCCCGCGTCAACTGTGTGCAAGTATATTGACTATCGTCTTTGCTTGCAATAACTAAGTCAGCGCTTACTTCGTCTCACTTAGCTATATTATGGTGCCGAGAGCGGGACTTGAACCCGCACGTCCGTTAGGACACAGCCACCTCAAGGCTGCGCGTCTACCAATTTCACCACCTCGGCGGCACCTTTTACTAGTCAGGAATTTTCGTTTCTGACTTTTCGGTTGCTTGATCAACTGGTTGAGTCACCTGTTCATCAGAACCTAAATTTTTCCATGCATCTTCATTTTTTGCGTGGTTTGCACTTAAGTTGCCAATCAGCAGACTTAACGTGAAAAACGCAATGGCCAGAATCGCCGTTGTACGTGTCAGGAAGTTACCTGAACCGCTTGAACCGAATAAGGTACCTGATGCACCGGCGCCAAACGAGGCCCCCATGTCAGCTCCTTTGCCTTGCTGGATTAAGATCAGGCCAATTAAACCTAATGCAACCAACAAGTAAACAACCACTAAAACTTCATACATATTATGCGCTCATCGCTATGGTACACAGACTTAAAAACTCGGTAGAGTTTAAACTGGCACCGCCAATCAGTCCACCATCAACATCAGGTTGGGCAAATAAATCTGCCGCATTACTCGGTGTCACACTGCCACCGTACAAAATCCTGATATTCTCTCCGATAAACGGAGACACTTCAGAGAGACGCTTGCGTATAAACGCATGTACTTCTTGTGCCTGCTCTGGTGTCGCGCTCTTACCAGTCCCTACAGCCCATAACGGCTCGTAAGCGATAATGGCGTTATCAAAAGCCATAGTGCCATTTTTCTGGATCACTATATCCAACTCTTCCGCAATCACCTCGAAGGTACGTCTTGCTTCACGTGCTGGACCCGACTCACCCACGCATAAAATCGGGGTTAAACCGTGCTTTTGTGCTGCAGCAAATTTCTCCGCTACGATATTACTAGTCTCTCCGTACATACGGCGACGTTCTGAATGTCCGATAATGACATATCGACATCCGCAATCTTTAAGCATCTGGCCCGAAACTTCTCCGGTATAAGCGCCAAAGTCATGTTGACTTAAATTCTGAGCGCCCATCCTAACAAGTGAACCGTCTAACGCTTCCTTGTTTGCTTCTAGCAGTTGCCTTACGCTTTCTAGATAGATAGAAGGCGGGCATAAAACCACTTCAGCTGAATCATTTTGGAGCTTTGAGGCAAATTTCTTGAACAACTCTTGCGCTAATGCCGCGCTGCCGTTCATCTTCCAATTGCCAGCTACCATAGGACGTCTGAGTGCCATCACTGTCTCCTCTGAAAGCGGCGTGAATAATAGCGAACCACTTATTAAGTTACAATAGCTAAATTCGAAATTTTTCAGATATTAGGTTGGAATGCTTACTTTTTACACGCCAAACCCTATTCTTGCTCATTAATGCAGCTAACACCTTCATTTTTAATCGGTATCAGCTGCACTCGACTAAAGATTGGTGTGATTAGCTCGCCGATTTTACCGCATCTGCGATCAAATTGGCGTGCGCTAACACAGTATTGTGATCATCACCTTCAACCATTACGCGAATTAACGGTTCAGTACCTGATTTACGTAGTAATACGCGACCTCGGGCCCCCAGTTCTGATTCAACCTGAGCTTGAGCGGCTTTAACTTTATCTGAGCTTAATGGGTCGTGTTCCCCCTCAAAACGCACATTCACTAACACTTGTGGCAGCATCTCCATTGGGGCAGTGAGTTGCTCTAGTGTGGCATTTTGTCGACGCATTGCCGCCAATACCAAGATACCAGCCACGATACCATCTCCCGTCGTGCCATGGTCAAGGTTAAGGATGTGGCCCGAGTTTTCACCGCCAATGCGCCAATCGAGTTCTTTCAGTAACTCCATCACATAACGGTCACCCACTTTAGAGCGGGCAAAAGGAATATCTAAGGCTTGTAAGGCTAAATCGAGGCCTAGGTTAGACATTAGCGTGCCGACAACGCCACCACGCAGCACGCCACGGGCTTTAGCATCGCAGGCCAGAATATAGAGAATTTGGTCACCATCGATAACTTCACCGCGGCTGTTGACCATCATAATCCGGTCACCGTCACCATCGAGTGCAATCCCTAAATCGGCGCCTTCGGTCAATACGGTTTCACAAATTTTCGCCATGGACGTGGCGCCCACTTTGTCATTGATGTTGACACCATTGGGCTTATCACCAATGGCAATCACCTCTGCACCTAACTCACGAAATACCGCAGGTGCAATGTGATAGGTTGCACCGTGAGCACAGTCCACGACAATTTTTAACCCTGTTAGGGTTTGATCCGCAGGGAAGTTACCCTTGCAATATTCGATATAACGGCCACGCGCATCTTCAATACGTGACACTTTGCCCAATAAATGCGACTCAACACACTCTAAGGGCTTTTCCAATTCGGCTTCAATTTCTAGCTCTAAGTTATCGTCGAGCTTGCTGCCATCATTGGAGAAAAATTTAATGCCATTATCGTAGTATGGATTGTGGGATGCACTGATCACCACACCCGCTTCTGCACGGAAAGTGCGAGTAAGATATGCCACAGCGGGTGTTGGCATGGGTCCCATTAACATCACATTGAGGCCCGCTGCCGAAAGACCCGCCTCTAAAGCGGACTCAAACATATAACCCGAAATACGAGTATCTTTACCAATAATCACTTTTTTCGTGCCGCTGCGGGATAACACACGTCCAGCCGCCCAACCCAACTTTAATGCCAGCTCGGGAGTCATCTGGCCTGAACCTACCTTGCCACGAATACCATCGGTTCCAAAAAATTTACGTTCGCTCATATCGCCCCACAAACTTCAATGTGTCCCTTCGGTTGGGATCATAATATTAATGAAATACTTAACAAAAATAGCCTTTATCGATATGCCTGTGTCGCTTGTAACACTTTCAGCATATCGACAGTTTCAGGGACATCATGGACACGAATGATATGTGCCCCTTTCTGGGCCGCTATCATGGCACCAGCAAGGCTCCCCGCTAGACGCTCGGAGGTCGGTCTAGCGAGAAGGTTTCCTATCATGCTCTTACGGGATAAACCTATCAATATCGGCAGCTCAAACGGCTCAAAACGCTCTAACTTCGCGAGCAGTTCATAGTTATGTTCTAAGGTTTTACCAAAGCCAAAGCCCGGGTCGATTAACAATCGCTCCCGCGGGATCCCCGCATCGATACAGGCTTGAATACGCTCGCACAAAAACTCAGTAACATCGGCAACAACGTCTTGGTATTCGGGTGCAGTTTGCATACTGCGCGGCGCGCCCTGCATGTGCATTAAACAGATGGGCACATTCAGCTGCGCCGCTGTCTCTAATGCCCCCGGCTCTAACAAGGCTCGCACATCGTTAATTAAATGCGCACCTGCATTCACCGCTTGTCGCATCACTTCCGGTTTACTGGTATCGACTGAAATCCACACATCATGATGTTTAGCGACATATTCCACCAGAGGGATCACACGGGCAAGTTCATCCTCAACCGTCACATCGGCCGCACCCGGCCTCGTCGACTCGCCACCGATATCGATGATAAGCGCACCTTGGGCCACCATGTCATCGGCATGTTGACAAGCTAATTCAAAGGAAGAGAACTTTCCACCGTCGGAAAAAGAATCGGGAGTAACATTCAGAATGCCCATCACGACGGGCGAAGCTAAGGATAAGCGTTTGGTTCCAGCAATTAATTCAAACACGCATTGACTCCATATGGGACAGCTTGCTAGCGCGTTTCATCCGTTTACTGCGCGGGTTTATTCATGTGACTGATTTATATTGAATGACAGCGCAGTCAATTTTCTAGCAAGATAAAACAAGAAAACCCCTTAACGGGGTTCTCTTTCAATTAACAACCGCTACTTAACGGGTGACTCATCGGCATCTTTCAGCTCTGCCTCAACGGGAGCGGTCTTTACCACTTCGTCGACTTTAACCGCAGGCTCGCCTTTGTCACTGCCTTTGTCGTTTGAACCATTATCATCCGCTTGCCAATCGGCAGGCTGACGCACTTCACGGCGATTCATCAAATCGTCAATTTGCAGTGAATCAATGGTTTCGTACTTCATCAGCGCGTCTTTCATCGAATGCAGAATATCGATGTTATCCAGCAGAATTTGCTTGGCACGACCGTAGTTTTTATCGATAAAGGCCTTCACCTCGGCATCGATAAGCGTCGCGGTTTCATCGGACATCGCCTTGGCTTTACCCATGCTACGGCCTAAGAACACTTCACCTTCTTCCTCGGCATAGAGTAATGGACCGAGTTTATCGGAGAAGCCCCATTGGGTCACCATGTTACGGGCAATCGACGTCGCGTATTTAATATCTTGCGAAGCGCCTGTAGACACTTTTTCGCTGCCGTAGATCAGCTCTTCGGCTAAACGACCACCGTAGGCAACCGAAATCTGGCTTTCTAACTTACGACGGCTTTGGCTAATCGCATCGGCCTCAGGTAAGAAGAAGGTCACACCCAACGCACGACCACGCGGGATAATAGTTACCTTGTGCACAGGGTCATGCTCTGGCACTAAACAGCCCACAATCGCGTGACCCGCTTCGTGGTATGCCGTCATTTCTTTCTCGGCTTCAGACATCACCATAGAGCGGCGCTCAGCACCCATCATGATCTTGTCTTTTGCACGCTCGAATTCTTCCATACCGACAACACGGCGATTACCGCGCGCCGCAAACAGTGCAGCTTCGTTGACTAAGTTGGCTAAATCGGCACCGGAGAAACCTGGCGTACCACGAGCAATCACGCTTGCTTTCACATCTTCAGAAAGTGGCACTTTACGCATATGCACTTTAAGGATTTGCTCACGACCGCGAACGTCCGGCAGACCTACAACCACTTGACGGTCGAAACGACCTGGACGCAGGAGTGCAGAGTCCAATACGTCTGGGCGGTTAGTCGCCGCAATCACGATAATCCCTTCGTTACCTTCGAAGCCGTCCATCTCAACCAGCATTTGGTTAAGGGTTTGCTCACGTTCATCGTGCCCACCACCTAAGCCAGCACCACGTTGGCGACCTACGGCATCGATTTCGTCGATGAAGATAATACAAGGGGCTGATTTCTTCGCTTGTTCGAACATGTCACGCACGCGAGATGCACCGACACCGACGAACATTTCTACGAAGTCAGAACCTGAAATGGTAAAGAAAGGTACCTTTGACTCACCCGCAATCGCTTTAGCCAGTAAGGTTTTACCTGTACCTGGAGGGCCAACCATGAGCACGCCCGTTGGAATACGGCCACCCAGTTTTTGGAATTTGGTTGGATCACGCAGATAATCGACCAGCTCTTTCACTTCTTCTTTGGCTTCATCACAGCCTGCAACGTCAGCAAAAG
Organism: Shewanella seohaensis; assembly: GCF_023283775.1. NCBI lineage: Bacteria > Pseudomonadati > Pseudomonadota > Gammaproteobacteria > Alteromonadales > Shewanellaceae > Shewanella > Shewanella seohaensis. Next base: position 51,958 of record NZ_JAKILE010000001.1, read on the forward strand.
TGGTCTTGATTTGATCTTCGCTCATCAGCTTGGCTTTGCTCTTGCCAAAGGACATAGCGCCTTTGCCACCGCCGCCCTGCATCTGGCGCATAAAGAAAATCCATACCCCAATCAGCAGCAACATCGGGAACCAAGAAATAAAGATCTGGGTTAAGAAACCCGACTCTTCGGCTTCTTGGCCTTTCATGGTGATGCCTTTACGGTCAAGATCATTAATTAAATCTTGGTCATACAGTGGCATGATGGTCGTGAATTTTTCGCCCGTGCGCTTAGAACCTTCGATAGTACGTTGGTCACTTTTCACTTCAACACTGGCGACTTGTCCATCACGAACATTGTCTAGGAACGTAGAATAATCCATCTTCTGCGATGACGAAGAAGAGGGGGAGTAACCCTGAAACACTGACATCAGCACAACGGCGATGACAACCCAGAGTATTAGATTTTTTGCCATGTCACTCAAATTACTAGACCTCATAAAGTCTTGCGATGATTAACGCTAGAGTACTACAACTTGTACCCTGTCGCCACAAGATAGACTTCACGGGAGCGTGCCCGCGACGAGTCCGGTTTACGTGTTTTTACTACTTTGAATGCGTCTTTTACCGCCTTCATATATTCGTCAAACCCCTCCCCCTGAAAGACTTTGACCGCAAAACTGCCGTTAGGTGCCAATACTTGATGACACATATCTAACGCCAGTTCGACTAAATACATGGCGCGCGGTTGATCGACACCATCGGAACCACTCATGTTGGGCGCCATATCAGACAATACAACGTCAACCTTATCCGCACCGACGCGAGTTAGCAATGCTTCGAGCACTTTCTCTTCACGAAAGTCCCCTTGCAAGAAATCCACGCCGACGATGGGATCCATTGGCAAAATATCACAGGCGATAACTTTACCTTTATCTCCCGTCAGCTTGACGGCTATTTGAGACCAACCACCAGGAGCCGCACCTAAGTCCACCACAGTCATACCTGGGCGGATCAATTGGTCCTTCTCCTGGAGCTCCTCAAGCTTGAACGCAGCGCGAGAACGCAATCCCCGTTTCTGTGCTAGTTTGACATAATGATCATCAAAGTGTTCCTGCATCCAACGGGTGGAACTGGCCGTACGTTTTTTACCTGACATTTAAAATCCGCAACAATTGAGAGTTACACAAGGGCTATATAAGGGTAGAATAGCGGTTTTTCAACAGTAACTCAGCAAAAGTTGGTAGAAATGAACTTAACAACCAAACAAAAACAGCATTTAAAAGGTCTGGCGCACAATTTAAAGCCAGTGGTGCTGCTTGGTGCCAATGGATTGACTGAAGGTGTACTCGCTGAAATTGAAAGCGCACTCGCTTATCATGAACTGATTAAAGTGAAAGTAGCCTCTACCGATAGAGAGCTAAAAAATGCCATCGTTGATGCCATAGTACGTGAAACTCAATCTGCAAAAGTGCAACTTATTGGTCATATTCTGGTGATTTATCGTCAATCGCCTGAAATGAAAATTGCCCTGCCAAGAGCTAAGTAATTTTCCAGCCTTAAACAAAACGGCCACTCAAGCGAGTGGCCGTTTTGTTTTTAGCACTTATGGCGTATCTGTGATGACTTGCACTTTATAATGCTCTGGCGTTAATCCCAAAAATTCGGGCAATGAAGTCCCGACCGATATTGATGAGAAAGTGCCAGTTAAAATGCCGATAAACATGGCAATCGAGAATCCTTCTAACGGCCCTCCGCCCATAATCCATAACGCACCCACCGTCATTAAGGTGGTTCCCGAGGTTACCATGGTACGGGAAAATGTCGCGACAATCGCTTGGTTGTTAATCTCTTGGATAGCAAGCTTTGGCTTAGCAATCAATAACTCCCGGATCCGGTCGGCAATAATGATCGAATCGTTGAGCGAATAGCCTAAAATCGCCAGCACGGCGGCGAGCACGGTTAAATTAAACTCCATTTGGGTTAATGAGAAAAACGCGAGCACGAAAATCACGTCGTGCACCAATGCAAACAACGCACCGGAGGCGAGACGCCATTCGAAGCGATAACTCAAATAGCCTAAGATACACAGCATGGCCACCAACAAAGCAAGACCGCCCTGCTCGGCTAACTCTTTACCCACTTGCGGGCCGACAATACTGGTGTTCAGTACTTGCACCTCCCCCACAGGCGCTAAGGCTTGCGCAATATCGACATTACTTTGCGCCGTATCGGCATAGCGTAATACCCAACGTCCGGGCTCACTGGCCGAAATCACCGTCACCTCTTGCTGATAAGCCGCGTTCAATAGCGGTTGCAGCTCGCTGCTGGTGATCCTTCTGTCGAGCTGAACCTCAGTTACCACACCGCCTGTAAAGTCTAAGCCCCAGTTAAAGCCTTTCATCCCGATGATGGTGAGAGAGGCCAACATTAAAAAGATAGAGATAGCGCTCGACACATAACGCCATTTAGTTAGATTGAGATTCTTCATAGTTATACCCTCACATGGCGGCGCGCATCACGCCCATACACTAGGTTGATTAAGGCTCTTGAGGCAAAAATACCGGTAAACATACTGGTCAACAGACCTAAACCTAAGGTCAAGGCGAAGCCTTGGATGGGGCCATTACCGATGGAATAGAGCACAACTGCGGTGATCATAGTGGTGAAGTTAGCGTCGAAAATGGTTGAGAACGCACTGTCAAAGCCAGTGTCAATCGCTAGGGCGAAGCTGCGCCCCTCTTTTAACTTGTCTTTAATCCGCTCGAAAATCAGCACGTTGGTATCGACCGCCATACCAACCGTCAACACCAGACCGGCAATGCCGGGTAAGGTCAATACTGCACCGGGGATCAGCGCCAGCAAACCAAAGAGGATCACCATGTTGGCAATCAAGGCCACGTTGGCCACCCAACCGAGACGGCGATACCAGAGCGCCATAAACAGCAAGGTAATTCCCATACCAAGGCCGAGCGCTGCAAAGCCGTTTTGAATGTTTTCGGCGCCTAGGGTCGGGCCAATGGTACGTTCTTCAACAATAGTCACTGGCGCCGTCATTGAGCCAGCGCGTAGCAACAAGGCTAATTGCTGCGCCTCTTGATAGGTGCCTGCGCCAGTGATCCTGAAACGATCTCCCAGCTGTGATTGAATGGTCGCGACACTAATGATCTCTTGGGTCTGCTTGGCTTTGCCCTGCTCATCCCGGCTATATTCGCTGTAAGACGTTGCCATCGGCTTACCGATATTGGCGCGGGAAAACTCCGACATTTTTTGGCCGCCGATTCGGTCGAGGTGAATGTTCACTTCGGCCATGCCCATTTCGCCAATATTGGCACGGGCATCGACAATATGATCGCCGCCCAATACCGGCGTGCGTGCCACATAAACAGGATTGCCAGATTTATCCTTCAGTACCTGCGCATTCACCGAACCCGATTCTTTAACCTCAAAAAAGGCCAAGCTTGCGGTCGCACCAATCACGTTTTTCGCGGCGGCGGGGTCTTGTACACCGGGCAGCTCGATGCGGATACGGTGTTCGCCCTGACGCTGCACTAGAGCCTCAGTGATACCTAGCTCTTCAATCCGGCTACGCATAATTTGCAGGTTTTGCTGCACGGTTAAATTACGTAACTTGATTTGCTCTTCTTGCGCGAGCTTTACGATTAAGCCATTATCCGCATTGGTTAATTGCCAAGTCGGGTAGCTTTGTTGCATAAACTGGCGAATAGTTGAGCGCGCATTATTGGTTGATTCAGCCGCTTCATTAAATGCAATTGCGATTTGCAACCCTGCGTCATCGCGCGTGCTATCAATACGCACACTGGCGCCGCGAATTTGTTGTTCGCGTAAAAACTGTCGAAGGGACTCGACTAATGCATCGGCCTGGGCTTGATAGACGGGCTGCACATCCACATCCAGCAAAAATTGCACCCCACCGCGTAAGTCGAGCCCGAGTTTAATCGGTTCAAAACCCATATTTTGCAGCCAACTTGGCGCGGCACTCACCAGTGCCAGCGTGAGCTCTTTCGGCTCACTCACCATGGATGACACTAAGGTCTTCACTAAGGTTTGCTCGCTGTCATCATTCAGCACGATAAGGGTTTGCCCGTCATCTGAGCTGTTGGCGTTGCCATGTTGGGCATGCTTAACTTCGATACGCTTAACATCAACGCCCTGCGCCTTTAATTTATCCCGCAGTTCAATGGGGGTTAAATTAAGCCCCGCTTTAGCACCCACCTGCACGGCGGCATCTTCTCCATACCAAGTCGGTAAGGCGCTAAATAACATCACGATAATCGTGACGATAAGCACAACGTATTTCCAAGCTGAATAATGATTTAGCAGCTTTTTACTCTGAATTTTATCCATAGATATCACTCGCATGATATTGTCCGCTCGAATAGCTATTTGCAGCGCAAATAGTGCAGCTAAACATGAGCGAACAATCACTGTATTACGGTGAAACCTGTAAACACGGATCCCACAAGGAGTACGCTAAACGCGAGCAAACTCAGTGGTGATAACCGATTAAAATCCGTCTAAACCGAATGGATTTAAATCCTATGCGATTTAGTCGCACCTTCGGCGTACACACCGCAGGCTTTGATGCTAGGTTATCGGGTACAGGTTTCGGATAACAAAATGCAAAGTTAATCAAAGGTATCCCTAACGACCTCTGGTTCAGATGATGAGCTCAAACGGTATCGTTATGGATAAGCCTTGCTAACTTGCTACAGGGAGCGGTGAGTTAAGCGGCTTGCTGACTAAAGCGATATTGGAGGTTGGAGACTTTCCAGCCGGAGATCCGCGCTGGTGAAGATTCGGCTAAGAGAGTCCAATCCGGGCGAGCATCGAGGCGAATATTTTCCCCTAATGCGGGCGCAGGCTCTGGTTCGAACTCAAAAGCCAACAGGTAAACAGGCTTCACCTCACGCATATCATGCTGAACAAGATTGATAAAACGCTGGGAGTTAGCCGGAGCAAAATTAAAATCATCCGAGTGACGGACTAATTCAGACTCGGAGCAATCGGTGGCTTGTGCCTTATCAACAGCAGAACAGACAGCTTGGCTATCGCTCGCCGTCGATTGTGCCGTTGAGTGATGTGATGTTTTGCTCTGTTGCGCAGTGAGTGACGGCGTATCCGCGGTAGGCACAGTTATGACTACCGTTGTCGCTACCGTTTTAGGCGCCAGATGCAGTTGCTGGGCGGTTAAGCTGCGCGGCGCATAGCCACCCGTATGGGCGATCAAGATGATCGACACACAGAGTAACATTAATCCTTGGCGCCAGTGCTTAATCAAACTCAGTTCCTAATTGGGTACACGCAACTTTTACGTGATGAAATATTTGCAGAAGAAACAATACTTTTTTGGATAGCTTTCGTAAAGAACCTTGATGAATGCATAGAAAGCTCCAAGCATGCAGCTTAGGTAACCGCCGCCTCAGAGGCAAATTAAACTTTATCCATCTTGCTTATTTGTGCGCCAAGGACGCTGATATCGCAGTACTTTAGACATAAAAAAGGCATAAAAAAGCCGCGCTAGGCGGCTTCTTATCGGTAAACCATCGAGTCTGGTGAGACCAAAACTTAGATATATTGCACCGAAATAATTTCGTAATCGGTCAAACCACCAGGGGTTGCGATCGACACTTCATCACCTTCATTCTTACCCACTAAACCACGGGCAATCGGAGAGTTGACTGAAATCAGGTTTTCTTTGATGTTAGCTTCATCGTCGCCCACGATACGGTAAGTCACTTCCGCATCAGTATCCAGATTGAGGATAGTCACAGTGGTACCAAAAATGATACGACCATTGTTCGCCATCTTAGTCACGTCGATGATCTGCGCGTTAGAAAGTTTGCCTTCAATGTCACGGATACGCGCTTCACAGATCCCTTGCTCTTCACGGGCTGCATGATATTCCGCGTTTTCCTTCAGATCGCCTAACTCTCTCGCTGAGGCAATCGCTTCAGTGATTTTCGGGCGACGTTCAAACTTGAGCATATCTAACTCTTTACGCAGCTGTTCTGCACCGACAACTGTCATAGGAACCTTAGTCATAACTTCTTTCGTCTCCTTTAAAACAAAAGCAACCCGTGCCGACGCTAAAGGTCAACACAGTAAAATCAGGGTGGAATTGCGCTATTCTAATCGTTATGCGCTTGGGATGCATCAAGAACTATGCACCAGTGCAGCTTACTGAAGCTCACGCTCAGATGCTAGTGCCAAAGTATAATAGTGCGAACTTAAGTGGGACAAAATGCCCACAAATGAATTTGTGGGCATGGGGAGCGTTAAAGCAGGCGCTTATTCGAGCCCAGCTTCGAAGGTCAAAAAGATTTCGCTAACTGTTTTATCGGCAAGAGATTTATCAGGACTTGGACGTTCGATTGAAGCATGCAGCAGATAACGACCAGCAGCTGGCAGCGTCATCGCCACTTTACCTTCTTTATCCGAAGTTAAACTGATTTCTTCCGGCTTGTTACGGTACAGGCTGCCATCCTTCATGATCGCCACACTCACGCCTTCGACGGGCTTACCATCGTAAACAAACTGCAGTGTTGCGGGTTCATTTTCAACGATATCAGCGGGATGGGTAATAGGCACCAATTCCAAGTATTCACCTTTCGGCGCCAGTACCTTATCGGTTGGTTTGTTACGGGTCACATAGGTTTCGACCCGCGCCACATTTAATGAACCTTTTAGTTCATAGGCATCCTTTGGCATCACGGCCGCTGTCGCTTTTTTATCGAGTCGACTGCGAACCATGCCTTCTTTACCTTTGATTTTGTAAACAGAAAAGTATCTTGGCGTGACTTCCTTTTCAAACTTATAGGTACCGTCTTGCAGTAATTGCACGTCGAAAACCGATTTACGACCACCTGTGTAACTTGAACTTGGGGAGCTTGGCTTACCATCGGGTAAGTACACTCGCACATCGCTGGCGGTGACCGGTTTATCAAACATAAACACTTGGTTACTGGCGGATACATCCGAGGTGATCCATACCGCCTCTTGGCTTTCGGCCGAGACGTTATAGTGGCTGGGTAAAATCCAGCGGTCATGGCTGCTCGCCAATGGGCTGATGCAGAGCGCGCTAACTAAGGCAAGTAAACGTAGTTTCATCTTCATATCCTTTCAGTAAAGTGCAGGGCTTAGCGAGTCATACCGCTTAAGCGAATATCAATCACGCCAGTTTCAGTGGTCGCTGGTAGTTGGGCGGTAAAATCCCCCGCCGTTAAATCAATATTTTGTCTCACGAGGTCACGCCCGCCGTGCTCGCGCACCACTTCGATAAACACTGTGTAGGAGGCAGGAGTCAGCGGCTTACCCGCGTCATCCGTTAAGTCCCAATCAATTGTGTAATGGCCTGCAGGCTTGGTCGCCGAGGCAATACCGTCGACAAAACTCATGTCTTCACGCCCCGCCTTTCGCCACCAACGGCGAATGTCCTTGAGCCATTTATGGCCCTCGTCCCATACCCATAGGCTTAAAGTTTTAACGGTTTGACCCTTGGCATCCTCAACCCACACGGCCACATAGGGACGGTGATACTGGCCTTCGGTAATTTCAGGCAAGGTCAAATCAACGGTCATTTTTGGCGCGGCAAATACCGCTGAACTCACAAACAACGCACCGATGGCGCTGGTGCGAATAAGCTGACGCATCATTAATCGGTTCTCCCTATGGAACAAAGTAGACATACACAAGTGCACAGCCTGAGCTGACGAGCACCATATAAAACAAGGATTTTTTAAGTCGTTTAGTTTGAGGCAGCAGCAAATAAGCGCCGGTGAGCGAAAAGAGAATAATCAGCAAGGCGCAGAGATCTAACACCCAAGCCCAGACTATCCCGGTATTGCGCCCCTTGTGCAGATCGTTAAGCACTGCAACAACGCCATAATCTAAGGTCTCAACATAGGCTTTGCCGTCGAGCAGATCTAAGGTGACGGTGCGGTACGTGCCTGGGCCTTTATTCACTAGACTTATCTCATCCTCATCGATATCGGCAGTGCCAATATCCATATCCCACTGGCTTTTTAACCAATGCCCCGCCGCTAAACGCCACTCAGGCTCCTGCGGCGCTGCGGGTATCAAATAGTTAGGAATATCAAACTGTTCACGTCGCGGTTCTTGATCTGCTGATGAAAACCAATTGGGATGGTTTAAGGTGATCCCGGTTACGGCAAAAAACAGCATTAACAGCAGCAGTGCCATAGAGACATAAACATGAATAATCCGAGCGAAGGAAAGCGATGATTTACTAACTTTTAATTTCAATGACTGACTCTCAAGAAGGGATATTAGGCGAGCGCCTAAATCGCCACCAACCGTTAGCTAATAGCCTGTATTAACGAAAGTTAATTGGATAGAGAGTAAATGATATTTATTATCAACAAAACCTAGGTTTACATTCTTTACATCAGGAGTACGGTATAACGGCAAAGTTGATAGGAAATATCGCAAACTCGCAGAGCGAGAAATGAGGCGGAGAAAACAGAAATAATTGTAAAACCAATACAAATTCAATTAGATAAAACTTAACCTTTTACCCTCTAATCTCAGTAAAAATTTACTTATTCACCCCTCTCGTTTACAGAATCGCAATCGGCTACAATCCGCCGCCGGCGACTTGCTGGTACTTCCAAAGGAAATATCATCTTGAGTACAACTCTGCTCAAAAAAATGCGTTGCCTACATATTATCTGGCTCGCACTAATGCTTAATGCCTGTGTTGCTCCACTGCTATTGATGTCCCCCCAAGGCCAACTGATGTGGGCACTGCTGAAACCCCTTGTCGGATTAAATCCAAATGACGTGGGGCTATTCGAACAGCCGCTGATTAAAGATCGAATGAAGGCTCTGCTCGGAGAAAACTACGAGACCACAGTATCGCTGCTGAAAACCGCCGATAAAATCCAGCAGGAAGGCCCACTGTTTTATATGGTATCGACCTATACGCCAGTGCCGGAAATGGCCGAAAAAGCAGGCTTTGTGTGGAACTCAGAAACCAACCAAATGGCGGTGATGTTACTTACGGGTGGCTCGCCAAAAATTATCTCTGAGCAATTTACCGATCAGGCTGAGAAACTGATACCTAGCTGGCCTAAAGAACTGGCTGACTACACAGATCCGCAAAAACTACAGCAAAAGGCGATAGATGCTGGCACGGAAAAGCTGCAAGAACAAATCCCAGCGGCTGCGCCCCTAAAAGCGGTTGCCACAGGCGATGTAAAAGCGACACAGGAAGCGGTGCTTGAAAAGGCAGTGAGCGAAATCACTCCCCCCGCAGCGGTTAAAGAAGTTAAACCCGTACAATAATAACTAATCGTTTTAGTCGCATTTCACTTTTGTCGCTGTCAGCCACAGTGTTTATTAAACACTGTGGCTTTTTTATCTCGATGACGCCCCCATTCCAACCCCAAAGTACATCTTAGTCATTCGCACATAACCAAAACATAAGGCTTGCTCTAGTAAAGCCATAACACGCGAGCAATAGAGCAGAAGATTGAAAGATAACGAAGTAATGAGGGAGTGACTCGAAAAGCACATCACAAAAGACAGAAAGCAAAAAGCCCGTCGTAGGACGGGCTTTTTAACTATGGCTGGGGTACTAGGATTCGAACCTAGGTATGCCGGGATCAAAACCCGGTGCCTTACCGCTTGGCGATACCCCAATTAACTTGTCATAAACCTAGAAGCTTGCACTTTGATGGTACGGGAAGAGAGACTTGAACTCTCACACCTCGCGGCACCAGAACCTAAATCTGGCGTGTCTACCAATTTCACCATTCCCGCATCAAAATGTACCAGATTGGCAAACAAAGGCGTCTCTGGATTTTTACCAGATAAATCAAATTGATTTAACGTGGATTTAAATATGGTAGCAATGGCGGGACTTGAACCTGCGACCCCAGCATTATGAGTGCTGTGCTCTAACCAGCTGAGCTACATTGCCATGGCTGGGGTACTAGGATTCGAACCTAGGTATGCCGGGATCAAAACCCGGTGCCTTACCGCTTGGCGATACCCCAAAAACTGAGAAACATGAAATGATGGCTGGGGTACTAGGATTCGAACCTAGGTATGCCGGGATCAAAACCCGGTGCCTTACCGCTTGGCGATACCCCATCACTAACTTGTTTCATACATCCGCTAATGCCGATGTTTAAAAATAATGGTACGGGAAGAGAGACTTGAACTCTCACACCTTTCGGCACCAGAACCTAAATCTGGCGTGTCTACCAATTTCACCATTCCCGCACTGCTTCAAGTTGACATCCTGAATTGATGCTAGCAAACGCTAGGATAACGAAATGGTAGCAATGGCGGGACTTGAACCTGCGACCCCAGCATTATGAGTGCTGTGCTCTAACCAGCTGAGCTACATTGCCACTTCGTTATTGCGCGCCCCTCGTAGCGAGGAACGGGGCGTATTATGCTTATTCGAGGTATCGAGGTCAACAGCTTTTTTTCGCTATTTTCCTTGAGACAAACCGTTCGGCTATTACTTCACCAAACTGAGCAACAGATGCGCTAAATCGACCTCTGTTGCTCGTATTTTGCCTTACTTTCTAAAGCTTAGCCCTTTATCAAACTCGTTATACGTTAAACAGGAAGTGCATTACATCGCCGTCTTGAACAATGTATGTCTTGCCTTCTACACGTAACTTGCCCGCTTCTTTGGCTCCCGCTTCACCTTTATAGGTAATAAAGTCGTCAAATGCCATCACTTGAGCACGAATAAAGCCACGTTCGAAGTCGGTGTGAATTACGCCCGCCGCTTGTGGTGCAGTCGCGCCCACAGAAACGGTCCAAGCGCGCACTTCTTTTACACCTGCGGTGAAGTAAGTTTGCAGGTTCAGCAATTGGTATCCAGCGCGGATCACGCGGTCTAACCCAGGTTCTTCTAAACCGAGGTCAGCCATAAACTCATCACGCTCTTCGGCCTCCATTTCAGCCAGTTCTGACTCAATGGCGGCGCACACTGACACAACAATGGCGTTTTCTTTTTCAGCAATGGCACGCACTGCATCTAAGTGTGGGTTATTTTCGAAACCATCTTCGGCCACGTTAGCGATGTACATGGTTGGCTTTAAGGTTAAGAAGTTTAAGTAAGCAACCGCTTCTAATTCTTCCTTAGACAGCTCCATAGAACGCAACATATGGCCTTCATCGAGGATTGGACGCATCTTCTCGAGAACATCCACTTCAAACTTAGCGTCTTTGTCGCCGCCCTTAGCGCGTTTTTGTTGACGGATCACCGCACGCTCTAAGCTGTCTAAGTCGGCTAATGCCAATTCAGTGTTGATGACTTCGATATCGCGTGCAGGATCAACACGGTTGGACACGTGGACAATATTGTCATCTTCAAAGCAACGTACCACGTGACCGATAGCATCGGTTTCGCGGATGTTGGCAAGGAACTTGTTACCTAAGCCTTCACCTTTCGACGCGCCCGCTACTAGACCAGCAATATCCACGAATTCCATCGTGGTTGGCAGTACACGTTGCGGATTAACAATCGCCGCCAGCGCGTCTAAGCGTGGATCCGGCACAGGTACTACGCCAGTGTTTGGCTCTATGGTACAAAACGGGAAGTTTGCCGCTTCGATGCCAGCCTTAGTTAACGCATTAAAAAGCGTTGATTTACCTACGTTAGGAAGACCAACAATGCCGCATTTAAAACCCATATTCTTACCTTTCTCTCGATGATAGGCTGGCGAGTCACACTCACTAGCAAGTTTATAGTCACCCTGCCCTTAGGCAGTACATTGATTAATTCGATTGTCCTAGTGTTCGCAGGCCGCGAGCACTGGGCTTACTCCGCTTTAAAGGAGTGTAAACGAGTCATGGCTTTCACCATGTCTTCTTTAAATAGCACTTCAGTGGAACGTACAGCTTCATCTACGGCGGCGTTGATCAGCTCTTGTTCTTTAGCTGGCGCCTTACCCAGTACGTAACCACTTACTTTATTCTTATCGCCGGGATGGCCAATCCCAATCCGTAAACGGTAGAAGTTTTTATCATTAGCCAGTTTAGCAATAATGTCTTTTAAACCGTTATGGCCACCATGACCGCCACCGAGTTTAAATTTAGCCACACCGGGCGGCATATCCAACTCATCGTGGGCCACTAGAATTTCTTCAGGCGTAATTCGGAAGAAATTCGCTAAGGCCCCCACGGCTTTGCCGCTTAAGTTCATATAAGTCGTTGGGATCAGCAAACGCACATCTTTGCCATGCAACACGGCTCTGGCGGTGAGGCCAAAATATTTGCTATCCGGCACTAAGCTGACGCCACAGATGCGGGCCAATTCTTCCACATACCAAGCGCCCGCATTATGGCGAGTCTGCGCATATTCAGCGCCCGGATTGGCAAGACCTACGATTAATTTAATTTCGCTCATGACACTCACTAATGGCACTCAATACTGTGTTAATTGGTCGATGGCAAAGCGCACATGGACGACCATCTTGAGTTAATAATGCCGCTTATGCTCGTTAAAAACGCGGCATTTTAGCACTCAATGCGTAAGTCAACAAATGCCGAGTGAGTCAGCACTAATGATGTGGCCTAATTGAGGCCCATCGCATACTTCAGCACGGTTCGCTTGATGGGGGAGTTAATATTGGCCAGTTTTAACGCGCCGTTACGCAGTAATTTAAGTGGCAGAATGTCATTACTAAAGCCTGCGTAAAACACATCCATGGTCGTCATCATCAGTTGATTATCGCGATAACGTTTGGCTTGGTAGGCGTTTAATACCTCGGTGGACCACCAAGGTTTATCCTCGGTTAATGCAGTCTTGATGACCGTTAGTAAGGCCTCGACATCTTTAAAGCCGAGGTTAACCCCTTGGCCAGCCAACGGGTTAATGGTGTGCGCCGCATCCCCTAAAATCACCACATTCGGCTTAAAATAGGCATTCGCGTGGCGGCGTGTAAGGGCAAAACTGCCTTTGGCTTCAACGGTAAAGTCACTGTCTAAGCGAGCGGGAAAATGCTGGCGAATTTGGTCGGCAAGCTGCTTATGATTGAGCTGCATTAACTGTTTAATGCGATTGGCATCGTCATACCAGACTAACGACGCATGATTGCCGGGGAGAGGTAATAACGAACGCGGGCCGTTAGGGGTAAATTGTTGCCAAGTGACATCTTGCTGACCTTGGGCGGTTTGGATATTAATCAGCATCGCCGATTGGGCATAGTCCCACCCCGAAATGCCAATCCCCGCCCATTGACGCACCTGCGAGTTGGCGCCATCGGCCCCGATGAGCAGCTTTGCCTCAAGCTGAATACCGGATTGTAAGTGCACGCTTACCCCGTCTGTGAGGCGCGAAAATGTCGCCACACGTTCGGGGCAAAACAATTTAATCGCATCCCATTGCTGCATTTGCTCCCACAGGGCAAGTTGCACCAAACGGTTTTCAACAATATGCCCTAAATGGCTCGCGCCAATTTGTGAGCTATGGAATTGAGTAATGCAGCCATCAAGCTCCCAGGTTTCTAAGCCCAGATAAGGCACATTACGCATGTTAAGCAGACTATCGAGCGCGCCTAACTGCTCGAGCAACTGTTCAGAGGCTACGCTTATCGCCGACACGCGCACATCTAATGCCTGCTCGGGGGAATAAGCCTCGGGGGCAAATGATTCAATCACCGCCACCTGTAAGCCTTGCTTCGCCAACCCGATAGCCGTTGCCGCGCCCACCATACCGCCACCGACAAGGATCACATCAAATCGCTGAGCATCTGTGGTTGCCTGGCTTGGTTGCAGTGTTTGGCTTATCGCTTGGCTCATCTTAGTTACCACTCTTTAGAATTCTTTCCATTTATCTGACGCACTTTACTCTTACCTAAACTCGAACTTGAGACTCAAGCTTAAAGCGCATCACTCTGATCGCGGGTATTGTATCAAAAGCATGTCAATTTCAGCTCAAAGGTGAGCAAATGTTGCTAGGGGCGCATTTGCTCACAGTTGCTTACAAAGGCAAGTTTTCAGCCTTGGCAAAGCCACTACACTCTAAGGCAACCCCGCGGGGATCTCAGGCGGTCTGCGGGATAAGCCGATTAGCTTCTCACTTAGCGAGCCCTAGCCGTTCGGGACGAGTTACCAGTGAATCCACTTAATAGAGTTAGTGAGGATGTCATGAAAACACTCATCCATTTACAGATAGCCAGTAGTCTACTGATTTGCAGCGCGATCCCATTTAGTCATGCCTTGGCGGCAACACCCGTGATGGAAACCATCACAGTCAGTTACCGCGATCCCGTCGATTATGCCCTATATCTACATACCACGGAAATGTTGAGCGTATTTCGACTCGAAATCCGTGAAGACATTAGCATTCAAGCCCGTAATAGCTTGTTAGAAATGGCAAATGCCGCCCAATTTAGCCAACCATCGCTCGCGCAAAATCAACCAACTGAGATAAACTTAGCTTCTTTGTGGGTATCACAATCTCAGGGCATTAGCGAGTAAAAATGTGGACAAAGCTGGTCAGCAGCCATAACTGCGGGTAAAATGTCGCGCTATTTTGACTGGGCGGTCTGTTGGCTTTTTTATGGGGCAACGACGGCTCGGGACTCTTTTTACAGGGCAGCGTAGGGCAACACAACTGATGAGCAAAAAACTCCATATTAAAACTTGGGGCTGTCAAATGAATGAGTATGACTCATCCAAGATGGCGGATCTTTTAGGCGAATACCAAGGTTACACCTTGACTGAAGAAGCAGAAGAAGCAGATATTCTACTGCTAAACACTTGTTCTATCCGCGAAAAAGCACAGGAAAAAGTGTTCCATCAGTTAGGTCGTTGGAAGACCCTCAAAGATAAAAATCCCGATCTGATCATTGGTGTGGGTGGTTGTGTTGCATCGCAGGAAGGTAAGGCGATCAAAGACCGCGCTCATTGCGTTGACATTATCTTTGGACCACAGACACTGCACCGTCTGCCAGATATGATCGACCAAGTACGTCGTGGCGAAAAGGCCGTGATCGACGTAAGCTTCCCTGAAATCGAGAAATTTGACCGTCTACCAGAACCGCGCGCCGAAGGCCCAACGGCGTTTGTGTCTATCATGGAAGGTTGCAGCAAGTACTGTTCATTCTGCGTGGTGCCTTATACCCGCGGTGAAGAAGTCAGCCGTCCATCGGACGACATCATCCTCGAGATCGCCCAACTGGCAGAACAAGGTGTGCGCGAAGTCAACCTGCTCGGTCAAAACGTTAACGCCTACCGTGGTGCAACCCACGACGGCGGCATTTGTACCTTTGCCGAGCTATTACGCTATGTTGCCGCTATCGATGGTATCGACCGTATTCGCTTCACCACCAGTCACCCGATTGAATTTACGCAGGACATTATCGACGTTTACGAAGATACTCCTGAATTAGTCAGCTTCCTGCACTTACCAGTGCAATCGGGTTCTGACCGCATTCTGACGGCAATGAAGCGTGGTCATATGGCGATTGAGTACAAGTCAATCATCCGCCGTCTGCGTAAAGCTCGCCCTGATATCCAAATCAGCTCTGACTTTATCATTGGTTTCCCAGGCGAAACCCAAGAAGACTTCGCCGATACCATGAAGCTGATTGAAGATGTGGCGTTTGACCACAGCTTTAGCTTTATCTATAGTGCGCGCCCAGGTACACCTGCGGCAGATTTACCCGATGATGTTGATATGGAAGAGAAAAAACAACGTCTGGCGATTCTGCAAGACCGTATCACTCAACAAGCCATGCGTTACAGCCGCCATATGATGGGCACAGTACAACGTATTCTGGTTGAAGGCCCATCGGTGAAAAACCCTATGGAGCTACGCGGCCGTACCGAAAACAACCGTGTCGTCAACTTCGAAGGCCAGCCAAAGCACATCGGTAGCTTTGTGGATGTCGAAATTGTTGACGTTTACACTAACTCACTGCGCGGTAAATTTATCCGTGGTGAAGATGAAATGGATCTGCGCCGCAACCTGCGCCCATCGGATATTCTGGCAAAACACAAACAGGATGACGATCTCGGTGTGACACAATTTAAACCTTAAGGGTTTAAAACCGAGCAAGCAGCACCTATATCAGGGCGACATGGTTAGTTAACCTCAGTGTCGCCCTTTTTGTTTTGTGTACTTTTGCCTTCTATAGAGCAGTCATTCAAAACCCTTGGGCTTAACGATTTTCCGTTAGCAATTATCCGCTATGGCTCGTAAACTGAGATTATCTTCTGATTAGAGACTGCGATAGCAAACAGGCATCGCACTTGGTTTTTCACTCAGCACTTTGCTTGGTATTTGACAATAGGAGTACTATTTGTCCAGTAAATTAACCACAATGAATCTGTATCTCGAACCCGCAGAAACCCGCCGTCTGGCCTCGCTGTGCGGTCCCTTCGATGACAATATCAAACAGATTGAGCGTCGCGTTGGCGTTGAGATAGTCCGTAAGAACAACCATTTTCAAATTACCGGACTGCCGCGTAACTGTTTAAGTGCCAATAACTTACTTAAGCAGCTCTATATCGAGACCCAAACGGTCAAGGGCAGCACGCCGGATCTCGACCCTGAGCAGGTGCATTTGGCAATTCAAGAAGCCATCGCCCTCGAACAGGACGACAGCGGTGACGATAAAGCCTTATTTATCAAAACTCGCCGTGGCGTTATTAAACCGCGTAACCCCAACCAAAGCACCTATGTGGCCAACATTGTGCGCCATGATATAACCTTTGGTATTGGCCCGGCGGGAACGGGCAAAACCTACTTAGCAGTGGCCGCCGCCGTTGATGCATTAGAGCGTCAAGAAGTGCGCCGTATTCTGCTCACCCGCCCTGCGGTTGAAGCAGGGGAAAAACTCGGCTTCTTACCCGGTGATTTAAGCCAGAAAGTCGACCCTTACCTGCGCCCACTTTATGATGCCTTGTTCGAAATGCTCGGCTTTGAAAAGGTGGAACGCTTAATCGAGAAAAACGTCATCGAAGTGGCGCCGCTCGCCTATATGCGTGGTCGCACCCTAAACGATGCCTTTATTATTCTCGATGAGAGCCAAAACACCACGGTCGAACAGATGAAGATGTTCTTAACCCGTATTGGCTTTAACTCACGCGCGGTGATCACCGGTGACATCACCCAGACAGACTTACCCAAACATGTTAAGTCGGGTCTGCGTCACGCCATTGAAGTCCTGAGCCAAGTCGAGGAAATCAGCTTTAACTTCTTCGTGTCTCAAGACGTAGTGCGCCACCCTGTGGTTGCTCGGATTGTTGAAGCCTATGATGCTTACGATCGTAAGGAGCAGGCATTAAAGGCTGAAAAAGAGCGCCGCGACTATCAACACGCGCAATCAAAAACACAAGAGGAAGTCTTAAAGCATGAGTCTTGATTTAGCCTTAGATGTGCAATACGCCACGGCGAGTGACTATCTGCCCAGTGAAGAGCAGTTTGCTCTCTGGGTCAAAACCGCCATTGGTAACAGCATGGAACAGGCGGAGCTGACCATTCGCATCGTCGATGCCCGTGAAAGCCAAATGCTAAACAGCACCTACAGAGGGAAAGACAAACCGACCAATGTGCTATCGTTTCCCTTTGAAGCACCGCCAGAAATTGAACTTCCACTGCTTGGAGATCTTGTCATTTGTGCCGCAGTCGTTGAAAATGAAGCGCGTGAACAAGATAAAACCCTAGAAGCCCATTGGGCACACATGGTTGTACATGGTTGCCTGCATCTGCTAGGTTATGATCACATTGAAGACGAAGAAGCCGAAGAGATGGAGTCGTTAGAGACTCAACTCATTGAAAGCTTAGGTTTTACTGACCCATATAAGGAACAATAATTAACCGCAGTGCACAGCATCAAGGTTAATGAGAAAACTATGAGTGACGATATCCCCCCGAGTACGAGCGCCCAAAAGAAAGGCTGGTTTGACAGAGTAAGTCAGTTATTTCAGGGCGAACCTCAAAATCGCGAAGACTTAGTCGATGTGATTGATGGCGCAGAACAGCGCGAGTTAATCACCGAAGACACCCGCGAAATGATCAAAGGTGTATTAGAAGTTTCTGATATGCGTGTTCGGGATATTATGATCCCACGAGCTCAAATTGTCGCGATTCAAATCGACAATACCGTCGAAGAATTGCTCGCAACTGTTATCGGTTCAGGCCATTCTCGCTTCCCTGTGGTTAACGAAGATAAAGACCATATCGAAGGCATTTTACTGGCTAAAGATTTGATCCCTTATGGTTTCTCAAACAGTGAAGAACCCTTCTCCCTTGAGCGCGTGATCCGCCCCGCCGTCGTTGTGCCAGAGAGCAAACGCGTCGATGTGTTACTCAAAGAATTCCGCTCCCAGCGTTACCATATGGCGATTGTCGTCGACGAATACGGCGGAGTATCGGGTCTAGTGACCATTGAAGATATTCTCGAAGAAATCGTCGGTGAGATTGAAGACGAATTCGACCACGATAGCCCTGAAGACACTGAGATCCGCAAGGTTGGCAACACTGTCTACATGGTAAAAGCATTAACGCCTATCGAGGATTTTAACGAAGAATTCAATACTCACTTCAGCGATGAAGAGTTTGATACCGTCGGTGGTTTAGTGTCCCATGCCTTTGGTCATCTACCAGAGCGTAATGAGAGCATTATGATCGAAGGTATTGAATTTAAAGTTATCAATGCCGATACCAGACGCTTAATCCAGCTCAGAGTTAAACTCCCTGATCCCAATGTCGGTGAAGACGTAGAATAACCCTCTGCGTAAGAATAACGCTCAGTGTAAGAAGAATTATCCGTGCTAACTAACATTCGGGCTTTTGCCCAACAAAAGTCCCGACTGAGCGTGTTACGGCTCGTGCTGGCGTTTATTTTAGGCGCCAGTACGGCGCTTTCCTTTGCCCCTTATTCCTTGTGGATTATCTATCCCGTCGCCATGGCCTTAGCCCTGTGGCTGAGTGGCTCCTTGACTCCTAAAGCCAGCTTCTTCCATTGGTTAAGCTTTGGTTTTGGCTGTTTTGCCGTTGGGATCAGTTGGGTGCATGTCAGTATGGACACCTTCGGTGGCCTACCCTTAGCCGCCTCAGTGGGGCTAATGGCGCTGTTAGCCCTCTATTTAGCCCTTTATCCGGCCTTAACGGGTCTAGGTTTAGCGTGGTTGACCCGCACTAATACTCCGTCGCTATGGCGTAACCTGCTCCTCTTCCCCGCGCTTTGGGTCTTAACCGAATGGGCTAGAGGCTGGGTGATGACAGGATTTCCCTGGATCTGGGCTGGCTACTCTCAAACCCAAGGTCCATTAAAGGAACTCGCGAGTATTATTGGTGCCCTAGGACTGAGTTTCTTAATTGCGATGCTCGCGGGCGCCTTAGCCCTGTGTTTTAGCAAGCGCTACAAAAGCCTGTTGATTTTACTGCCCATCATCGCAGCTGCGGCTTGGGTTGCCCCAAAGCTAACGCAAATCCAGCCGACAGGCGAATCAGTTAAAGTTGCATTGGTGCAGGGAAACATTCCCCAGAGTATGAAATGGGAACCCGAGGCGCTCTGGCCAACCCTATTGAAATACATGGATTTATCCCGTGAGCACTTCGACGCTGACATTATCGTCTGGCCAGAAGCAGCGATCCCGGCGCCAGAATCCATGGTGCAAGATTTTTTGGATAATGCTAACAAGGTCGCCAACCTTAACCACACTTCAATCATTACGGGGATTATTAGCCGTCAACAGAACGAGTTTTATAACTCTTTGATAGTTTTAGGTAACCATAATCAGAAGCAGCAAGATACGCCGGATTATGAGAGCGATGGCAGCAACCAGTTTAAGAAACACCATCTGCTGCCTATCGGCGAGTTTGTACCCTTTGAAGCCTTACTGCGCCCGATTGCACCTTTCTTCAATCTGCCAATGTCCTCCTTCGCTCGGGGCGATTATCAACAGCCGAACTTGAGCGCCGTAGGCCATAAAATTGCCCCGGCAATTTGTTATGAAATCGCCTTCCCAGAGCAGCTGCGTGCCAGTGTTAACCTCGGCACAGATCTGCTGTTAACCGTATCGAACGATGCGTGGTTTGGTACCTCAAATGGACCGTTGCAGCATATGGAAATCGCCCAAATGCGCGCCATCGAATTGGGCCGTCCGCTAGTGCGCGCCACCAACAACGGTGTGACCGCGGTAGTTGATGAGAAAGGCAATATCACAGCTGCACTACCGCAATTCGAAACGGGCGTGCTAAGCGCGACGATTCCACTGGTTACAGGCCAAACTTGGTTTGCCAAAATCGGCCAAACACCACTGCTACTGCTGTGTGGCGCGCTGCTATTAGTCGGGTTTATCCGTCGTAAAAAATAACAATAGAGTTAGAAATTGATTAATCAGAAACGCATTCAAGGTTTTACCTTAATCGAACTCGTCGTCGTTATCATAGTGCTCGGGATTTTAGCGGTTATAGCGGCGCCGAAATTTATCGGTATGAGCAAAGAGGCGCGGGAGAAAAGTCTGCTGCAGCTCCAAGCCAGCGTCAAAACCGCCAATACCTTGGCCTATTCCAAGACCCAAATGCCCAGTTTGCAAAGCCAAGCCGTTGTGGGCCGTGACGATATTATCGACATCGACCTCGATGGTAATGGCACGGTCGACACTCGCCTCAAGTGGGGATATCTGGACAATACCGATATCGAAAAATGGATAACGAAAGACGATAAACTCGTTATTCAATATCAAGGCATTGATATTACTTATATTGGTTACGACTTAAATGACAATTCCATTGTCGACGACGATCAGTGTTATTTCCGCTACACCCAAGCTGCCGATTCGAGCACTCCGCCGCTTTACGATATCAATGTTCAAGGCTGTTAATGACTCACAAAAAACGACGCAAAGCGTCGTTTTTTTATTTATGCGAGCAGAAGAAAAATCCTTAAGGCGTTAACGCCTCGCGGGTAAACTCCTCATGGTCACACTCGGGGCAATCTGGGATCACTCCCGGGAACTCGATACTCATTTCATGGCCGCAGTTAGTACACACCATCACCCCTTGGCTGACAATATCGCCACTTTGGTAATAGCCGTGGTGCTTGAAGTCTTGAGTCAACTCGTGCCACTCCACTTGGCTGCGGTCAGTGATTTCACTTAACCAATGCCAAAGGGTGTTTTCAAGGGTGATCACCGTCGGGCTGTGGCTTAAGCTGTCGGCATTTTGCTCACGCAAAAAGCTGGCGATATCACGCTTTAAGAATTGCTCCACTAAGGCGAGTTCATCTTCCCCTGCTTGTTCTTTGAGGCGTAAAAACTCCTTCCCTTGAGTGACAGACTTAAATAAATTCTTTGCAGTCAGCGAGTTATCTTCCGCAAATTGCGCTTTCACTTCGTTAATTAAGGCTTGATACAATCCTAGTAGCGCACTACTTCTATCATTCATAACCAATACTCCTTCATAGAACCTTTTTAATGCATCGCTTCTAGTTT
This sequence comes from Shewanella seohaensis, assembly GCF_023283775.1. Lineage (NCBI taxonomy): Bacteria > Pseudomonadati > Pseudomonadota > Gammaproteobacteria > Alteromonadales > Shewanellaceae > Shewanella > Shewanella seohaensis. The sequence goes on from NZ_JAKILE010000001.1 coordinate 73,395, forward strand.
ATTCTATGCAGATCTTATTCGCGTCGATATGGCGTTAGATCAAATAAATAGGCGGCACTGCCGGAAATAGCGTGATGCAAGAGCAATATAATCCCTCAGAAATTGAAGCCTTAGTGCAAAAGCACTGGCACGACAACAAAACCTTTGAAGTTACTGAAGATGCGAACAAAGAAAAGTTTTATTGCCTTTCGATGTTCCCCTATCCTTCAGGTCGACTCCACATGGGACACGTTCGCAACTATACCATAGGCGATGTGGTTGCCCGCTTCCAGCGTCTTCAAGGCAAAAACGTGCTACAACCTATCGGTTGGGACTCTTTCGGTTTGCCTGCAGAAAACGCCGCAATCAACAACAAAACGGCCCCAGCACCATGGACTTATCAAAATATTGAGTACATGAAGAATCAGCTAAAACTGTTAGGTTTTGGCTATGACTGGAGCCGTGAAATCGCCACTTGTACCCCAGAATACTACCGCTGGGAACAATGGTTCTTCACTAAACTGTACGAAAAAGGCTTAGTTTACAAGAAGACAGCTTCTGTTAACTGGTGCCCTAACGATGAAACCGTACTGGCAAACGAGCAGGTGCAAGACGGTTGCTGCTGGCGTTGTGATACCCCTGTAGAACAAAAAGAAATTCCACAGTGGTTCATTAAGATCACCGCCTACGCCGAAGAACTGTTAAACGATATCGACACCTTAGACGGCTGGCCTGAGCAAGTTAAGACCATGCAGCGCAACTGGATTGGTCGCAGCGAAGGCGTTGAGATGACCTTTGGTGTGGCAGGAAGCGACAAGTCATTCGACATCTACACAACCCGTCCAGATACCTTAATGGGCGTAACCTATGTGGCAATTGCTGCGGGTCACCCATTAGCAGAATTAGCCGCTCAATCTAACCCAGAGCTGGCTCAATTTATTGAAGAGTGCAAAAACAGCACCACTTCAGAAGCCGATTTAGCCACCATGGAAAAACGTGGTGTGGCAACAGGCCTTTACGCGATTCATCCCATCTCTGGCAAACAAGTGCCTATTTGGGCGGCGAACTTTGTACTGATGAACTACGGCACTGGTGCCGTGATGTCAGTCCCTGGCCACGACCAACGCGATTACGAATTCGCGAAAAAGTACAATCTGCCCATCGAAGCGGTAATCAAGCCTGTTGATGGCGAGTTAGATATCAGCGAAGCGGCTTACACCGAAAAAGGCGTACTGTTTAACTCTGGTGAGTTCGACGGTTTAGACTTTGACGGCGCCTTCAATGCCATCGCCGACAAGTTAGTGGCTGAAGGTAAAGGTAAACGCCAAGTGAACTACCGTCTGCGTGACTGGGGTGTATCACGCCAGCGTTACTGGGGCGCACCTATTCCTATGGTGACCTTAGCCGACGGCACTGTTATCCCAACGCCTGAAGATCAACTGCCAGTTATTCTGCCAGAAGATGTGGTGATGGACGGTATTCAAAGCCCAATCAAGGCCGATAAAGAATGGGCGAAAACCCAAGTTAACGGCCAAGACGCGCTGCGCGAAACCGATACCTTCGATACCTTTATGGAGTCTTCTTGGTATTACGCCCGTTACTGCAGCCCACAAGCAGACCAAATGTTAGATCCAAGCAAGGCTAACTACTGGTTACCTGTGGATCAGTATATTGGTGGTATCGAACACGCTTGTATGCACTTGTTATACTTCCGCTTCTTCCACAAGTTGCTGCGTGATGCGGGTCTAGTGAACTCTAACGAGCCAGCGAAACAACTGCTGACTCAGGGCATGGTTTTAGCCGATGCCTTCTACTACACCAACGACAAAGGTGCCCGTGTATGGGTGTCTCCGCTGGATGTAGTAACCACAGAAAAAGACGATAAAGGCCGAGTCACCAAAGCCATAGATAAAGACGGTAACGAACTGGTTTACACCGGTATGTGCAAGATGTCTAAGTCGAAAAACAACGGTATCGACCCACAGGTGATGGTAGAGAAATACGGTGCCGACACTGTGCGTCTGTTTATGATGTTCGCATCACCACCAGAATTAACGCTGGAATGGCAAGAGTCTGGCGTTGAAGGCGCACACCGCTTTATCAAACGTCTGTGGAAACTGGCCAGCGATTATGTGGCGCAGGACAACAGTGAAGCCTTAGACGTTAGCAAATTAACAAGCGAGCAAAAAGCGCTGCGCCGTGAAGTGCACAAGACCATCGCTAAGGTGACCGATGATATCGGCCGTCGTCAGATGTTCAACACCGCGGTTGCCGCCGTGATGGAACTGATGAACCACCTGCAAAAAGCGCCACAAACCACAGGTCAAGACCGAGCCATTATCGGCGAAGCCTTAACTGCGGTAGTGCGTTTACTGTACCCAATCATCCCACACGTGAGCTTTACCCTGTGGAATGAACTGGGCAACACCAACAGCATCGAAGACAGCCAATGGCCTGTTGTGGATGAATCTGCTCTGGTAGAAGACAGCAAACTCATCGTGGTACAAGTGAACGGTAAAGTGCGCGCTAAAATCACTGTCGCTGCCGATGCTGACCAAGCGTCTGTTGAAGCGCTCGGTATGGCGGATGAGCAAGTCATCAAGTACTTAGATGGTGTTACGGTTCGTAAAGTTATCTATGTACCCGGTAAACTGCTCAGCATCGTTGCCAACTAACATCGTTGCTGTGATAAACGGATGCTGTCCACAAGACAAACAGGAAACCGCGAAAACTTATGCTAATTAAACGCTTAGCTTTCGCAATCATGGCGCTGGTCATTATGACCAGCGCAGGTTGCGGTTTTAAGCTTCAACGTAGCTACCAAATCCCCGAGCAGCTCAATCAACTCAGTTTGAGCAGCTCGGACGAATACAGCGAGCTCACCCGTTTGGTGCGTGAGCGGTTACGTTTGAACAACGTCAAGATTGTCGATGCCGCCAATGATGTGCCAGTGTTAAGGCTCATCACCGACTCCTTAGAGCGTTCGACCCTGTCACTTTACCCTACGGGCAATGTGGCTGAGTATGAGCTTATCTATTTCGTCGAGTTTGCCGTGGCCTTGCCGGGCAAAGAGGCGCAGCCTTTCAAGATTGAAATTCGCCGCGATTACTTAGACGACCCTCGCACCGCACTGGCGAAAAGCCGTGAGATGGAACTGTTAGTCAAAGAAATGCGTATTCAAGCGGCCGACCGGATCCTGCAATCCATGGCCAGCACAGAGGTGAATTAATGCAGGGTCCAAATTAATGTGGCACTGCAATAAAATGTGGAGAGTGGTTTAAATGCGTGTTTATCCTGATCAACTCTCCCGCCATCTCAATCCGCTTCACGCTTGCTACCTGATTTTTGGTGATGATCCTTGGTTGCTCGAAACCTCCAAGGATCAGATCCGCCAAGCAGCCAAACGCCAAGGGTTTGAAGAGCGCGTTCAGTTAATTCAAGAAACGGGTTTTAACTGGGGTGACTTGACCCAAGAATGGCAATCCATGAGCCTGTTTTCTAGTCGGCGCATCATTGAGCTAACACTACCCAACGCAAAACCCGGTGCAGATGGTTCGGCGGCACTACAAGCGTTGCTGCAAACGCCAAATCCCGATGTGTTGCTGATCCTCGAAGGCCCAAAACTCGCCAGCGAGCAAACCAATAGCAAGTGGTTCAAAACCTTGGATAGTTTAGGGATTTATTTACCCTGCACTACACCAGAGGGCGACCAATTCAGACGTTGGCTCGACTCACGCATTGCGCACTTTAAGCTGAATTTACAACCCGATGCGCGCGCTATGCTGTACACCCTCTACGAAGGGAATTTACTCGCCGCCGATCAGGCCATGCAGTTGCTGCAACTGTTAAGCCCAAGTCAGCCTATCGGTGCCGACGAGTTAAGCCATTACTTTGAAGATCAATCCCGCTTTACCGTGTTTCAGCTCACCGATGCACTGCTGAATAATCGCCAAGACAGTGCTCAGCATATGCTGGCCCAGCTCAACGGTGAAGGCACGGCCATGCCGATTTTACTCTGGGCCTTATTCAAAGAGCTGCAGTTACTGCTTAGCCTCAAGAGTGAACAAGCCCAAGGCGCGCCCTTAAATAGCCTGTTTGGTAAACATCGAATTTGGGATAAACGCAAACCCTTGTACCAGACCGCGTTGCAGCGCTTAAGCCTCACCCAAATCGAACACATGCTTGCCTTCGCGTCTAAGCTGGAGCTGAACTTAAAACAATTAGGTCATGAAGATTGGACAGGGCTTAGCCACCTGTGCTTATTATTCGATCCTAAGGCCCACGGCCATTTGGCCCACATCAGCTTAGATTAAGGCACTGACTGAATGCGTATCGGTATTTTAGGCGGCACCTTTGACCCCATACATTACGGCCATATTCGCCCCGCGATGGAAGTCAAAGCCAGTCTCAAACTGGATAACATCCTGCTGATGCCCAACCATATTCCGCCGCATAAAAACACCACCCACTCGAGTACAGCGCAGCGGCTCGAAATGGTCGCGCAGGTATGTGAGGCATTAACCGGTTTTGAGCTTTGTGATATCGAAGCTAAACGTGACAGCCCATCCTATACGGTTGTCACCCTTAAGCAACTAAGTCGGCTTTATCCCGATGACGAACTGTTTTTTATCATGGGGATGGATTCATTTATTCACCTGCAAAGCTGGCACAAATGGCAGCAACTGTTTGAATTAGCCAATATTGTGGTATGCCAGCGCCCGGGCTGGCATTTAGCCGAAGGGCACCCAATGCAGCATGAGCTAAACGTACGTCACGCAACGCTTGAAGCCTTAAGTCACTCAAGCGAGCCGCAACATGGACGCATCTTTACCGTCGACATCAGCCCACAGGATATTTCGTCCACTCAAATTCGCTCACAGCTGGCCATGGGGGAAATTCCACAGGACGCCCTCCTACCCGTCACTCTAAATTACATTCAAAAACAACGGCTTTATTTTTCTTAGGCTGAAAATCAAGCGCTAAGAGTACAAACTCAGCCGCGAAGATCGCTAAGAGAATGTATTCCCCCGCTTAAGACTGATATACTAGCGCGCTATTTAAAATGAATGAGGTACATCAGCGTGCAGAGCGCCGAATTAAAGCAGTTTGTTGTCGACAAAATCGACGATTTAAAAGCCCGTGACGTCGTGGTTATCGATGTCAGCAACCAATCTAACATCACTGACTATATGGTGATTTGTTCAGGTACATCTAAAACTCACGTGAAAGCGATCGCCGAAAACCTCGTGCTCGAAGCGAAAGCCGCTGGCATTCCACCAATCGGTATCGAAGGCCGCGACAGCAGCGAATGGGTATTGGTGGATATGGGCAACGTGATCCTGCATGTTATGCAAGACCAAACCCGCGATTTCTACCAGCTTGAAAAGCTCTGGTCAGAAAAGCAAGCCTAATGAAGTTGCAACTTATCGCAGTAGGGACACGGATGCCCGATTGGGTCACCCGCGGCTTTGAAGAGTACCAACGCCGCTTCCCCCGAGATATGGCGCTGGAACTTATCGAAATCCCTGCCGGCAAGCGCGGAAAAAACGCTGATATCGTTCGTATCCTGCAGAAGGAAGGCGAGCAAATGTTAGCGGCAATCCCTAAGGGCAATCACATTGTCACCTTAGATCTTCCCGGCAAAAACTGGACTACGCCAGAATTGGCGACCGCCATGAACAAATGGCAACTCGATGGTCGTGATGTGAGCTTACTGGTTGGCGGCCCCGAAGGCTTAGCGCCCGCCTGTAAGGAAGCCGCCCATCAGAGTTGGTGCCTATCGGCATTGACCCTGCCCCATCCATTGGTGCGGATTGTGGTTGCCGAAAGCTTATACCGCGCGTGGAGCGTGAACACCAATCACCCTTATCACAGAGAATAGCGGGATCTTGATGTTAACGAGTGTCAACCACCCGGATGGGACCAGCTGGAGATAGCCTAAGTGTCGCCAAAAAAGCGGATAACCATGCACGACCACGCCGCCGAGGCGTCACTGTTTAAGCGCCGTGCGCTGTTCACTTTTTTTTGTGTTGTCGCCCTCCTGAGCGTGTTGGTGACCAATCTTTATCACCTTCAGGTTGAATCCTATAAAGATTACGCAACACGTTCTAATGACAACCGTATTCGTGTCGTGCCCATCGCCCCAAGCCGTGGCCTGATTTACGACAGAAACGGCGTACTCCTCGCCGAAAACCAACCCTTTTACTCCCTCGATCTGGTGCCTGAGAAAATTGCCAATATGTCCGAGACCTTGGACGAGCTAGGCAAGTTAATCGAAATCACCCCAGATGAGCGCGAAACCTTTACCGACGCCTTAAAATTTCACCGCCGCTTTAAGCCGCTTACCCTTAAAAATCAGCTGACTGAAGAGCAAGTGGCGATTTTTAGCGTGAACCAGCATCGCTTTCCCGGAATTTCCGTTGAGGCGGGTTTAAAACGTAACTACCCCTATGCGAGCCAGCTCACCCATGTGCTGGGCTATGTGGGCAAAATCAACACCCGCGATCGCGCCCAATTGGAGCGTAACGATCAATGGAAGAACTATGCCGCCACCAAGGATATTGGTAAGCAAGGCATTGAAAAGTTTTATGAATCTCTGCTACACGGCACGCCGGGTCACCTCGAAGAAGAAGTGAACAACCGCGGCCGGACTATCCGAACCCTTAAAATCGTACCGCCGGAACCGGGGCAAGATATTTACTTAACCCTCGATTTGCAATTGCAGCAAAAGGCGGTGGAATTACTCCAAGGTCACCGTGGCTCAATTGTCGCTATTGATCCGAGGGACGGCGGCATCTTAGCCCTAGTCTCAAGCCCTAGTTACGACCCCAACCAGTTCGTTCAAGGGATTAACAGCAAAGATTACAGTGATTTATTAAACGATAAATCTCGCCCACTGATTAACCGCGCCACCCAAGGTCAATATGCGCCAGCTTCGACGGTTAAACCCATTATCGCCCTGCTGGGATTGGATGAAAAAGCCGTCACCGAACACACTCGTATTTGGGACCCTGGCTTTTGGCAAATCCCTGGCGTTGAGCGTAAATACCGCGACTGGAAACGTTGGGGCCATGGCTGGGTGAACGTCTACAGCGCCATCGTAGAATCCTGCGATACCTACTTCTATGAATTGGCTTATAAAATCGGTGTCGATCCTATCGCCCGTTTTATGGAGCAATTCGGCTTTGGCCAAAATACCGGTGTCGATATTTTCGAAGAGTCGGCAGGCAATATGCCGTCTAAGGAATGGAAGCGCTTAAAATACAATCAAGCTTGGTATATTGGTGACACCATTTCTGTCGGTATCGGCCAAGGTTACTGGACCGCCACGCCATTGCAATTGGCTAGCGCCACCGCCATTCTCGCCAATGATGGCCGCCGCTTCCCGCCACATTTGTTAAAGTCGATTAAGGATAATACGGCTAAAATTGACTCACCCATTAACGAGTTACCGCCGATTGAACTTAAAAACCCGCGCAACTGGAAAATCATCAACGAAGCCATGCGCCAAACGGCTCATAAGTCTCGCTTCACCGACGCCAGTTACACGGCCGCGATGAAAACCGGTACGGCGCAGGTCATTGGCGTGGCCGAAAACACTAAGTACGATGCCAATAAGATTGCCGAGCATTTCCGCGATAACGCCCTCGTGGTCGCCTACGCGCCCTTTGAAGATCCTAAAATCGTCCTCGCTGTGGTGATGGAAAACGCCGGCTGGGGTGGTGCAAACGCAGGCCCTGTTGCCCGCGCCATGCTCGATGAATACATGCTAAGAGACACTTGGAAACCAACGCCATGAGTGCCCACCAACGTCAAAACATCTGGCAACGATTGCATATCGACTTGCCCTTACTGCTCGGCCTGTTTGCCGTCATGGGCTTTGGCCTGTTTGTTATCTACTCCGCCAGCGGTGAAGATCTTGGCATGATGGAGCGCCAACTGTTTAGGATGTTTTTATCCCTAGGCATTATGTTTACTATGGCGCAGATCAATCCCGAGGCGCTAAAACGCTGGGCCCTACCGATTTACCTTGCGGGGATTGTGCTGCTGCTTGGGGTGCATTTTTTTGGGGAAATTAACAAAGGCGCGCAGCGCTGGTTGAACTTAGGCTTTATGGAGTTTCAGCCTTCGGAGCTGATTAAGCTCGCCTTCCCCATTACTATGGCTTGGTATATCAGTAAGTTCCCTCTGCCGCCGAAGAAACGCTACCTTGCGGGCGCTGCAGTGATCCTCTTAGTACCGACGCTTTTAATTGCCAAACAACCTGACTTAGGCACCTCGATTTTGGTTGCCGCATCGGGCATTTTCGTACTTTTTTTATCGGGCATGAGCTGGGCAATTGTGGGCGGTTTTATTGCCGCCGTATTAGCCTTCTTACCGATCCTTTGGTACTTCCTGATGCACGATTACCAAAGAACCCGCGTATTGACCCTACTCGATCCAGAGCAGGATCCCTTAGGTGCCGGTTACCATATTATCCAATCGAAAATTGCCATCGGCTCTGGTGGTCTCTGGGGTAAAGGTTGGCTCGATGGCACTCAATCCCAATTAGAATTTATCCCCGAACGTCACACCGACTTTATCTTTGCGGTGATCGGTGAAGAGTTTGGCCTGATAGGCAGTATTATCCTGCTCCTGATGTATCTGTACATCATCGGACGCGGCTTAGTCATCGCCTCTCGGGCGCAAACCAGCTTTGCCAGACTCCTTGCCGGCAGTATCACATTGACTTTCTTCGTTTATGTTTTTGTGAATATTGGTATGGTTTCAGGTATCCTGCCTGTGGTGGGTGTACCTTTACCCCTTGTCAGTTATGGTGGCACTTCCATGCTGACATTGATGACAGGGTTTGGCATTCTTATGAGCATTCATACCCATAGACGTTTTGTAGATAGATAATTTTTAGGGACTTCTTAATGCCTATTCTTCGAGCTTGTTTGGCTCCACTGGCAGTGCTTTGCCTCAGTTCATACCTCATTGGCTGCTCGACCGCGAACGAGCCAGCAACAACGACACCGCCACCAAGCGCGGCCGTGACCACACAGGCGCCAACACCTGTATTGCCCGAGGCCTTAAAGGCAGAGTTTATTAAAACCCAAATGGCACAAGGCTTTACTGAAGCCGAAGTGGAAAGTTTCTTGGCCAAAGCCAACTACAACCAGGCGGTTATTGATGCGATTTCTCGCCCTTGGGAAGCTAAGCCTTGGCACCAGTATTATCCGATTTTCCTCACCGAGAAACGCCTCAACGCGGGCCTAGCCTTCTGGAAAAAACACGAGGCAACGATTGCCAAAGCCGCCACTCAGTACCAAGTCGAGCCACAAATTATTGTGGCCATTATTGGTATTGAAACCTTCTATGGTCAGTACACGGGCAATTATCCGGTAATCGACGCGCTCTACACCTTAGGGTTTTATTACGAGCCAAGAGCCACTTTCTTTCGCAAGGAGTTTGGCGAGCTGATGAAGCTGGTAAAAGAAGAACACTTAGATATCAATAGCCTCAAGGGTTCTTACGCTGGCGCCATGGGCTTTGGTCAGTTTATTCCGTCAAGCTACCGCCACTATGCCGTGGATTTTGATGGCAGTGGCAACCGTGATTTACTCCAGAGTCCAGAGGACGCCATTGGCAGTGTCGCCAATTATTTCCATGAACACGGTTGGCAGTTGCACGCGCCCGTTGCGCTCCCCTTAGTGAACAGCAGTCCCAATGCGCCTAAAGCCAAAGTGTGGGCCGGCGAGAAGTTGCAGTACAAGGTTTCTGATATTCTCTCCCCAAGTTTATCGCTGGCCACCGCCCGCGATTTAAATGCCTCGCAAAAGGCCATGCTTATCGAGCTGGAACAAGTGGATAGCAAGGACTACTGGTTAGGACTCAATAACTTTTATGTGATCACCCGTTATAACCGTAGCCCTTTGTATTCCATGGCCGTTTACCAATTTAGCCAACAACTGAAGCAACAACATGACGCTAAGAAATAATCTTTTACAGCTCTTGATGCTCGGCTGCTGTTTTGCGCTTGCGGCCTGCTCGAGTTCTAATTCTGGCTCGGCCAGCGAGAAGAACAAGAACATGGATCCCAACAAGGGCCGTTATGCACTAAAAAACGATAAGATGCCCATCAATCCACCCAATGTGGACCATGTGCCAAACGCGACCCCAAAATACGAGCCCTACAGCCGTCGCGGTAATAAACCATACACGGTTTATGGTGAGTCCTATACGGTGTTAGATTCGGGTCAAGGCTTTTCCGAAACTGGCCGCGCCTCATGGTACGGCGAGAAATTCCACGGCTATGAGACATCGAATGGCGAGCCCTACGACATGTATGGCATGTCTGGGGCACACAAGACCTTGCCTTTGCCAAGCTATGCTCGCGTCACTAACTTAGATAACAATAAGCAGGTCATTATTCGGATTAACGATCGCGGCCCTTTCCATTCGGACCGGATTTTGGACTTATCCTACGCCGCCGCTTATAAGCTGGGTATGTTAGGCACAGGTACCGCTCGAATTAAGCTGGATGTGATCTATATTGGCACTCAGGCTGCGACACAGTCAGCTATCGCCAGTATTCAATCCTCAGGCAATCACTACATACAATTAGTGGCTTCGAAGGATCAGCATAGACTGAACAAAATGGCGAAGGATCTGGAGAAGAAATATCAGGTCAAGACCCGTGTACAACCGGCAAACAATATGTATAGACTACAGCTCGGTCCAATTGGTCAAACCGAACTGGCCGACCGATTACTCAATAAAGTGAAACAAGACGGTTACCCCGAAGGCTATATGGTTTTGGAGTAGTGACCGCTCACTATAAGATATAGATTTAGCTTAAAAATACCCCAGATGAAGGAACCTTCACTGAAAACCTTTGTCGAAGGGTGGTATACTCGCGAAACTATTTTGCCTTTTCTTTCAATACAACCAAAAAGACGTGCTAAGTTAATGATGAATTTTGTAAAAAGTCCCATTAAAACATTGCTGCTAATTTCGAGTGTTTCTCTTCCTGTTTATGCTGCGCAGCCGATTGTTACCCCTGATGCACCTACAGTTGCCGCCAAGGCTTACGTCTTGATGGATTATTACTCGGGCCAAATCATTGCCGAAGAAAATGCCTACGAAAGCTTAAACCCAGCCAGCTTAACGAAGATGATGACCAGTTATGTGATTGGTCAAGAAATCAAAGCCGGTAACGTATCCCCAGATGATGATGTGACCATCAGTAAAAATGCCTGGTCAAAGAACTTCTCTGACTCATCAAAAATGTTCATCGAAGTGGGTAAAACCGTTAAGGTTTCCGACTTAAACCGCGGCATCATCATCCAATCGGGTAACGATGCCTGTGTGGCCATGGCCGAACACATTGCTGGCACCGAAGGCGCCTTCGTTGACATGATGAACTCATGGGCGAAGCAGCTTGGCATGCGTGACAGCTACTTCGAAAACTCCCACGGTTTAGACTCAGAAAACCACAAATCAACCGCCTACGATATGGCGTTATTAGGTGCCGCACTTATCCGTGACGTGCCTGAAGAATACCGTGTCTACAGCGAAAAATATTATACCTTCAACGGTATCAAGCAATATAACCGTAACGGTCTGCTGTGGGATAACAGCATGAATGTCGACGGTATCAAAACCGGCCACACCTCTGGCGCGGGTTATAACTTAGTTGCATCTGCCACCAAAGACGGTATGCGTTTAATTTCAGTGGTCATGGGCACCCAGAGTGAAGCCGCCCGTAAAGCCGAAAGTAAAAAGCTGCTGACCTATGGTTTCCGTTTCTTCGAAACAGTAACCCCTTACAAGGCGGGCGACAGCTTCGTGACCCAACAAATTTGGTACGGCGATAAGAGCACTGTCGATTTAGGTGTTGCTACTGATACTCCAATCACCATCAGTCGTGGCCGTGCAAAAGACTTAAAAGCCAACTTCGAACTGACTAAGCCACTGGATGCACCACTGAAAAAAGGTGAAACCGTTGGCCGCTTATACTTCCAGTTAGATGGCAAAGATATTGCGCAATTCCCGCTGGTTACCCTGCAAGAAGTCAACGAAGGCAGCTGGTTCAGCAAATTAGTTGATTACTTTAAGCAACTGTTTTCTGGTTGGTTTAGCTAATCGGAATCACAAAAACTAAGCCACCTTCGGGTGGCTTAGTTGTTTTTGGGGGAGTATCGCCCTTGAATCGGGTATAATCGTCACCATATAGTTCCCATTAAAATGGTTATAGAGCACCACTATGTTAAACACGAAATTTGATGAACTCATGGAGTTCCCCTGCGCCTTCCCATTCAAAGTGGTTGGCGATGCCCACGAAGCCCTGACCGACAGAGTCGTTGCCGTAGTGCAAAGACACGCCCCTGGTGATTATTCACCCACAGTTAAGGCCTCAAGCAAAGGTAGCTACTACTCAGTGACTATCCGCGTCACAGTGACCAGCAAAGATCATATTGAGACACTGTACACTGAGCTTGCCGGTATCGAAGGCGTACGCCGCGTACTATAAGTATTCCTCAAGGCCATGAAATGTGATCTGTCTTACATTTATGGTCAAGAGGCGTATAATAGCGCCACTCAATTCTAGGGGAGAGGTTGCCCTTGCAAGACACCACTTTGCATATTCGGCATCTGGGACAACAGGATTACGAGTCTGTGTGGCATGCGATGCAGCATTACACCGACACACGTAACAGCGATAGCCCAGACGAACTGTGGATCGTTGAACATCCACCCGTATTTACCCAAGGCCAAGCAGGTAAAAGCGAACATATTTTGAATCCGGGTGATATTCCCGTGATCCAAGTTGATCGTGGCGGCCAAGTGACGTACCACGGGCCGGGACAATTAGTTGTCTACCCTCTCCTCGATATTAAACGCAGCAAGATTGGCGTCCGTCAGCTCGTGACCCATATCGAGCAAAGCATTATCGATATGCTCGCCAAATACGATATCAATGCCTACGCCAAGGCCGATGCGCCGGGCGTGTATGTGGATGAGCGCAAAGTTGCCTCTTTAGGGCTTCGCATTCGTAAAGGCTGCTCCTTCCACGGCTTAGCACTGAATGTCGATATGGATCTGGCGCCGTTTCGCCGTATTAACCCTTGCGGTTATGCTGGGCTTGAAATGGTGCAATGCAAGGAACTGGGCGGCCCACAAACCGTGATAGAAGCAGGCGACCAACTCATTATTACCCTTAGCCAACTATTGGGCTACCAACAACTAGTTCATCATCAAGGATTAGCAGCGTCATGAATAGGCCTGAACGTTTACAACCCGGAGTCAAATTAAGAGATGCCGATAAGGTCTCGCGCATTCCGGTTAAAATCGTGCCCTCTGAGCGCGAAACCATGTTACGCAAACCCGATTGGTTAAGGGTCAAACTGCCCGCATCTAACCAACGCATTCTCGAGATCAAGCAAGCATTGCGTTCGAACGGTCTGCACTCGGTCTGTGAAGAAGCTTCTTGCCCTAACTTGGCAGAATGTTTTAACCACGGCACCGCGACCTTTATGATTTTGGGCGCAATTTGTACTCGCCGCTGCCCATTCTGCGACGTGGCCCACGGTCGTCCACTCAAGCCTGATGCGGAAGAACCAGTCAAACTGGCACAAACCATTCGTGATATGAAGCTAAAATACGTGGTTATCACCTCGGTTGACCGCGATGACCTGCGTGATGGCGGTGCCCAACACTTTGCCGACTGTATCCGTGAGATCCGTAAGCTCAATCCTGAAATTAAGATTGAAATCTTAGTGCCCGATTTCCGTGGTCGTATCGACGCCGCCCTCGACATTCTGTCGACCGAGCCGCCTGATGTGTTCAACCACAACCTCGAAACTGCGCCTATGCATTACCGCAAAGCGCGTCCGGGTGCGAACTATCAATGGTCACTCGACCTGCTGAAGCGCTTTAAAGAGCGTCACCCCAATGTACCGACAAAATCGGGACTGATGATGGGTCTAGGTGAAACCAACGAGGAAATCGCTCAAGTGCTGCGTGACCTACGTGAGCACAAGGTCGAAATGTTGACCTTAGGCCAATATCTGCAACCGTCTAAGTTCCACCTACCGGTTGAGCGTTATGTGTCGCCAGCCGAGTTCGATGAGCTTAAAGTCCTTGCCGACGAGCTTGGCTTTACTCACGCCGCCTGTGGTCCATTAGTACGTTCAAGCTACCATGCCGACCTGCAAGCTCAAGGTAAAGAAGTGAAGTAATCTTCGCTTTATTAACCCCATAAAAAAACAGCGCTAAGGCGCTGTTTTTTTTTATCTTCTTCTAAAACCTTAAGCCGTTTCGCTTAAGGCTAAATCCATCAAAATCGCATCTTCCTTGCCGTCAGCCAAAGGATAATAACCTTTGCGACGACCGGTTTCGATAAAGCCCCGTTTCTGATAGAGCGCGCGCGCCGCAAGGTTTGATTCACGAACCTCCAGCATCAGCACCACAGCCTTGGCAACCTTAGCGCCGTCGATAACCGCCGTGAGTAGCAGATGCCCGTATCCTCGCCCTTGTTGCTCCGGCGGCAAACAAATATCCAGCAGCGTTGCCTCATCGACAATCTGCTGCACAATCGCAAAACCGAGCAACTCGCCATCGTTTTGCATTAACCCAATAACGCGGTACAAGTGGCCAAAACAGTCGGCAAGATTATTCTCACTCATAGGATGGGAATGGGCACTCGCCTCAATGCGCGCCATTTGGCTTACATCCGTTGGCGTCAGGAGCACAATTTGCAACGATTCACTAAGGGTTTTAAGGACTTGATGACTCACAGGAAAATCCAAATAAAAAGGCAACTTAAGATAATGTATACAGGGCACGACCAATAGAGGCTTAGGCCGTTAATTGCTGCTCACGCCACTGGCAAATCTGCGTCCATAAGGCACGCTTTGCCTCACTACGAGACAGTAAGTCCGCTAAGGGATCCGACACTAACCAAGCCACTCTGGGCCTAACCCTGTGGCGGCGTAAATCCCAGACGACGGTTTTGCCCTTATGTGGCTCAGTGTTGAACTCACAGTCGTCCTTACTGATGCCAATTAATCCGAGCACAGTTTCGACTAAAGGCTCGGCGGCAGGCGTCATCTCATCTGCATCCCAAACCACTTGATAAGGTCGCACTTTAGTATCACGAAGCTGCCAGGGAGTAATCTCCATTGCGGCTAAATAGGCTGATTTATTCATGGGGTGATTGGGGTTTCATTAGGCTCTGACACCGCATAAGGATACCAGCTAAATAGGCTGAATGTTATTGTCTCGAGGCAAGTCCTCATACAAATCCATCCCAAAATCCTAATTAAGCCACAGACTTCAATCTGCAAATTCGATTTATAAAATCTATTTTAACCGCTTTAGATGTTTAGCTCATTTGATAAGCTATCCCCATCAAGTAGGACAATAGGAGGAATTTCCATGATTAACATCGGCATCAACCAGAGTCACAGAGAAGAAATCGCTGCTGGGTTAAATCAGTTATTGGCCGATAGCTACAGCCTTTACCTTAAGACCCACAGCTTCCACTGGAACGTCACAGGCCCTATGTTCACTAGCTTGCACTTATTGTTTGAACAGCAATATACCGAGCTTGCCTTAGCGGTCGATTTAATCGCCGAGCGAGTTCGCGCATTAGGCGCAAGAGCCTTAGGCTCCTATTCGGCCTATGCCAAGTTGACTGAAATCCGTGAAGATGAAGGTGTCACTAAAGCCGAAACCATGATCCGTGAACTGTTAAGTGACCAAGAAGTGGTGATCCGAAACGCTCGAGCGCTCTATCCCTTGGTTAGCCAAGCTAACGATGAGGCAACGGCAGATTTACTCACCCAGCGCATTCAACTCCATGAGAAAAATGCGTGGATGTTACGTAGCTTATTAAGCGAATAACCCTTTCATCATCCCCAAGCCAAATGGCCAAGCAGTCACGCGCTCGGCCATTTTTATTGGGCATTGTTTTAGGGTAAAGCCAATTTAGAGATACTTAAGCCAAGCCTGCTGACTCTGTCCTTTGTAACGGCTAAACCAGCGCACGGGATAATAGAGCAAAGGGATCAAGACTAAGCTTATCAGCCATATCCACCCCATATGCGCTACACCAAAAAGCTCCCCATGGTTTGCGCCAAATACCCATTTAGCCAGCGAGTACAGCAACAGCAGCACATATAAGTGCAAGATATAGAAGAACATGGGCACTGAGCCAAACACTGCTAACCTCTGCCCCATCCAACCTAATACTCTGCCTGTCGCAAAATAGCGCTCAAACACTACTAAGCCGTAGAACATCCCGCCCAAGGTCACCAACAAAAAACTCAGTGATGGCGGATACTTAGTTAGATTAAATACCGACATTAAGGTTTGACCTAGGGTATCGCCAAACTGCCAAGGCAGCGTCTCGCCGTAGAGATTGAACCCACGCAGCAAGCCAAACAGCAGAGCGCAGCCAAGCCCTAACAGTATTAATTTTTGCTGACGCTGCCACGCATCACTCCCTCGGCCAAAGACGGGGCCAGCTACATAGCCCAATAAAATCACGCCAATCCATGGTAGCGCTGGGTAACTTATCTTCAGCTTAAGCTCGCCCTCGGCAATCAAATAACCTCGGTCATGCAATATCGTCCACAGACTATAGCCCCACTCGTCTGGCGTAAAATGGATAGGCGACAATAGGTTATGGCCAAAGACAATCAATAGCCCGAGTAATGCCATCCATAGCCTTGGGAGCTTGATTAATGCCGCGAGAGCCAACATGCTCAGTCCTATCACCCAAATCACCTGCAACCACAGGGTGTGATAATTGCCCATCCATGAGACATTAATCACCAATACTTCGAGGGCGATTAAGAATAGTCCGCGCTTGATTAAAAACTCGCGCGCAGAGCGCGGCTCGCCATAGCCACGATTGGCGTAAAGCCAGGCCGAGACTCCAGTTAAAAAGACGAACACCGGCGCACAAAAGTGCGCTGCAAAACGGCTGACAAACAGCGCCCAGTTGGTTGTGCTTAAATCCATTGGGTCGCTCACCTGCATATGCAGGAAAAACCGCTCCCGCACATGGTCGAGCAACATAATCAGCATCACTAAGCCGCGCATCATGTCGATGCTATTGATTCGCTGACGCCCTTGCAGCTGAGGCGTCACAGACGAAGCCATGGGTGTCACTGTGACATTAGAATTCATAGCTAACACTCACTTTAACGTTACGTGGCTCACCCGGCACGGCCCACAGCGCCGAATAACTGCTGGCGATATAGTGCTCATCCAGCAGGTTATCGACATTGAGCGCGAGACTTAGGTTTTCACCAAGCCGAGTAGTAAAGAACATTCCAAGTAACTGATAACTTGGTAATTGAAAACTCGGATCGGCCGAATCACCTAAGCGTGAGTCCACATAACGCCAACTCAGCCCTAAATGACCGTCGATAGATAGTTCATTTAAGTCCTGTTTGAGAATGATACTGCCCGTGTGTTTTGGCACATTGACCAGCGGACTTCCCGCCGGAATTAACACGCCCCAATCTAGATTCAGGCTGTCGTTCGCCGTGCGGGTATTCAGGTAGGCATAGGACAAGGTCGCTTGTAAGCTCTCGGTCAATTCGGCCGCGATATCCAATTCAATCCCAGTGCTCTTGGCTTCACCAAGGGTCGCCGAAAAGCCGACATTGACGGGATCAGAGGTCAAGATATTGCTCTTTTGCGCATCAAACCAAGCCAAACTACCATTGACGGGTAACTCAAACCAAGTGCTGTTGAACTTAACCCCTAACTCGACGGATTTGCTCTCCTCTGGCTCGAAGGGATTACCCGCATAATCAGTGCCTGAAAGCGGTAAGAATCCTTCCGAATAGGAGCCGTAAACACTTAAGGCCTCAGACCATTGGTACACTAATCCGACTTTCGGACTGACTCTGTTATCGCTTTGACCCGACAGACTCGCGTTGACCTGCTCTGCGATTTCTTGGGAATAACGGTCAAACCTTAACCCTAAATGCAGTTTCCAGTGCTCGGTTAACTCCAATTGATCCTGTAAATAGGCGCCCCAGGCATCTTGAGTCTCTCGGTTTTCATACAGCAGACTGACCTCAGGCTGAGCCGCGCCATATTGGGGCGTAAAGATATCGATAGCATAGGCGCCCTTCTGGCCTCGATAACGGTAGAGTCCCGTTTTTAGTCGATAATGATAGGCATCCGTCCCGAGCAGCAGATTGTGTCTTATGCTGCCGGTATCAAACTGGCCGCTGAGTTCGGCACGCACTGAATGATCCTCTGAGGCGTAATCTCGATAGCGATGCTGCCGCGTCAGAGTACGGCCATCGTCATATAAGGATTGACGTCCCCTTGCTAATTCGGCATCCGATGAGTAGCCATTCAGACTCGAATCGCGATAGTTATAACCCGCGGTAAGCGACCAATCCTCATTTAATTCATACTCATAGGTAAGCTGATGCCCAGTCGCATCTACTTTAGTTGGCCCATCGTTGGGCTCGCCCAAGTAACGCGAACGGGGCACAGTATTAAAGTCGTTATTGAGTACCACTACACCACGGTCAAATAACTGTTCTTGCTTAAGATATTCAACCTCATACAGGAGCGATGACCTATCCGACAATTGCCAGCGCAGCGATGGTGTGACGATTTTTTTATCGCTAAACACGTAATCGCGAAAACTGTCATGCTCCTGCCAAGCGCCATTGATCCTAAAGGCCAAGGTATCGGTCAGCCCAGAGGTAAAATCCCCTTCCAACCGATATTGATCGAAACTCCCCGCAGACGCTTTTAAATAGCCTTGCGCCTCGTACTGCGGCTTTTTAGTCACAATATTCACAGTGCCACCCGGCTCCGAGCGTCCATAAAGCGCCGAACCCGGGCCTTTGAGGATTTCCACATAGGCCACGTTCGATAGATCTCTATGACCACTGAATCCTCGGCCACCATTAAAACCATTGATTAAATAGCCCGATGGCATGTTTTCATTCCCAGGAAAGCCCCGTAACGAAAAACTATCCCACAGCCCACCACCGTTGTTTTGCCGTGCGACACTGGCGGAATAATCCAATAAGTCTTGAAAACGCGTCAGCCCAGTATCTTTAATCAGTTGCTCATCCAGCACAGTAATCGCTTGGGGCAGCTCTGTAGCTGGCACATTGCCGCGGTAGGCCTGACGATAATGAATGCTTAAACGCTCGATATCGTCGTCATTAAGTCCCGCGGTATCAGTTGGCACAACCTCGGCGGCCAATAGGGGAACACTCACATCCAACGCCAATAACGCCACGCCCAGCACTAATGCCGAGCGCTTGTGGCTCACATAAACAGCCATTTTCACTCCAAAAATAAACAGCATCGGGCACCTTGGTTAAGCCAAGGCGCTCGAAAAATAAGAGAAATAGATAAAAAGCAGGAGTTAGGCTGTGAGCGGCGGCGCGCGGCTATGGAAGTAGCACCTAAATGGCGTCTTAAAGGAAATAACATCAAACTCAACCGAGATAACACCCTGTTGAGCAACTTGAAAATCTAAAGGAGAGTATGAGAGGGCATGCTGCAATTGATGCTGATGCAAACACAGCGCGCAGTGGGCCTTGGTATCATCATTGAGGTGGGAAACACTGTGCACCGCAAACGCAACAGACAGCAACACTAAGATGGCGGCAAGCCATAGTGCTAATCTGCGCCTTGTTTGCATCACAGAACTCAAACCATACATCCTCAAACCAAAGGGCTTGCGATTGTATGTTAGACACTACGAAAGTTGCAAATACCTTTACTTAACAAATGTAAGCAAATGCGGTGAGAAAATTTATCGCGCGCAAAATAAAACGGCTCGCATATTTCTATGCAAGCCGTTGTTTTATTTGGCAGGGGTGGCAGGACTCGAACCCGCAACCATCGGTTTTGGAGACCGCTGTTCTACCAATTGGAACTACACCCCTGTTGACGTGGGGCATTATGCTAAAAGCACTCTCAAAGGTAAAGGACTTTTTATGACAAACTTAATTAACTGAGGAATTTTCAAACAAGTTTGCCATCTACTGTTGATTTAATTGGCATAAAGCTGAAAAAGTCAGCATGTAAGCTCAGTGCTGAACGTAAAAAAACCGCCAGCAACTGAGTAAACATTAAGAAATGATGCTCTCTCTATGGTAAAAAAATAACAAAAGAGTCGTGAAAATGCCTTAAAAGATGAATTTAAGCGCAGTGCGTCCCATACTCTCGCGACTAAATCCCCTCGCTGATGGTTAATCATCAAGGGTTGAGATAAAAATCCGCCGCAAATCATTGTCCCAAAGCTGGATAATTTTGCGGGTCTTATCCTTATTCCAAAAACACTTACCAAACAGGATAAGCCCTGCGCCCTCTAAATCCCGTTTATCTTCGATATTAAAGCGCTTAAACAGTTTGGTTTTGATAGCCTCGATAGGAATACCTATGTCTTTACTGTCGGCGGGATTGAGCCAAGATAAGGTCGGGTCACTATGGGAGATAGTGCCCCAGTACATATGGGGTTTGTTATCCGTCGGATCCGCATCGGCAAAATTCACAAACAAATTCTTCGCCCGCCAGCGGTACTTACGCTCATCATCGGTGTAAACCCAAAGATCCGAAGTCGCCAGTTCGGAGCCGCGCAGCAGGCTATGGAGTAACTTTTCTAGCCCTTGGCTCGGAGTACGCATTGCCGTGATTGCTACTTCGGGTTTATCGGCCACCACTTGATAGCCAGCTCTGGGCTCCTGTACTGACACTAATGGCTCGGTATCATTTTCAAGTTCACTTTTGGCTCCAACCTCTTGCTCTTGGGGAGCCTTGATTTTGTGCGCTGAGTTAGATGGTTTCTTATTACTGGGATTAAGCGAAAAATCGATAACCAAGGCATCGGCGTCGAGCAGTTGTTGCTGCACTTCGAGGGCATCTTGTTCTTCACGGGACTTTTGCGCCGACGGATTAAATTCGATGCAATCGAGCTCATGGTAACGGGAGCCAAAACAGGCGGCCCTACCATCCTTAGATGCTTTACGAAAATAGGCTTTGCCGTAGCAGGCGGGGCAATATAAATGCTGGCGCAAACGCTCAATCTCAGCCTCGGGTAACTGCTGAAACTTGAACACACTGTAGGTGACACCGGCCTGAGCATGAGGATTGAGTCGTAATGGCGACGAAGCGTGCTCTGCCGCAGCCTCGGTTGTGAGTACACAAATCGCATCCAACATCTCTTGCCCCCTAATCCTTATCTTCGCGACCTTATCTCAAGTCTTAAGCTGGATGAAAATAGCTCGCGAGTCGTGTGGCTAAACTCGGCGGCAATAAGGGTTTATTACCGACAGTCGTTTTGCCATAAAAACCTTGCAGCTTGTCGATTAACTGCCAAAAACAGAGGTTTGCCGCCAATGCATCGAGGGCGGCGTACTGAATTTGCGCTTGGGATAAAGGCACCTGTTGCCAATTCGAGAGGGTAATTTTTTTAGGTTTATCGATACGTTTATGCAGTAATGCCGCCACCAATTGCCGCGTCCCCATTTCCTTCCCAGCGCCGAGCTGCGCCATCGCCCAATTCAAATCGAGTCGAGGAGAAACCTGAATATCCCAATCCCGTTTCAGTGCTTGACCATCGCCCCTTAATCCAATCCCCACTTTGAGGATCTGCTCATTGTCGAGCAAAGGTTTAAGCTCGGCGAGCCTCTCACCCAATACCGCCCGCTGAAATAAATAGCAGGTATCTGAGGTCGCCAATTGCACTAAGCTCAATGGATGTTGAACACCCGGCTCAAAGCTTGCCCGCGTTTCGGTATCAAACCCCAGCACGGATTCACGGCTAAGTTGTTGTAATGCGGTGGCAAGCGTATCGGGCGTGACTAATTCCACCCGCATTTCGCCCCGCATTTCGCCCTTTATATCCACCAGCGACAGTGGTACGAGGTTTGCCAGCTCGGCATCCGTTAATCGCGTCGTTAAGGCGAGTTTTTGCTGAAACCATTGGAACTTAAGTTGCGAATCGCCTGCCGATAAGTCTCCCGCTTGGGACTCGGCTAACCCAGCCAGATATTGACTCCCCGCTTTATCCATCGCCGCGATAAGCTCGTCGGCATGTTCGCCTAATTCCTGACGCAACCAAGCCAACTTATTGGGAGAAAGGCAATAACGCATTAATTGCATACTTCGTCCTTGAGCGTTGAAATAATCGCCGCGAGCACCTTAGCACTTGCGCAACTCGGGTTAGCTGATCAGCAATAAAGGATCAAAAACGGATCAGCTACGTAGCTTTTGGAACCCAGTCATCAGCAGTACCGCCACAGCGCCCGCCGCGATGCCAAAGAGCGCGTTAAGAATGCTCGGCGTCAGTAACCCAAGCACTGGGCCGACAACGGCAATGGTTTCCACAAATTGCTCGGCATGGTGGATTTGCTCGCCGACCCAATGTAATCCATGGGTTAGAATGCCGCCGCCCACCATAAACATAGCAGCAGTACCGATAATGGTTAAGCTCTTCATCAACACGGGCGCCGCACTCAGTAAGCCAAAACCCAACTTACGATTAAAGCGAGTAAAGCTCGACTCGCCCTGACGCTGGCTCAGATACAAACCCGCATCGTCCATTTTGACAATCGCCGCCACCAAACCATAAACGCCTATGGTCATCACAATACCGATAATGGCGAGGGTAAAAAATTGCGTCGTCAGCGACTTATCCGCGACTATGCCTAAAGTGATGGCGATAATTTCTGCCGACAACACAAAGTCGGTGCGAATTGCGCCCTTCACTTTTTCCTTCTCATAGGCCGCCAGATCGCTTATTTCGGGTAAGTCCGATTCGGCCTGCTCCGCATGTTTGTCTTTGCGATGGCTATAGCTGTGGTGTAATTTCTCAAAGCCTTCAAAACATAAAAACAAGCCACCGAACATCAACAAGGGCGTCACCGCCCAAGGAATAAAGGCGCTGATCAACATGGCCGCTGGCACTAAAATCAATTTATTGCGAAACGAGCCTAAGGCGACCGCCCAGACCACGGGTAATTCACGGTCGGCACTCACGCCTGTCACTTGCTGGGCGTTTAAGGCCAAATCGTCCCCTAATACCCCGGCGGTTTTCTTGGCCGCGACCTTACTCATCACCGCCACGTCATCCAAAATGGATGCAATATCGTCGAGTAAGGTTAATAAACTCGCCCCTGCCATACATGCTCCCTTAAACAAATAATGCTGTTTTTATCAATTCTGCTTTCGCCAATTCTGCTTTTACCATAGTAACTTAGTTAGATTAAGCCCGCATAGCGAATCGTCAATAGAGAAATGGACTTTATCTTAGGCACATCACTTATTTTAACGAGTTCGCTTAGTGATTAAATCTGTAAGCACATTAAGCCGAACACTGCATAAGATCACCGCCCAAGATCACAGCTACAGTGCAATAGCACCACACACTTTGATGGAAAAGAGTATACTAAGCCCAGAATTTTTACTCATTTGCCATTACAGGATGTCAACATGACTCAAGATGAAATGAAAAAAGCCGCTGGCTGGGCTGCTCTCAAATACGTTGAGAAAGACAGCATTGTGGGTGTAGGCACAGGCTCAACCGTCAATCACTTTATCGATGCCCTCGCCACCATGAAGGCCGATATTGAAGGTGCGGTATCAAGCTCAGAAGCCTCAACCCAAAAGATGAAAGCCCTTGGCATCCCAGTTTATGACTTAAACAGCGTCGATAAATTATCTGTGTATGTCGATGGTGCCGATGAAATCAACGGCAATATGGACATGATCAAAGGCGGCGGTGCAGCATTAACCCGCGAGAAAATCGTTGCGGCTGTAGCTGAAAAGTTTGTCTGTATCGTGGATAACACTAAACAAGTGGATATTTTGGGTGAATTCCCTCTGCCCGTTGAAGTGATCCCAATGGCGCGTTCTTACGTGGCCCGTGAACTCGTCAAACTCGGCGGCGACCCAGTGTACCGTGAAGGCGTTGTCACGGATAACGGCAACGTGATCCTCGACGTTTACAACCTTAAGATCATCAATCCTAAGGAATTAGAAGAGAAGATCAACGCCATCGTCGGCGTAGTGACCAACGGTCTATTCGCGAAACGCGGCGCCGATGTGTTATTGGTTGGCACCCCTGAAGGCGTGAAAACCTTTACCGCTTAAGGCAAGGTGAGTCGAAAGACTCCCATGCGAGAAACAAAAATGCCAGTGCAACTGCACTGGCATTTTTTATGACCCTCATTTTTTATGACACTAAGGCCATTAAGCGATTACCACACTCGGGCCACTAAGCCCTTGAGGTAAAAGCCTTCTGGGAAGGCGCTGGCAATCGGGTGATCGCTCGCTTGGCTTAAACGCTCGATAAATTGGATCTCACGTTTAGCATCCAGTGCCGCATCGGCAACGATTTTTTGGAACAGATCCGCGGGCATTAATCCCGAGCAAGAGAAGGTCAACAGCACCCCGCCCGGATTTAATAATTGCAACGCAATCATATTGATATCTTTATAGCCACGACAGGCGCCATTGAGCTGCGACTTATTGTCGGCAAACTTTGGCGGGTCGAGTACGATCACATCGAAGGTTTTACCCTCATCACGGTACTGGCGTAATAGCTTAAACACATCGGCTTCGTTGTAATGCACATTGTCATCATTTAAGCCATTGACTCGCATGTTCAAACGCGCGGTATCGAGGGCAAGCGCCGACACGTCGACGTTTTCAATGCTGGCGGCGCCCGCCTTAGCAGCATACAAACCAAAGGTGCCCGTGTAGCAAAAACAGTTCAGCACCGATTTGCCCTTCACAAACCGCGCGGCCATGGCACGGTTGTCGCGCTGGTCGAGATAAAAACCAGTCTTATGGCCCTTAGTCACATCGACGGCAATCTTGATACCGTTTTCTTCAATGATAACGGGCATTTCAGGCAGCGTGCCATGGAGCAGTCCCATGGTGGAAGCTAAGCCTTCTTTCTTACGGGAATCAACGTCTGAGCGCTCGTAAATCGCGCAATCGGGATACAGCTCGGCGAGCACATCGACAATAGTGTCACGCCATACATCGGCGCCCATGCTTAGCAATTGGCAGACCAACACATTAGCGTATTTATCAATGGTGATACCGGGCAGACCATCGGACTCGGCGGCAATTAAGCGGTAACCGGTTAAGCCTTGCTCACGAATGAGATCGTCGCGTCCCGCTTGGGCACGCAGAATACGGCGCTTAAAAAACTCACGGTCAATTTCTTCTTCGCGATCAAAAGTCCAAATCCGCACTTGGATTTGAGACTCAGGAGACCAAGCACCACGGCCCAACCAATGGCCATCATGGGCAACCACATCGACGGTATCGCCCGGCTCGAGTTTGCCTTTTACGTTGTGGATCCCGTTGGAAAAGACCCAAGGATGACGACGCTCAAGGGACTTTTCGCGACCGGGTTTAAGTTTGATTCTGACTGCCATAGTACCGCCTTAAAAAAGTACCGCCTTGCTAAATTGAACCGCCACAACAAACTGCGTTAAGTTCGCCAGGCGCCGTCTTCAAAAAATGGAAGCGGATAATATACCTAATATCGTTTGAGCGCGAGCCATCCACCGTAAACAACGCGTGTCCACCGTCAACAACGCGCAATAGTGCCGCGCTAAGTGATGGCGATCATAGCTTAGTTTTCGCCGCAAAACCCACTTGTCACAGCCGATTTTTGGCAAGCCAGCACGATTTTCGACGAGATAAACAGTATTTCGCTGAAAGATATTCTCGCCCCTTAAGGTCTTATCCCAGCAACAGGACTTAAGCAAAAGCTACACAAGCAACTAGGCTTATTCCTGTGTTTATCCATCCGCTTTATATGCTGCCTATTGGTGCTGTCGTTATAAAAGCAAGCTAATCAACAAGATGACTCATGTAGTCAGAATGCAAAGGAAGATACCATGAATAAGAAAGCCCAAACCGCACTTTCAGGTGCAGCACTTGCTATGGCCATGGCCGGTATGGCAAGCCAAGTGAATGCAGCAGAACCTATGACCAGCGCCGACAGTAGCGACCTCGTTCACTGTTATGGCGTGAATACCTGTAAAGGCCATAACGACTGTAAAACCGCAGATAACGCCTGCGCTGGACACGCCAGCTGTAAAGGCAGTGGATTTGTGGCTATGCCATCCAAGAGTTGTGGCGATGTCGGTGGCAAAGTGGCCGATGATTGGGTGGGCAAAATCGCCAATACCGAGTTAGTGCACTGCTATGGCATCAATACATGCAAAGGCCATAACGACTGTAAAACCGCAGACAATGCCTGCGCCGGACACGCCAGCTGCAAAGGCAGTGGTTTTGTGGCCACCCCAGCCAAAGCCTGTGGCGACTTAGGTGGCAAGGTCGGCGCTTAAGACTTGCCCGCAAGCTTGGTACAGAGGAATAAGCGGTCGGTATCTGGGCCGCTTCAGCCACTCAGTCATCATGAGGTTGATACATGGATAAACAGCGTCTCACTCACCCCACCCTAGGTTTTGGTTTAGGGCTGCGAACCCAGCACTTCGACCATGTGCTTAGGCATCAACCCGAGGTCGACTGGTTCGAGATACTCTCGGAAAACTTTATGGTCGCGGGCGGAAAACCCCGCTATTACCTGAATGAGATTGCCGAGCGTTATCCGCTGGTGATGCACGGCGTTTCTTTATCCATCGGCAGCACAGATCCGCTGAATATGGATTATCTCAAGGCGCTTAAACAACTCGCGAATGAAGTACAACCCCAATGGATTTCCGATCATATTTGCTGGACCGCCATCCACGGTATCAATAGCCATGACTTACTGCCCCTACCCTACACCGAAGAAACCGTAAGACACGTGGCCGAGCGCATCGGCATAGTGCAGGACTTTTTAGGCCGCCGCATTCTGATGGAGAACGTCTCCAGCTATTTGTCCTACCAAGATTCGACCATGAATGAGTGGCAATTTGTTAACGCAGTAGCCGAGGAGGCTGATTGCCTATTGCTGTTAGATATCAACAACATCTATGTCAGCGCCCGTAACCATCAGTTTCCCCCTGAGGATTATCTGCTGCAAATCGCGCCTAATCGGGTGCAACAATTTCACTTAGCGGGCCACTCGGATTACGGCGACTATGTTATCGACACCCATGATCACGACGTTTGCCCCAGTGTCTGGGAGCTGTATCGACAGGCATTAACCCGCTTTGGTGGCGTCAGCACTATGATCGAGCGCGATGCCAACATCCCCGAATTTAATACATTAGAAGCCGAGTTAGCAATTGCCCGCAACATCGCCCGCACCAGCTTAGGTGAGTCCCATCCTCTGGTTTACAGACCGCGGCAGGAGACGGTAGCATGAGTCAACTTCGCGAGATCCAACAGCAATTTATGGATTATCTGCTGGCAAGCGCCGCCCAAACGCCAATACCAGAAACCATAGAGAAATCCTTTAGTGACAAAGTTGCCGAGCAAGGCGGCGTCGGCCGTGATATCCGCATGCAGATTTACGCCAATGCCTATCGCATTCGCTTAACCGAAGTCCTCGATACCGACCATGAAATACTCGGTCTGTATTTGGGCGATGACTTATTTGCGCGCATGGCCAATGGCTATATCGCCCACCAGCCCTCACGTTTTACCTCGTTACGCCAATTTGCCGATGCCCTGCCCGACTACTTAGCCAGCGACGCTTTTTTTAGTCAGTATCCAATTATCAGCGATATCGCGAGATTCGAGCGCCGCCTACTCAATGCCTTCGATGCCAAGGATGCACAGCGCGCAAGTTTTGCGGCGCTGCAATCCTTACCCGCCGATGCTTGGCCCTATTGCCAACTGCGTTTTCACCCCAGCGTGCAGCTTTTTGAGTGTGCCAGCAATGCGGTCGAAACCTGGCAAGCCTTAAAGCATCAACAAGTCCCACCCACGCCCAATTATCAAG
The DNA here is from genome assembly GCF_023283775.1 of Shewanella seohaensis. Lineage (NCBI taxonomy): Bacteria > Pseudomonadati > Pseudomonadota > Gammaproteobacteria > Alteromonadales > Shewanellaceae > Shewanella > Shewanella seohaensis. The sequence continues at coordinate 101,272 of NZ_JAKILE010000001.1, forward strand.
GTAAACGCGCTTGGTTACTCTGGCGCGGTGAAAGCCGTTTAACAGAATTTATCTCCCTCGCAGAATACCAATTAGCCTTAATTCAAGGATTTATTCATGGCGCCAATATTGCCGAGCAATGCGAATTGATGTTGGCGTTTTTTACGCCAGAAGAGGCCATGCAGCAGCTGTTGCAAGCGCTGCAAGCTTGGTTTCAATTAGGTTTGATATTGAGTGTTCAGCCAAACGATTAAGGCATCAGTCTCTATACACAAACAGCGGCTCGAACCGCTAACGCCGCAGTGCCAATTCCACCATCACGGGGGCATGGTCGGTACTATAGGCATCGCGCTCATATTCGGGCCTGACTAAGTGTCTATCGCAGGTCTGATAATCCACCACCTGCGCCAAACTGCGGCTATCGCTGGCATCAAACTCATTGGAGAGCAACACATAATCCAGCACTGATCCTTTAGGGCCATAGTAATGGGTGGGCGCCCTATGCTCACGGTAATGGACGGCGTTATCGGCTAAATTGGCTTCGATAAACAGCTCATAAGCATCTTGTAATCGATAGTGGGCAAACACTTGCGCTAATGCTGCATCGGATAAATGCCCAAGCCCAGCAGCTTTAATATCGTTACTGTGCAGCGCTTCGCCTTGGAGGGTTAACGCATCCAACGCACCTAAGGACAAACTATCGTTAAAATCCCCCATCAGGATCACCGGATATTTGGCACTCTGCCTTCTGGCGAGTATGGCATGGAACAGCAATGCCGCCTCGGCGCCCCGCTGCATGGTCGAGGCCCAGCGCCCGAGGGCCTGTTCGGTTAATAGCTTAGTCTCGGCGTGTAACTTAAGATCCGACGGCGCATTTAACGACAAGCCCAAGGGATGCGGCTCTAAAGCCAATCCCGGCCGCTTAGATTTAAAATGCACCACATAACAATCACAGGGGCCAATCTGCGGCACCGCCACCGTCGCCCGTAACACTTTACGGCTAAAGCTAAATTCGCTCGACAGGCCCATCGCCGCCACTAAGTGCGCCTCTGGTTCGATAGCGTGTACCTCAAGGATAGGGAAGCGAGACGCCAACGCCACCACAGGGCTTTGATAGATATAATCATTGACCAAGGTCGCACTATCGACCACCGCAAAGTGGGTTAATCCCTGCTGCAACGCAAGCTGGCGTAACGGTTCGGGGCTAAATACCTCCTGAAACCCAACAATATCCGGATGGTGTTGATTCAATAACTCGCTAAACCACTGGCACTTTTTCTGCCATTGGCCGTGGCTATAGATATTCTCAAAATCGTAAAAGGCAGAGGGCGGCTCGATAAAGTTAAATAGATTCACGGTCGCAATTTTAATATTCGATTGCGTTGCCTCAGTCGAACTCGACCATTCTGGGGAATGCTGCGCCACGGTATTATTCCTCTTTAGCCAAATCATGCTATCAACAGCGCCTTTAACGGATTTACGCATCAAAATGGCCTATTCTCCCAACGACTTAGGCAAGAGATGCCATCTTAAGGCGTGACACCCAAGGTTATACCTAAATCGATTCGATCATCAATCACAGCACACTCATTACCACCAGCGACCAAGGCAAGAAAGCCCATAAAACCAACAAGAAACCCACTTGGTGAGAGCATTTAACCACCAACAGTCAACAAGATTAAAACCAACTAACTCAATTCACTCAAGAATAAAAACCAAATTCAAACATAAACATAGTGAATTGGCACTCAGGTTTGACTTTGCGTTTTCGCGGTTTAGAATCTAGCCACTTTTATCATTGCGGAGACCCACTGTGGGCACACACATAAGTGACAGTAGATGCCCTGTCCAAGTGACAGGATTAAACACCTAGCACTAGCCCGCAATGTTTTTGCTGCTACCTGCTAGGCAGGGTAGTAGCGTGACGCTTCCTAACTCCACTCCCATATATTCAATTTAAGCCTTTACCCATGGCCAATCAGCTTATGCTTGCGCTCGGCTATTGGTTTTATCCGGCCTTTGGCTGGAGGGAAAGTGCTGACCATTGAATACATCTTCACGCATGTTTTGCCCCAGTAGGCTTCCCTTACTTTGGGAGTTTACCTATGGCTTATATCAAACATACATCCACCTTAGCCCGGCAACCTTTGGCCCTCTTTGGGCTATGCCTTAGCGTCACAGCGAACGCCTCTTTGCTGGACGTTGATGATCCCGGCATCGCCGAGCGCTGCGAGCTGCAACTCGGCTGGCAACAACCTAGATCGGATCACTCTGCGACAGCACTCAAAACGGCGGCAACCTGCAACCAAGGACAATGGGAATGGCACTTAGGGTTTGAACATCAGCATCTAAGCGTTGAAGATCAAGCAGACAGCAGCAATAACCAACAGCAAACCGAGCTGGGCATTAAATTACCCTTGCCTATCGACACTGGCCCTTGGCAGAGCGCGCTGTCCATTAATCTGCAACACCATCATCAAGATCCTCACCCCATTGGCGCAGAAGTGCTCAGCATTATGGGATATCAGATGGCGGAACGGGATTTACGCCTCTATAGCAATTTGGGCTTTTATCAACACGCGGCTCAGTCGCCACAACTGATCGCAGGCATCGCCATTGCCTTAGCGCAGAGCGAAGATCAGCAATGGATCGGCGAAATTTATCGCAAAGCACCCGAGGCACACGCCTACCGTCTTGCCTATCAATGGTTACTCAAAAGACAGTTGCAACTCGAGTTCAGCCTAGGCAATGACCTTAAGGGAAACGCCCAGCAATTCGGTGCTGATATCACTTTTTTCTTTGGCTAATAGCTCGTTGGGAGAATGACCTATGAACATGAACAACAACCAAAAAAACACTAAGCAAATCATCTTAGCCCTGCAAATCATCCTAGAACAACGCGACAGCACGAGCATGGTCGCCTTGGCCAAAGAGCGCCATCCCGCGGACATTGCCACCGCGCTCAGCACCTTTAGTCAGTCGCAGCAATTAGTGTTTTTGCAACTGGCACCGGCAAAAGTTGCCGCCGATTTACTGCGCTATTTAAGCGAGGAGCAGCAAGCCACGTTAGTGCAACAGCTTGATAAAGCCACACTATCGTCGCTCTTACTAACGATGGCGGCGGATGAGCGCGCCGATCTCTACAATCTGCTCCAACCTGAGCAGCAAAAACTCTTCTTGCCAGTGTTAGCACAGGCTAAACGGGAAGATCTGCGCACCCTAGCAGCCTACGATAAAACCAAGGTCGGTGCGGCGATGACATCGGATTATACCTTGCTCAATAGTCGACATACCGCCGCCCAGGCGATTGATATGCTTCGCACGGAAACCGCCGACAAAGAAACCATATATCAAGCCTATGTGGTTGATATGTTGGGACGCTTAATTGGTACCGTCTCGCTACGGCAATTACTGCTGGCTCAGCCAGAAGAACGGGTGGTCGATTTTATGAAGCCCAACCCCATTGCCTTGGATGCCAACGCCCAATGCCAAGAAGCGGTGCAGATGATCGCCCATTACGATTTGCTGGCCCTGCCCATCATCAATGGCAAGGGGCAATTGGTCGGGATTGTGACCTATGACGATGCGATGGATATTGCCAGCTCACAGGCCGATCTCGAGTTCACCAAAACCGCGGCCATAGGCAATATCGAGCACAATTTAAAGACAGCCAGCATAGGGCTACTCTACCGTAAGCGTGTAGTCTGGTTGGTGATTTTGGTCTTTGGCAATATCTTCTCGGGGGCGGGTATCGCCTTTTTCGAAGATACGATTTCAAGCTATGTGTCTTTAGTGTTCTTTCTGCCTTTACTTATCGACAGCGGCGGTAATGCAGGCTCGCAATCCGCGACCTTAATGGTGCGGGGATTAGCCACCGGCGAAGTGATACTCAAGGATTGGCTCTCACTGCTAGGGCGCGAGTTAGGGGTTGCGGGATTACTCGGTGCCAGCATGGCGCTGGCGGTGTCCTTGCTCGGTTTCTGGCGCGGCGGCCCTGAAATCGCCCTCGTCGTTGCACTGACCATGCAAATTGTGGTGGTCATTGGCAGCCTGATTGGTATGTCACTGCCCTTTTTACTCAGCAAGTTAAAAATGGATCCGGCTTCAGCCAGTGCGCCACTTATCACCTCAATAGCCGATATCATTGGTGTACTGGTTTACTTTAGTATTGCCACTATGCTGCTCGATTTGCCGACGGCATAGGTCGATGGTTCTCTAACAAGTCGTCACCGCGTTTTCAGTCAGATGTCGCTGTGACGCACAGAGTTTTGTGATAGCTTAAAACCACCATGGGAAGGCAAAGGAATTTATCGCTCTGTCTTCCCATCTGGTTGAGGTCCGTTATTTGCGCCAGTTCATAAATTTGTTGTTTATTAAGAAAATGATAAGAATAAAGCGCTGGGGTAGATTACGCTTTACTAGCCGCATTTTGATTTAACACCTGCCTCACAGGAATCGCCCATTAAGGAGCGAACAAGCTGCTGCCATAACAATATCGACAAAGGTTTAGAGGTTTTTATGTGGTTTCATTCCAAACTCAAAGCAGAAAACGAAGCGCTTAAACAGCGGCTGATTGATCTACAACGCAGACACGAATTAGAAATTGAAGAGTTAAAAAACATGGCCCGAGAAAACGAGGCCATGCAGCAACAGTCCCGTCAGCATATTGATCTGTATAGCGAAGTCATCGCCTGCCAAAATCAGGGCGGCGAGATGCTAAATGCAGTGAGAGAAGGCCTAGCCAGCAGCGCTGAATTACTCACCGAAGAACAGGCAGCCCTGTCTGAATTAGATAAAATATTTGATCAAACACGGGTAGCAATTGCCAATTTAGGCAGCCGCGCGACTGACATCAACGAGCAAGCCACCAACAGTATGGATGCCGTAACCGAGCTGAATAACACTACCTCATCGATTAATCAGTTTGTCTCCGCCATTCAAGGCATCTCAGAGCAAACTAACCTACTCGCCCTCAATGCCGCCATTGAAGCGGCTCGTGCAGGAGAGGCTGGCCGCGGCTTTGCGGTGGTCGCCGACGAGGTTAGACAACTCGCGAGTAAGGCTCACGAGGCCAGTAGCCAAATTGAAAAACTGGTAAAGCAGATTGTGGCACAGGCGTCGAATATCAAAGAAATTGTGCACAACAATCAAAACAGTGCCCTCGATGTTGCATCCTCCTCGACTCAAATCGGCCAAGTGGTTGAAGATGTACTTCAACGCTCCCACAAAATGCAGCAGGTGATCCACAATGCGGCGACCGCTTCTTTTTTAAATACCACTAAACTCGACCATGCTGTCTGGAAGAGTAATGTTTACCAACTAATTGAAAAGCCAAAGCATGATCATAGCGTTAATTCACACACCGAATGCCGCTTGGGCCAATGGTATTTCAAAGGATTTGGCGCGGAAAATTATCAGCATTTAAGCAACTTTAAAGCCCTCGACGCTCCCCACAAGGCAGTGCACGATGCGGGTAAAGCGGCGCTGGCTGCAAAACAGAAAGGCAACTTAGCTGACATGGTAAAGCAGTTACATGCTATGGAAGACTCGAGTATGCGGGTTGTGGCTTGCCTCGATAATCTACTGCGAGATGTGTATCGCCAGTAACTCGCGACTGTCAGCAGATATGAGCGCCTTGGGGCGCTCTTTTTATTGCTAAATCTCTCTTCCCTTCCCGCTCCTGCACTCGTTGGGAGAATTCACTCTATACCTGCTTTGCCTCTGAAAGGCATTCCTCCGCCATCACGACCAACAAATACCTCTGAGCCTCCTTGATAGCGTAGGGCTTATCAACTTTACTTCATTGAGAGCATGCAGTGAGACTTGCCGATAACAGTTTCATTTTTAGGGTGGTTAATGAAGTTTATCAAACACTTACTAATTGCGGCGTGCCTATGTATTCTTCCGTACCGGGCGCTTGCCGCCCTCAGTATCTATACCGAAGAATGGGCTCCCATTAGCTTTTCCGTCGACGGTAAACCCGATGGTTTAGCGGTACAAGTGGTGCAAGAAATTCAAAAGCGCGTGAATAATCAGGATCCCATCAAGGTCGTTCCCTGGGCACGCGGCTGGAAAATCATGACAGAGCAGCCTAATACAGTACTGTTTGCCATGACCAGAACGCCTGCACGGGAACAACTGTTCAGCATGATAGGCCCAATCGCCACGGGGACCATCAACTTCTACGCCCTAAAAGAAAGCCAACTCAACATTAGCTCGATTGATGATGCCAAGCAGGCGAAGGCCGTGGGGGTGTATCGATCTTCCGTGGAAGATCAATTATTAATGGAGCATCAGTTTACCAATATTGCCCCTTCTACCACGCCGTTACTGAGCGCTAAACAACTGATGAAAAAGCGTATCGATTTATGGTGCAATACTAACCTCACCGCCCCCAGTATTCTGGCCGAAGCGGGCGCGAGTATTGATGATGTCAAATCCCTCTACACTATCAGTGCGAATCATCTGTACATTGCATTTTCGAAGGGAACGCCAAGTGAAGAAATCGATAAATGGAAAGAGGCACTTATCAGCATTAAGGCCGATGGCACCTTTGCACAAATTTATCACCACTGGTTGCCCAATGATGCGCCGCCAATGGAAACCGAGCGCATTGGGCAATAAATATTGAGCGTAAGTCTTTTAACGCAAAAACAAAGGCCGGATAACTTAAGTTATCCGGCCTTTTGATGACAGAGGCTTATGGCTTATTTAGCCAATACGCGCTGATGCAGCTCTTGCACTGAGGTCACGTTAGTGCGGTCGTCCGCAGCGTGTGCCATACAAGTGGCGAATGCTGCGTTCATGGTCGTGGTGTAGTTCACTTTGTAACGCAGTGCACCGCGACGTAATTGACGTGAGTCTTCAATCGCTTGACGGCCTTCAGTGGTGTTCACTATGTAGGTGTACTCACCGTTCTTGATGCGGTCAAGAATGTGTGGACGGCCTTCGTGTACCTTGTTGACTAAGCGTGGGTTGATACCCGCTTCACCTAGGATAACCGCAGTACCGTGGGTGGCATCAATTTGATAACCCAGCTCAATCAACTTAGCGGCTAAGTCGGCAACCCGTTTCTTGTCGCTGTTACGCACAGACAACAGAGCACGACCAGACTTAGGCACTTCAGAAGTCGCACCTAACTGCGCCTTAGCATAAGCTTCGGCGAAGGTATCGCCCACACCCATCACCTCACCTGTTGAGCGCATTTCTGGGCCTAACAGTGGGTCAACGCCAGGGAACTTGTTAAATGGCAGTACCACTTCTTTCACTGAGTAGAAAGGTGGGATCACTTCTTGAGTGAAGTTTTGCGCCTTCAAGCTTTGACCCGCCATCACACGGGCGGCAATCTTAGCTAACGGCACACCTGTCGCTTTCGATACGAATGGCACGGTACGCGCTGCACGTGGGTTAACTTCAATCATGTAGATTTCGTTATTCTTCACGGCAAACTGTACGTTCATTAGACCGACAACGCCCAGCTCCATCGCAAGCTTACGCACTTGTACGCGCATTTCGTCTTGGATAGCTTGGCTTAAGGTGTATGGAGGTAGAGAACAACCAGAGTCACCAGAGTGAACACCCGCCTGCTCGATATGCTCCATAATCGCGCCGATAACCACGGTCTCGCCGTCACATACTGCGTCAATATCCACTTCGATTGCGTCATCTAAGAAGTGGTCTAACAGTACTGGCGATGCGTTAGATACGCTTACCGCTTCGTTAAAGTAACGCAGTAAATCCTGTTGGTCGTAAACGATTTCCATCGCGCGGCCGCCCAGTACGTAGGATGGACGAACAACTAATGGATAACCAATACGCTCAGCGGCAATCACAGCACCTTCAACTGTGGTGACTGTATCGTTTTCAGGTTGCTTCATTTCCAAGCGTTGAATCGCTTGCTGGAAACGCTCACGGTCTTCTGCGCGGTCAATCGCATCTGGGCTAGTACCAATAATGGGCACCCCCGCCGCCTCAAGGGCGCGAGCCAGTTTCAGCGGTGTTTGACCACCGTACTGTACGATAACGCCCTTTGGCTTCTCGATACGGACGATTTCTAACACGTCTTCTAAAGTAACAGGCTCGAAGTACAGACGATCTGAAGTGTCATAGTCGGTAGAAACGGTTTCAGGGTTACAGTTCACCATGATGGTTTCATAACCGTCTTCACGCAGGGCTAATGCCGCGTGCACACAGCAGTAATCGAATTCGATACCTTGACCGATACGGTTTGGACCGCCACCTAACACCATGATTTTCTCACGGACTGATGGGTTCGCTTCACACTCTTCCTCATAGGTTGAGTACATGTAAGCTGTATCAGTAGCAAATTCAGCCGCGCAGGTATCTACGCGCTTGTAAACTGGGTGAATGTCGAAACGGTCACGCAGTTTACGGACTTCAGTCTCGTTTACGCCAAGGACCGCCGCCAGACGCGCATCGGCAAAACCTTTACGCTTAAGCTTACGCAGCAGCTCTTCGTTAAGACCGGCTAAACCACCTTCGGCCACTTGGCCTTCCAGCTTAATCAGCTCTTCAATCTGAACTAAGAACCATGGGTCGATGTTGGTTAAACGGAAGATTTCATCCAGGGTTAAACCCGCACGCATAGCATCGGCGATGTACCAAATACGGTCACAGCCTGGCTCTTTCAGCTCGAGGCGAATACGCGCTAAGGCATCGGGTTTGGTTAAGTCAGTGATGGGGTCAAAACCGTGACGGCTCACTTCTAAACCGCGCAGGGCTTTTTGCAGTGACTCTTGGAAAGTACGGCCAATCGCCATCACTTCGCCCACTGATTTCATCTGAGTGGTTAAGCGGTCGTTTGAGCCAGCAAACTTTTCAAAGTTAAAGCGAGGTACTTTAGTCACGACGTAGTCGATGGCTGGCTCGAATGACGCTGGCGTACGGCCGCCAGTGATGTCGTTCATCAGCTCATCGAGGGTGAAACCGACCGCTAACTTGGCGGCGATTTTCGCAATCGGGAAGCCCGTTGCTTTAGACGCTAGTGCCGATGAACGTGATACGCGTGGGTTCATCTCGATGATCACCATACGGCCATCTTTCGGGTTGATACCAAACTGTACGTTCGAACCACCGGTTTCAACACCAATCTCACGCAGTACCGCCATAGAGGCGTTACGCATCAGTTGGTATTCTTTGTCTGTCAGGGTCTGCGCTGGGGCAACGGTAATCGAGTCACCGGTGTGCACGCCCATTGGGTCGAAGTTTTCGATAGAACACACGATGATACAGTTGTCGTTACGGTCACGAACCACTTCCATCTCGTATTCTTTCCAACCAATTAAGCTCTCGTCGATGAGCAGCTCTTTGGTTGGCGATAAATCTAAACCTTGAGAACAGATTTCTTCGAACTCTTCCTTGTTGTAGGCGATACCACCGCCCGAGCCACCCATAGTGAATGATGGACGGATAATACAAGGGAAACCAACGAGGTCGAGTACACCATAGGCTTCTTCCATGCTGTGGGCGATGCCCGCGCGTGGACACTCTAAGCCAATGCTCTTCATGGCTTTGTCGAAGCGGCTACGGTCTTCTGCTTTGTCAATCGCATCGGCAGTTGCACCGATCATTTCAACGTTGAATTCAGCCAGTACGCCTTTAGCCTCAAGCTCAAGGGCGCAGTTCAGTGCGGTTTGGCCGCCCATAGTTGGCAGAATCGCATCAGGACGTTCTTTCGCGATAATGTTGCGTACCACTTCCCATTGGATTGGCTCGATGTAAGTGGCATCGGCCATTTCAGGGTCGGTCATAATGGTGGCAGGGTTAGAGTTCACCAGAATGACGCGGTAACCTTCTTCACGCAGGGCTTTACAGGCTTGAGCGCCTGAATAGTCAAACTCACACGCCTGACCAATGACAATCGGGCCTGCACCTAGGATAAGAATACTCTTTATATCTGTACGTTTTGGCATTGCTTCTCTCTTCTCCTAGCTTGCGTATTACTTAGCGTTCTGACTTTTCGTTACAAGACGATAGTGTTCAATAAGCTCGATAAAGTGATCGAACAGTGGGGCCGCATCGTTCGGACCTGGGCTCGCTTCAGGGTGACCTTGGAAGCTGAACGCAGGCTTGTCCGTCAGATGGATACCTTGCAGTGAACCATCGAACAGTGACTTGTGAGTCACTTTGATATTGGCAGGTAATGTGGCTTCATCGGCAGCAAAACCGTGGTTTTGGCTGGTGATCATCACGTTACCTTTTTCGATATTGCTCACTGGGTGGTTAGCACCGTGGTGACCAAACTTCATCTTTAAGGTTTTCGCGCCTGATGCCAATGCCAGTAATTGGTGGCCTAAACAGATACCGAAAATCGGCGTATCGGTTTTCAGGATTTGTTGAATCGCTTCAATCGCGTAGTCGCATGGCTCTGGGTCACCAGGGCCGTTAGAGAGGAACACACCGTCTGGGTTCATCGCTAACACTTCAGCAGCGGGTGTTTTTGCTGGAACAACGGTGACATCACAGCCACGGTCAACCAACATGCGCAGGATGTTTTGCTTAACGCCGTAGTCGTAGGCAACGACTTTGTACTTCAGCGCTTCGGCTGGAGTATCTTCAGGTAAGCCGCCCACTAAACGCCAGCTACCTTTACGCCATGGGTAAGCTTTCTCAGTCGTCACTTCTTTCGCTAAATCCATACCCTTTAAACCAGGGAAGGCTTTAGCCGCAGCCAGTGCTTTCGCTTCATCTAAGTCAGCACCCGCCATGATGCAACCCGCTTGGGCACCTTTTTCACGGAGGATTCGAGTTAATTTACGAGTATCGATATCTGCGATGCCAACAACATTGTTCGCTTTGAGATAATCACTGAGGGTTTGCTGATTGCGGAAACTACTTGCTACGAGTGGAAGATCGCGAATGATTAAACCACAAGCATGAACCCCATTGGATTCGACGTCTTCATTATTGGTACCAGTGTTACCAATGTGGGGGTAGGTTAAAGTTACTATTTGGCGTGAATAAGAGGGATCAGTTAAAATTTCTTGGTATCCAGTCATCGAAGTGTTAAAAACAACTTCACCAACAGAGAGACCATCGGCACCAATTGCTGTGCCAGTGAATACGGTTCCATCTTCGAGTACGAGTAAGGCAGACTTTGTCAACGCGACCTCCATAAAGAGCCAAGCCACTGAAATATAATGTTTTTATGCTATGTTAAGATACCAATTTCCGCTTATTTACGAAATTTTGACAAATTCCAGCGAGTTTACAGGATAAATCCAAACTCGTCTACACCTTGGTATCTGAGTGCAAAAAAAAACGCCAATATGGCGTTTTTTCTGTTAATTCAAACCTAATACCTGCTGCATGTCATACAGACCCGGTTTTTGCTCCACTAACCAATGGGCGGCACGCATAGCGCCATTAGCAAAGGTCATACGACTAGAGGCTTTATGGGTGATCTCTAAACGCTCACCGATATCGGCAAACATGGCGGTATGCTCACCGACTAAGTCGCCCGCGCGCACAGTCGCAAAACCGATCGTTTCACGGTCACGCTCGCCAGTGATCCCTTCGCGTCCATAAACGGCGCATTTTTCAAGATCGCGACCTAAGGTCTTGGCAATCACTTCGCCCATTTTTAGCGCAGTGCCAGATGGCGCGTCTTTCTTATGTCTGTGGTGACCTTCGATAATCTCGATATCGGTGTAATCGCCCATGACCTCAGCGGCCAACTCAAGCAATTTCCACATTAGATTGACACCCACGGACATGTTCGGCGCCATCACTACCGGCGTTTGCTCGGCAAAGGCATTGATCTGTTCTTTTTGAGCATGATTGAAACCGGTTGTGCCAATCACCATGGCTTTCTTATGGCGTACACACCAGTCTAAATGGACAATACTGGCCTCTGGCGCAGTAAAATCAATCAGCACATCAAAGTCATCGGTCGCATAGTCGAGCGAATCCATCACTAGGACATTTAACTTGCCCACACCGGCAAGCTCGCCCGCATCCACGCCAACTAAGCTTGAACCGGGACGCTCGATGGCGGCACCTAAGCGAATGTGCTCTTGATGATAAGCCGATTCAATAAGAGTCCGTCCCATGCGTCCACCCGCACCGACAATTGCAACTCTCACTTGTCCACCCATTTCAATCTCCTCAAACCTGTTCATCACTTCCATACAAAAACGCCTAAGACAGGCTTAGGCGTTTCGATCACATTAGACGATGTCTAATAACTCGACTTCAAACACTAAGGTTGAGTATGGAGGAATAGAAGCACCCGCACCACGCTCACCGTAAGCTAAGTGATGTGGAACGAATAATTTTAACTTAGTACCTACTGGCATCAGTTGCAGCGCTTCAGTCCAGCCAGCGATAACGCCAGACACTGGGAATTCAGCTGGTTGACCACGAACAACAGAGCTGTCGAACACATCACCATTGATGAAAGAACCATGGTAGTGAGTACGTACTGTGTCTTCGTAGGTTGGTTTTGCACCGCTACCTTGAACTAATACTTCGTATTGCAGACCAGATTCAGTCACGGTCACGCCAGCACGCTTAGCGTTTTCAGCTAAAAAGGCTTCGCCTTCAGCAGAAGCGGCAGCAGCAGCTTGCTCTTGAGCCGCTTGAATACGACGGCTGATCTCAGTGAATGCAACTTGCATATCTTGCATAGATACAGCGCTTTCAACGCCAGCAAATGCATCGGCTAAACCTGCTTGAACGGCAGCAATATCCACACCTTCAAAAGAATTAGCAGCCAGTTGCTCGCCCATTTGACGACCTACACCATAGCTTGCTTGCTGTTCAACAGTACTGAATTTATCAGACATAATTAACGACTCTCAATGTTCAATGGAATTTTGCGCGCCAGTTTACCATAGTTCCACGCCCTATGCTGATAAACTGACTGCTTATTTAACTTTGGCGGCGATTTTACGTAACCGATGCGTATTTATCCAGCAATAGCGCCTAATTGCGGCAAGATAAGGCCTGCCTCTAAACGATCGCCACGCTCTGAAAGACTATTTAGGCAACACGCATTGGTTTTTGATATTCGCCTTTGCGCTCTGATATAAAGGCTGCATTTGCCCCTGTAATTGCTCGAGTTGGGCGATGCGGTTGCTGTTTGATGGGTGCGTCGATAACAGCTCTGGCCCTTGGCTACCGCCCGCTTTCGACATATTGTGCCAAAGCACCACGCTCTGCGCTGGGTCGAACCCTGCCCGCGCCATCAACTCCAGCCCCATGACATCCGCCTCACTCTCCTGAGCGCGACCAAAGGGTAAAATCACCCCAACCTGCGCCCCCAGTCCTAAGGCCGACATATATAAGTCACGGTTTGAGACGCCGCTCGCGCCAAGGGCTGCATCGGCGATTTGCATCCCCATGCCCGTCATCTGCGCCCGAGAGACCTGCTCATTACCGTGCTGGGCTAAGACGTGGGCCACTTCATGGCCTAAGACGGTCGCCAGTTGGTCCGGGGTACTCGCGACGTTAAGTAAGCCGGTATACACGCCAATGTGTCCGCCGGGCAATGCAAAGGCGTTCACTTGTTCGGAGTTGAACAAGACGACATCCCACTTCTGGCTTTGATCGGGCAGCACAGCGGTGACGCGATTGGCCACGCAATTTACGTACTGGGTGAGCTTTTTATCGCTGCTGATCTTTTGCTGCTTTTTCATTTCTTCAAAAGAAGCATCCCCCATTTGCTGCATCTGTGAAGCCGAATACAGCAAGGTTTGGCCACGCCCCGTGGGCGATTTAGTGGTCGCGCAGCCCGATAATCCTAACGTGAGTCCAACCGCCACTAAGGCGAGTGATGTTGCTTTCATAGGGAACTCCTTAATCCGAACGAGGCTGAAGCTAGCAGACTCAACTAATCATGCTTAAGATTTTACTGAGATAGCAAGCAGAAGCCAAACGACATTCAGAACTTGCATGGCAAGCATGAATGAGCCAAGAGCTAGCTAAGGTGCAATATAGTCTTCCCTTAACATGGCATAGAGGTATTCATCGCCCCATGCGCCCTTAAAGAAGATGTTTTTCACATAATGGGCTTCGCGCCGAAAGCCGAGTTTTTCGAGTAATCTACAGCAGGCAAGATTGTCTACATCGGTTATCGCAATGACACGATGCTTATCTAATTCGACAAAGAGATAACCCAGCAATGCGCTGACGGCCTCAAACGCAATCTGCTGGCCTTGATACTCAGGCGCAATCGTAAAGCCGATTTCCATTTGCTGCTCATCGATAAAATGCAGCGCCAAATCACCCACTAACATGGCAGGCGTCGCTGCAGATGCCTCAGAGACAATCGCCAATTGAAACCAAGTGTCCGCCGCGCCAAATTGTGCGTAATCCATGTTCTCAAATAACGCGACGGCATCGCTATAAGAGTAATCCGTCCAGCTTTGATATTTGGCGACCTTAGGCTCGGCTCGATAGGCGGTAAAAGCTTCGAGATCCGCTCGCTGAAATGCTCGAAGCGTAAAACGTTGGGTGGTTAACCCGTGATTTACCATGTGGTGAAGTGCGTTACCTATCGCCAATGTCGACGCCATGCCAGCTCCTTAAATGTGAATAAACCGCTAATGTCAGTCAGTCCCTAAACTCGCTATATAGTTCGCCCATTGAAAACAGGTAAGCCGCAACCAATAAGTGCTAGCAGTTTATGGATAGCAGCGCAGGCTTACACTCAACGCTTACCTTTAAATGCCTTGACGCTGTGCTTATTAATACTGCGACGATTCGCCTGTTTATCCCGAGGTGGGCGCTTAGGTGCCACTTTATTCTCGGTACCGTCCTCTCTAGTTCTTTCGCTCGGCTTATCGGTCACAGGAAAGTCCGCCAATGATGCTAGCGGTAACTCACGCGCCGTCAAGTTGCGGATCGCGGTTAAACTTGGCATTTCACCATGGCACACCAAAGATATGGCAAGCCCATTAGCGCCCGCCCTTGCGGTGCGGCCAATGCGGTGCACATATACAGGTGCACTCATGGGTAAGTCTAAGTTGATCACAACAGGCAAGGCATCGACATGAATACCACGGGCCATTAAATCCGTCGCCACCACCACTTGAATGCGATTGGCTTTAAAGTCTGCCAAGGTTTGACTGCGCACGGTTTGATCTTTTTCACCGTGCAGCGCAGCAGCATTTATCCCCGCCTTAAGTAGTCGTTTCGCTATCGCATCCGCATCATCGCGGGCACTGATAAATACTAGCACTTGCGGCCATTGATATTGTTTAAGTAACGCAATCAATGCCTGCGCCTTGCTGCCCTTATTGACTAAATACAGTTGCTCTTCGATTTCGGCGGCGACAGCATTGCGTGTACTGGCTTCAACCCGTAGGGGATCATTGCTCAGCAATTTACCCGCCAAGGAATCCAACGCCTCTGGCAAGGTGGCTGAAAACAGTAAGGTTTGCTTACGCTTAGGCATCATTGCCATCAGCTTTTGCACATCGGGCCAAAATCCCATTTCCAATAAGCGGTCGGCTTCGTCTAGCACTAGGTATTTAATCGAGTCGAGACTGATATGGGACTGCGTGCATAAATCTAATAAACGCCCAGGGGTTGCCACGACAAGCTGCGGTTTAGCGGCAAGTTCGGCTAATTGTTCTTCCTGCGCTATGCCACCACAGAGGAGCTGAATATTCAAAGAAGACGATAACTTACTCGCCAGCGCATGTAGCGCTATCGTTACCTGCTGCGCCAATTCCCGTGTCGGCACCAGCACCAAAGCCTGCGCATTGCTGGCCAAAGATGGCACTGACTCAGCCCCCGCTAACCCCACTTGCTGCTGAAGTTGTTGATGGATAGCCTGCAGCAAGGGCAATCCAAAAGCCAAGGTTTTACCGCTACCGGTTTGCGACAACGCTAACACATCTCGCCCCGCAAGAATCGCCGGAATCGCTAATTGCTGTACCCGTGTCGGATGCTTGACCGCAACAGGCAATACCGAACATAACGCCGCATTGACGCCAAGCTCGGCAAAGGTTAACGACTCAGGGGAAGGCTCTGTGGAAAGAGAAGGCTTAGGAATGGTCATCGCAACACCGATAAAAACATGGGAGCGAAAGTTTACGCAGAGTTGGCAGTTAATACCAATGTTGTTTCGGCTTTGACTAAAGCCTTGGGATAGTTGTTTCGTCATATCCAGTGACGTATCGGATTACCAACTATCGACAAGCAATCATTGAGTTAAATGTTTTTAAATCAAAGTCGTGGGTCTTCAACCCACACCCGACCAAGAGGGGATCAACAGCAATCCCCTCTTGGATCTCCCTTGCCGCCCTAGCGAAGTTACATGCATTGGTTAGTAGCCTCATACTCCAATAAAAATCGCCTAACGGCTCAGATGGCACATCCATGTGCCCCCGAGCCTGCGCCATCATCCATGATGTCGCCACGACATTTTTATCTGCGTATTTCGACAACTTCGCAGGGAAAGGTGAACTCTATTGAATACAGTATTAACCGCTAATATAGAAAGAGAGCAGTAAATTTTTAAATAGCGATAATTAGATTAAACCTAGATAATCTTTGAGCATTATAAATGTAACAATTTTACACTTAAAAAACTATATAATCCCTAACGTTCCAGTCCCATATAGTCATTCTCATTGTTCCATATATTTTTACGATAACTGAAAAATTATCGTCATATATATAACAATCTGTAAAGTTGTATCTAGTCACATAACCATTATATTCATTTACCGGTTTTATTATTGAGTTTATTCCAGTCATTAGATCAACAACATCAAAATAACTTGAATTGCTAAAAGCTAAGATATCATCTCCATTAACTATTACAAAGTTAAGCTTATATAGATTAAAAATTGAAATAAGCATATTAACAACTAGTTCAGAGTCAATACAACCATCCTCCTTTTCAATTGATATATAATCAGTTGTTTTATTCCTTGGTAAATGAGCCATTAACTCTTTATATTGATTTAATGATGGCAAGCCTCTCAAACTCGCTAAATAACTTGAATCTTCTAAACAGGTTTGAAACCTCTCATAATTTTCTGGGACGTTAGAAAATCTTGTATATAAAATACTATCATCAAACTGATATTCGATATCACTCCAAAAATTGAAGTCACCAATAGCAAAAGCCGTCTCACAGTACTCCAATGAATCTATACAAAGCCGAATATCAACAATATCCCTAACAAGGTTTATAAAATGAAAAACTATTAGTTCTCGATCCTCAATCGTATCTAATATAGAGAATTTAATATTACGGCCATTAAAAGTAAGGCTACATGAATTATCATTAACATACTCAAGACTTAATTTACCAAACTTATTAAATCTAGCATTACTATTCCACTGCTCATCCAAAGGTATTTTACCACTCCACAAAAAGTGGTTATGTTTTTCTATAATATGAGTAAACGAAGATTCATCTTGGTGAGTTTTAAGAATTTTAACGACGGATGTTTTATACATAATTCAATCATCAATGAAAAGCCCTGTAAGGTTAACCATTACAGGGCTTTATTTATCTAGTGCGCAACTAACATAACAGCGGCGCCACCCAACCTAATTAGCTATTTAGGTCTTGGAAAAACTTCTTCACGCCATCGAAAAAGCCTTCAGCCTTTGGGCTGTGCTTCTTTGATTCACCGGTTAAGGTCGCCTCAAACTCACGCAGTAATTCTTTTTGACGCTCGTTGAGGTTGACTGGCGTTTCCATCACGACTTTGCAGAGCAAGTCGCCCACAGCATGGCTGCGAACCGACTTGACCCCTTTACCACGCAGACGGAACATACGGCCCGTTTGCGTTTCGGCTGGGATCTTCAGGCTGACTTTGCCGTCCAGTGTTGGGACTTCAATCTCGCCGCCGAGCGCCGCTTTGCTGAATGAAATCGGCACTTCGCAGTAGAGGTTGTTGCCATCACGCACGAAAATAGCATGTTCGCGTACTGTGACCTGAACGTATAAATCGCCCGGTGGCGCACCAAACTCGCCCGCTTCACCTTCACCCGCTAAGCGGATACGGTCGCCAGTGTCGACACCCGCAGGGATCTTAACTGACAGGGTTTTGGTCTTCTCGACACGGCCATCGCCATGGCACTTAGAGCAAGGATCTTTAATGATCTTGCCGCGACCATGACAGGTTGGACATGGCTGTTGTACGGTGAAGAAACCTTGGCGCATTTGCACTTGGCCTTGACCATGACAGGTGCCACAGGTGGTCGCCGAAGAGCCTTTTTTCGCCCCGCTGCCGTCACACAAATCACAGCTGGCTAAGGTTGGAATACGCAGTTCTTTGGTGAGGCCTTTTACGGCTTCTTCCAGTGATAACTCTAGGTTGTAACGTAAATCTGAGCCGCGGGCCGCTTGGCGTTGACCGCCACGGCGTCCACCGCCGAAAATATCGCCAAAGACATCACCGAAAATATCGCCGAAATCTCCCGCGCCGCCGTAGCCACCACCGCCGCCACGATTCGGATCCACACCCGCATGACCAAATTGGTCATAGGCCGCTTTTTTGTTGGCATCGGTAAGGATTTCGTAGGCTTCTTTAACTTCTTTAAAGCTCGCCTCGGCAGCTTTGTCGCCAGGGTTGCGATCGGGGTGAAACTTCATCGCCAAACGCTTGTAGGCTTTTTTAATTTCACGTTCGCTGGCGTCACGACCAACGCCTAATACTTCGTAATAATCTCGCTTTGACATAATCTCATGCTTCTCAGCTTAAGTTGAACGAACGGGCGTTAGGGTTTCCCCGTAACGCCCGCCTAGAAATTAACTATTTGAAATCAATCAATTTGATTGAGAGCAAATGTTATTTCTTGTCGTCTTTCACTTCTTCAAATTCAGCATCGACAACGTCATCGGCAGTCGCGTTAGACTGTTTAGCAGCACCTTCTTGTGCGCCGCCTTGAGTTTGAGCTTTAGCCTGAGCAATTTCCATCAGCTTAGCAGACGCTTCGATTAGCTCTTGAGTCGCTTTTTCAATGGCTTCTTTGTCGTTGCCTTTAGTTGCAACTTCAACAGCGCTCATTGCCGCTTCAATCTTAGCTTTATCGTCTGCTGGCAGTGCGTCGCCCGCTTCTTCAACTTGTTTCTTAGTTGCGTGAACTAAGCCGTCAGCTTGGTTGCGAGATTGCACTAACTCTTCAAACTTCTTGTCTTCTTCAGCGTGTGCTTCAGCGTCACGTACCATTTGCGCCACTTCTTCTTCGCTTAAGCCTGAAGAAGCTTTGATGGTGATGTTTTGTTTCTTACCGGTTTTCTTGTCGGTAGCAGAAACATGCAGGATACCGTCAGCGTCGATATCGAACATCACTTCGATTTGTGGCATACCACGTGGTGCTGGCTCAATACCGTCAAGGTTGAACTGACCTAATGACTTGTTCGCGCTCGCTTGCTTACGCTCACCTTGCAGTACGTGGATGGTTACTGCACTTTGGTTGTCATCGGCTGTTGAGAACACTTGCTGTGCCTTAGTCGGAATAGTGGTGTTTTTCTCAATCAGCTTGGTCATTACACTGCCCATGGTTTCGATACCCAGAGACAGTGGTGTTACGTCTAACAGCAGAACGTCTTTCACGTCGCCTGACAGTACGCCCGCTTGAATCGCAGCACCTACGGCTACGGCTTCGTCTGGGTTTACGTCTTTACGAGGTTCTTTACCGAAGAAGTTAGTCACTGCTTCTTGAACCTTAGGCATACGGGTTTGACCGCCCACTAAAATCACTTCGTTAATGTCTGATACTGATAAGTCAGCGTCAGCCAGTGCCACTTTTAATGGCTCTAAAGTACGAATGATTAAGTCTTCAACCAGTGACTCTAACTTAGCACGGGTGATTTTCACCACTAAGTGCTTAGGACCTGTTGCATCGGCAGTGATGTATGGCAGGTTCACTTCAGTTTGGTTGGTGCTTGAAAGCTCAATCTTCGCCTTTTCAGCTGCTTCTTTCAGACGTTGCATTGCTAATGGATCTTTACGCAGATCTAAGCCTTGCTCTTTCTTGAATTCGTCAGCTAAGTAGTTGATTAAACGGTTGTCAAAGTCTTCACCACCTAAGTGGGTGTCACCGTTAGTCGCTAATACTTCGAAGGTTTGGTCGCCGTCGTTGCTGTCGATTTCGATGATAGAGATATCGAATGTACCACCACCTAAGTCGTACACTGCAACGATGTTGTCGCCTTGCTTCTTGTCGATACCGTAGGCCAGTGCTGCAGCCGTTGGTTCGTTGATAATACGTTTAACTTCAAGACCTGCGATGCGGCCCGCATCTTTAGTGGCTTGACGTTGTGAATCGTTAAAGTATGCAGGAACGGTGATTACCGCTTCAGTCACTTCTTCACCTAAGAAGTCTTCTGCTGTTTTCTTCATCTTTTTCAAGATTTCAGCAGAAACTTGTGGTGGAGCCATTTTGTTGCCACGTGATTCAACCCAAGCATCACCGTTGTCGGCTTGGATAATTTTGAATGGCATGATGTTCACGTCACGTTGAACTTCGTCATCTTTGAAGCGACGACCGATCAAACGCTTGATCGCGAAGAATGTGTTATTTGGGTTAGTTACAGCTTGGCGTTTTGCTGGCTGACCCACGATGGTCTCATCATCGGTGTAAGCGATGATAGACGGGGTTGTGCGATCGCCTTCAGCATTCTCTAATACGCGTGCTTTGCCACCATCGAGGACAGCTACACAAGAGTTTGTTGTGCCTAAGTCGATACCAATAATTTTACCCATGAGGTCCTCCGAAAAATTTCTGTCTAACTAAATTTATAAGTTGGTTTTGATATGGGGCCGGACGGTTTTTTTTTCAAGTCCACTGTTGGCCACCTTCTCTGCCTTAACACCTATATTGGGACAGGGAATTTAATTACAAGGGCCGATAAAAAATTTTTCTGATTTATCTTTTCAAAGGACTCGACTGTATAAAATATTCAAAACCACAAAATCCGCTTGCTTATCAGCAATAGCTGTTATTCAATCTGCGCACATTGAGTGATGTTTAAGCGCATAGGGTAATAGTGTGAAATCTTCAAATTTGGCGTATGTGTACGGCATGGCCGCGGTATTCCTCTGGTCGACGGTGGCAACCGCTTTTAAGATTGCCCTTGGATTTTATAGCCCGTTGCAACTGGTGTTTGTGGCGGTACTTACCTCAATCGTCGCCCTAGGTGCCATTCTCGCTTGGCAGAAAAAACTGCCACTCCTTAAAGCGCAGCTCCTACGTCGCCCGGCGTTTTATCTGGTTACGGGGCTGATTAATCCGTTTCTGTATTATGTAGTGCTGTTTAAAGCCTATTCACTATTACCCGCCCAGCAGGCACTCTCACTCAACTACACTTGGGCGGTATTGCTGCCGCTGTTAGCCGCGCCGCTGCTGAAACAACATTTGCGTAAGAGCGATATGATTGCGGCACTGATTGCCTACTCTGGGGTATTTATTATCGCCACTGGCGGCGATGTCAGCGGTTTTCGCTTCGACAGTCCACTCGGGATTGGGCTTGCATTAACCAGCACTTTGCTCTGGTGCCTATATTGGATTGTGAACACTAAAGATCAAGGTGACCCAGTGGTCAGCCTGCTATTAAGCTTTTTGATTGGTTTGCCCTTTATTACCGTGACACTGCTACTGACCGATACCCTGCCCAGCTTTAGTTTGAGCGCCGTGATGGCGGGCATGTATGTTGGCTTATTTGAGATGGGCATTACCTTCGTGCTCTGGTTAATGGCACTAAAAACCGCGACTCGCACGGCCAATATCAGTACCTTAGTATTTTTATCACCCGTGATGTCGATTGGCTTTATTGCCTGGATTCTGCAAGAGACTATCGCCGCCGCAACTTATATCGGGTTAGGTTTTATTTTGAGTGGCATGATGTTGCAGCAGTTATTCCCGCGCTATCTGGAGCGCAAAACTAAGCTCAATGCCAAGCTTGTAGACTAAATAAGGCGTATCACTCGGGCATAAGCAATTTATGCCCGAGCTAACATTTTAACGCCGCAGAAAGGGCTACTATGGCGGACTTTTATTGCCCCTAAACTTTAATTGCAGCTAATTGGGGCGCGAGGACGAGAGCATGACACCAGCCGTACAAATGGCAAAGAAAGCCAAAATTCCCTTTGAAATCTTAGAATACAGCCACGACCCACACTGCGCCGCCTACGGAGAAGAAGCCGCCAATGTGTTAGGGCTCGCCCCCGCGCAGGTATTTAAAACCTTACTGGTTGCGACCGATAAAGCCCATCCGCCACTGGCCGTCGCCCTGGTGCCCGTTGACCATCAACTCAATTTAAAAGCCGTCGCTAAATGTTTAGGCCAGAAGAAACTGCAAATGGCCGATGCGGATTTAGCACAAAAATCATCAGGCTATCTCGTTGGCGGCATTAGTCCGCTCGCCCAGAAAAAACAGCTGCCAACGCTAATCGATGCGACGGCTCAGCAATTCGATAAAATCTATGTGAGTGCCGGCCGCCGTGGCCTTGAAATCTGCCTTGCGGCGAATGACTTAGCGAAATTGTGCCGCGGGTCTTTTGCGGATATAAAAACGCTTTAAGGCTAAATATCAGATATTTCTAAAATATGTTCAGAGTATCACAGTATTTATCCCAAATTGATTTGAAAATAGAGACATATCCGACTATAAATTGAACTGTACACAGACGACTAAGGATAGTCAGATGGAAAAATCAACTCAATGGAATCAAGAAGATGGCTTAAGCCCTATCAGTTGGGTCGCCATGCTCATTTGTATTGCCCTTTTTATCTACGAACATTTTTGGGGAAATGGTTTTACGACCATGGTGGTGATGCTCTACTGCACTTTTTTACTCCCCTCGGTACTGATCACCCGTAGAGTGCAAGAAAGGTATTTCCTGTATACCTTGGTATATATCAGGGCCTTTCGTAAATTCACTACCCTAATGTCGGTGGCGTTTCTGTGTCTGTGGTTGATTGCCACTTACACTCCACTCATCCATTAACCGAGATGTTTGCCAACAAAAAAGCCGCTATTGCGGCTTTTTTAATAGAACGATTTTGCCGAGCGAGATGGCCCGTCGTTGGCGAGTGAACTATGTGCGGCTGGTGTAATCACCCCATGCTAACCACTTATAGGTGGTCAGCGCCTCAAGCCCCATAGGACCACGGGCATGGAGTTTTTGCGTGCTTACGGCCACCTCGGCACCCAAGCCAAATTGGCCGCCATCGGTAAAACGGGTGCTGGCATTCACATACACAGCAGCCGAATTCACTTCGTTCATAAAATGCGTTGCGGCGTGGATATCATCGGTGAGAATCGCCTCCGAGTGCCCACTGGAATAGGTACGGATATGGGCAATAGCTGTATCTATGCCATTCACCACTTTAATGCCTAAGGTCAAAGATAACCATTCGGTCGCAAAGCTTTGCTCAGTTGCCGGAGAAATATCAAACCCCAAGCCATCGAGCAGCGCATAGCTTTGTTCGCACACCGAAAAACGTACACCTAAGCGATGTAAGTACTCGGCAATTTGCGGCACAAAACGCTCAGCAACCGCGTTATCCACCAGCAAGGTGTCTAACGCATTACACACCGTTGGACGCTGCACTTTTGCGTTAGCAATTACCTCGAGTGCGCGCTCAAGATCGGCATGTTTATCGACATACAAATGGCAGATCCCAATGCCACCTAAGATCACAGGAATCGTCGCTTGCTCGGCGCAAAGGCGCTGTAAGGCTTGTCCGCCACGGGGGACTATCATATCGACATATTGGTCGAGCTTGAGTAGCCCTGTGACTAAGGCTCTATCGGGAGAATCAATCAGCTGCACCGCATCGACTGGCAGACCTTGGCTTGCAATTGCGCCACGGATCACTTCGCTAATCAGTTTGTTAGATTCGAGCGTCTCTTTTCCGCCGCGCAAAATCACAGCATTACCGGTTTTAAGTGCCAGCACAGCAATATCGACCGTCACATTCGGCCGAGCCTCGTAGATAACCCCAATCACCCCAAGCGGTACTCGGCGGCGCGTGAGCCTTAAGCCATTGTCCAACACGCGGCTACCAAACTCTTCGCCAACGGGATCGGCAAGACGCACCACATCGCCGATATCACCGATAATCCCCGCCAGACGCGACTCGTTAAGCAAGAGTCTATCAATCATTGCATCATTCAAGCCTTCAGCCTTAGCGGCTGCAACGTCTTTGGCGTTAGCCGCGAGAATCGCCTGAGTATTCTGCGTCAGGGCCTCGGCAATCGCCTCGAGTAAATCCGCTTTCTGTGCGGCGCTAAGATTTGCTAAGGCATAGCTGGCTTGTTTAGCCTGACTGCCCAGTTGTTGTAAATATTGCACTTGATTAGTTTGACTCAAAACAGACCTCGCTTATAAGACGACCATGTCGTTGCGGTGCACTATTGCGTCACCATAATCGTAACCGAGCACAGACTCGATTTCGTCGGAATGTTTACCCGCAATTACCCCTAAGGCCTCACCGCAGTAGCGGGTGATACCTCTGGCAATGATTTTGCCTTTTTGGTCAACTAATTGCAGGGTTGCACCACGTTCAAATTCACCTTTAACCCCAATAATGCCCTTCGATAGCAGGCTGCGACCTTTTTCGGTCACGGCTTTCACCGCGCCCGCATCGAGCACCAGTGAACCTTGGGCGGCTGGTCCCGCTAAAATCCACTGTTTGCGGCTCTCTAACGGATTTTCGATGGCACTAAAATGCGTGCCGACAGATTCTTTACCGACGACTTTTTTAATCACATCGGGGTGATGACCCGAGGCAATCACCACTTCAATGCCCGCACGGCGAGCAATATCCGCAGCTTCTAGCTTAGTCGACATTCCGCCCGTGCCTAAGCCCGACACTGAACCACCCGCTAACAGGCGCAGACTGTCATCAATTTTCTCGACCTGAGAAATCAGCTTAGCATTCGGGTTAGTGCGCGGATCAGCATCGAATAAGCCCTTTTGATCTGTCAACAAAATCAACAGGTCGGCATCACACAGCAGTGCCGCACGCGCCGACAAGTTATCGTTGTCGCCTACTTTGATCTCGTTCGTTGCGACAGCATCATTTTCGTTGATGATGGGGATAATATTGTTTGCCAGCAAGGCATTAAGCGTATCGCGGGCATTTAAATAGCGCTCTCTATCGTGTAGATCGGCACGGGTCAGCAGCAATTGCCCCACATGCAAACCATAGATGCTAAAGAGTTGTGCCCAAGCGAGAATAAGCTGACTCTGCCCGACAGCGGCTAATAACTGTTTGTTAGCCATAGTGTCGGGCAATACCGGATATTGGAGATGTTCGCGTCCGGCGGCAATTGCGCCAGAAGTGCATAATACGACTTCGACCCCTGATCTCATCAGTGCGGCCATTTGACGAGCAAGCTCAACCATATGGGCTTTATCCAGCTGTTTACTGCCAGAAGTCAGCACACTCGTCCCTAACTTCACTACCACGCGGCGATACGCTATCTCACTTAAATTCATTATTCATATGTAGAAAATAACCGGATAATCCTTATACCTAATCCGCAGAGCAATTGGTAGTTAGTGGGCAGGATGTTGGTAGAAATTTTCAATTCTGCTTGGGATCGCGCATAAAAAAGGGCCATCGATTAGATGACCCTCAAAAAATAGCCGCGAATGGGCGGCTAGCTCAGTATCAGCCGTAAATAAATTTCGCAATAAACATGGCAGCGAGCACCAGCACGCCGATATTTAAATCGCTAAAACGGCCCGTTAACAGCTTGATGACAGCATAGGAAATAATCCCCAGCGCAATCCCTGTGGCAATTGAGAAGGTCAGCGGCATCAGGATACACACCACAACCACAGGTGCAGCCTCGGTTAAGTCTTCCCATTCAACGTGAACCAGTCCAGCCATCATTAGAATCGCCACATAGAATAAGGTACCAGCCGTAGCATAGGCGGGGATCATTCCAGCTAATGGTGATAAGAATAAGGCCAAGATAAACAGTAAGCCGACCACGACAGCGGTTAAGCCTGTACGGCCGCCCGCGCTCACCCCAGCGGTACTTTCGATATAACTGGTAGTCGTTGACGTACCGAATGCAGCGCCCGCAATCGTCGCTAAACTATCAGCGGTTAAGGCACGGTTTAAGCGAGGTAAACGGCCTTTTTCATCGAGGAAACCACCGCGCTGCGCAACCGCAACTAAGGTGCCAGAGGTATCAAAAAGATCCACAAACAGGAAGGCAAATACCACGGATAGCATTGTCACTTCAAATACTTGGGATAAATCCATCGCCATAAAGGTCGGTGCGACAGAAGGCGGCATAGAAACGATACCGTTGTAATGCACATCACCGAAGAGTAACCCAAGCCCAGTGATGATAAGGATGCTTAAAATCACCGCCGATTTCATTCCACGTTGCACCATGGCGATGATCAGGAAGAAACCTAACACGGCCATCACCGCTGGGAAGGCGGTAATATCGCCCATAGTCACTAAAGTTGCAGGACTTGCGACCACAATGCCGGCACTCTTAAGACCGATCAGCGCGAGGAATAAACCAATACCCGCAGCAATACCGATACGCAGCGACATAGGAATGCTGTTCACAATCCACTCGCGAATACGCACTAGAGACAGGATTAAAAAGCAAATTCCCGACAGGAAAACGGCGCCGAGAGCCGTTTCCCAGCTATAACCCATCTCACCTACCACAGTGTAGGTAAAGAAGGCATTGAGTCCCATACCTGGGGCCAGTGCAATGGGATAGTTCGCCATCACACCCATCACAATACATCCCACCGCCGCCGCTAAACAGGTGGCCACAAACACGGCGCCATGATCCATACCCGCATCGGCTAACATCATTGGATTCACAAAAATGATGTAGGCCATAGTCATAAATGTTGTCAAACCTGCTATCGCTTCCTGCTTGAGGCTCGTTTGATTTTGTTTCAGTTTGAACAGCTTTTCTAACATGGAACTGGGTTCCTTTTCTTTTTAAGTAGGTAGGGTCAAAAATGTAAACACTATGTAATCGTGTTTTTCGCAGAGGATTATAGGGAGTTTGTGCTGGTCAGGCTAGAAAATTGATGGCGATTTTCTTGATAGAAATCGCTAAACAGAACAAAAAACCACCGCACTTAATTTACATTAAAGCTCACTATAAATAGGGCTTAGCAAGCCAATCTTAACCACAGGGAAGTTGAAACGCCGTTCAGAATTAACAGCACATTGTTTTTAAAGCGAAATAATCACAATAAAGCACAATGGTTATCCCATACCGGCATATAAGCCTACGTCAGCGCCCCAAATGGGATTGAAGTCGATAGCAAAAAGCCGACGCCCTTAAGGGCGCCGGCTTTTTGAGTTCAACGGGTAAAATGCTTAAAAACGATAGTTAAAGCTGACGGTAAAATTGCGTGGCGCGCCGTAGTGATACGCACTGTAAGCAATGCCTGACGCAGTCATGTAGGCATAATATTTCTCATCCAATAGATTCTCTACGTTAACCTGCAGATCCATATTCTCAGCCAGATCGTAGCGTGCCATCAGATTCACTAGGGAGTAAGCATCCTGCTTGATTGCCACACCACTGACATCTGAGTAACTGTCACTTTGCCAATTCACCCCACCACCTATGGTTAATTCAGGCAATAAGTCCACAAATTGGTAGGTGGTAAACAATTTAAATTGCTTCTGCGGACTGGTAGTCGCGACCCGCTTACCCTCTGCATCTTCGGCATTAAATTGCGAGTAACCCGCAGAGATATTCCAGCCATCGGCAGGCTCACCCACCACTTCTAGCTCAAACCCCTTACTCTTAGTGCCTTGTGCGGCCTCATAGTAATTCACGGGTTTACCACCGATATAAATCGTTCCGGCTAAGGTTGCCAAGTTATCTTGGTCAATTTGGAACACGGCTACTGTGGTATGTAGACGATCGTCAAGATAAGCACTCTTCAGACCTAATTCGTAGGCTTTGCCTTCTAATGGATCGAGGTAATTTTGATCGGCATCGAAATTATTCTGCGGATTAAAAATCCCGGTATAACTGGCGTAAATACGATGCGCGTCATTGATATCGTACAAGGCGCCAACATAGGGCACAAACACCCCATCATCACCAAAGTTAGTATCGGTACCATAGCTCACGCCTTCACGATTCCAGCTTGAGATACGTCCACCAGCAATCAATTTAAAATCATCGGTAATCGTTAAGCGAGTCGCCGCATAAAAGCCTTTTTGCTCGGTATCCATATTGAGCTGACGGTTCGCGTTGCTCGACCATTCAGGCTCAGCAAACTGATTTTGTTGCCATTCGTAGAAGTTATCCACCACTTGTGAGTCCCAACCCGTCATATCGTCACGGATAGGCTCGTAGGTATCGGCGTAGGATTTTTGCTTACTATACAAAGCACCCGTCACAAACTCATGGGTTTGACCAAAGAGGTCATAGTCGCCTTTAAGCTGCACATCAAAGTTATTCGAGTTACTTTCACCATGGCTGTGATAACGCTGTCCACTGAGTCCCGCCCCCGTGTCTTTATCGAGCATACCCGACATGTAGATCATCTTAGTGGTGGTCTCATACTCCATGCGGTTGTAGTTAGCGACGAGCTGCCAACCATTGCTGAAGTAATGATTCAGGTTTGCAAAGTAGTTGATATTTTTGGTTTCCCAGCGGCTCCAATCGGCAGCTGTGGTGGCCGATGTATCCCAATCAGTGGCTGAACCATCACTAAAGACGGCGGGCAACGCGCCCCACATAGCCCCTTTGGGATCGTTGTGGTTATAGCTACCACCGACACGCAGCAAGGTGTTGGCCGTAATATCACTGTCGACCACACCATAGAGAATGGTTTTGCGGTCTTGATACAGATCTTGGTAAGAATCGCTATTCACATACTTAGCGACCAAGCGCCCACGCACACTGCCGTCTTCATTCAGACCATTAGACACATCCGCGGTGACTTGTTTTTTATCCCAACTTCCAGTGGCGACATCCACATAACCTTTAAGATCAGAACTGTCGGCATGCTTACGCACTAAGTTAATCGAGGCCGAAGGATCGCCAGCACCCGTTAATAATCCGGTAGCACCACGCACGACTTCAACGCGCTCGTAGATAGACACATCCGATACCGTTTCACCTGCATCACCACCTAAACTCCAAGATAAAGGCACGCCATCAATTTGATAGTTTTGCACGGTAAAACCGCGGGCCGAAAAACCGTTACGCACGTTATCTGTTTTTGAAGATGATAAACCCACAGTGTTGTTGACCACATCGACCACGGTATTTAGTGCCTGATCTTCAATCCGATCCGCCGTCATAATGCTGACCGACTGTGGCGTTTCCCGCAGCGTGAGTCCTAACCCCGTTGCAGTATCAATATTACGACTCACTGTGTATTTACCCATCACAGTGATTTTTTCGATATTTTGATCTTGTGTCTCTGTTGTTGAAGCGGTTTGTTCTTCGGCCATCAGCGCCAAAGGATTCAAAGCTAGGGTTACTGCAGCAGCAAGTGGAAGTAGATTAAAACGCATAGTCGTTCAGCAAGTTTCGTTAAGGTGCGCATACGGTAACACCATTGAGAACGATTTGCATTTGTATTTTATGTGACAAATGTAACAAATTCATCATTCTTAAGTCGTACAAAAAGATGAATAGATTGATGCCAAAGTTTTATGCTTTAAAAACAGATAATTAAATTAACTCTTGATAAAAGCAGTCATTTCGAGATCGCAGCAAAAAATTTTATGTTTATGGGAAGGAATGAGAGGCATAGCGCCGTAACGACAGAAAAAAGCTAAAAAAAAGCCTGCTCAATGAGCAGGCAAGACATATTTCAAGCGTCCCTTTCGGGGAAGTACATTACCGCGCTAGCGGAAGAAACCTGGCATACCCATGCAAAAACACCGATATGCTACTTGAGTCTAAACACGCCAAAAAGGCGATACAAAGGTTGATGGATGATGGAAACTAGGTTTAAAGGGATAGTTAGCCCTTAAAGCTCATAGCGAATAAACCGCCACGCAAAACATCAGAGTTAATCCAAGTGTTTTGCCAAACAAAGTGATTCTTGCCTGTATAAGACATAGTCAATTACTCCTAAGTAAAGTTGAGATTAAGTACTCTAGTAAAGCTTGGCTCGGTTCCTTGGAACTAGAGATTCTCAAATCCGTTGAGACGACTTGTCACTCGGGTCCTTGGAGAAGGGTATCCATCCTGGATAGACTAGAGGGGATGGGCGTATTGCCCTGTCCACGAAAACCATTATATGTTTTCGTAGTTTTATTACAAGCTTTATTTGTATTTTTTTTAATTAAGGCTTTTTAATGTAATTTTATTACGTAAAACAACCAAAAATCTTGGCGACCTGCGTCACATAAAAACAGAAATAATCCTGTAACCACCTAATAAGTAAGATATTACAGAATTATTTCTATTTATTACATTAAATTGTTAACGATTGATCAGATATTGATACAGACCGACCAAGGGACTCGCAGTGGGTTTTCCATAGAGCGGATCGCCCTCCGTTGCACTGCCAGCGATATCTAAGTGTGTGTAAAATAAAGGAATTGCGGCATTTATGCCATGTTCAAACAATCCCGAAGCCTTAAGCAGAAACGCCGTCGGATATTGATGCCCACGGGCCGTTACCGAAGATGGCGCATTGTTAGAAGATAAAATATCAGCCGCCCCTGAGACTTCACGGATCTTGGCAAAGTCCTCGCGGCGCAAAGTAGAAACCTCAAAGGGTTCGCCCCATTGGCTTGCCTGTAACGCGAGTGTCTGCGCACACTTGGCGCCACTGGCGACCGCATTTTCAACCGCAGCAGGATACGCCCCGTAACAACGTACCACATGGCCCGTGAGAGTCGCGACCGAGAACAACTCTGGTTGCACCGCCGAAACCGCTTTAATACGCAGATGACTTAACAGGTCAGCCAATACTAAGCGCCCTTCCGCATCCGTATTACCAATTCGCACCCGCACGCCCGCATGGCTAGTGATAATTTCATCGGTGACAAAGGCTTCGCTACCAATGCTATTACGCACTAAGCCCAGTTCGGCGATCACTCGGATCCCTTTAGGCTTGAGCATAGACAAGGTTTTAAATAACCCCGCCACGACAGAGGCGCCACCTTTATCGCGGCTCATGCCCGCCATTGCGCCGCCCACTTTCAGATCGGCGCCGCCCGTATCGTAGACCACACCTTTGCCTGCAAATAGGAAGGTACGAGTAATCTCGCCTTCGGGCAGATATTCGAGTTTCACCACCCGCGGTTGATGACGTCCGACGGCAAAGGAAGAACGCGCCACCGCGCTTAACAGTGGATAATCACGCTCGAGAATATCCCTATCTTCCACCACTGCGGTTTTAATCACACTGCCTTTAAAGGCTTGCAAACAATATTCGGCAAAGGCCTTAGCCGACATACGCTCAGGTTCAGTGCCACATAAATCCCTTGCCAACACACGGCCAGCTTCTAATGCGTTGAGCAATTGACTCTTTTTAGATGTTAGAGACAGCAACCCTATAGCTTCAAAGGCTGGCGTTAAGCCCGTTGCCTCGCGTAATTCTAAGGTTTGCCATAATTCTTGACCGCAGGCGAGCGCCGCAACTTCAGTCGCAAAACCAAACTTGGGCGTGGTAGAAGGCACCACATAAAGCAGGGGACGCTTAGCGCCCGCGTCTTTAGCAATAGCAATAGCAGCTCTTGCCGCATCGCCAAATACACGCACATCGGCATAATCATCAGCCACTTGAGTGACCGGCGCTATGATTAAACGGCCACCGGCTAAACCGGGGGCAAACAGTAACGTCGGGCTCTTACCGACACGCTTATCGACCTTAGCACCATGCTCGGCCAATAAACTGATCTCATCAATTCCAATAGCACCAAGATCCGGTGTGACGACCACAACCGCATCCCAACCTTCACCATCAAAAATGGCATTTTCTGCTTGTACATCAACAAAGTTAACTTGAAACATGACCCATCCTTTTTCATTATTGTGCCTGCATTATTCCCGCTATAACGCTTAATTACCAATCAAAAAATCCCTTTGTCCCCATCGAAAAGACTGAGGGTGGCAACTTTCGCTGCCACAAGCACACATAGGCTGATCGAGAAGATTAATCGGCAGAGCAGAATGTGGTAGGATCAAGCCAAATTTGCCCTATACCCACAAGACCTGATGAGGGACCTCCTGTGACAGCGTTAAGTCAGTTATACCCACAGCCTTTATGGCAATGGTTCGAACAAATCTGTGCAATTCCCCACCCTTCCAAACATGAACAAGCACTCAGCCAACACATCCAAGCGTGGGCTAAGAGTAAACAACTCGATGTCGTGGAAGACGCGGTCGGCAATTTAATCATTCGCAAACCCGCAACGGCAGGAATGGAAGATCGCAAAATCGTCGTGATCCAAGCTCACATCGATATGGTGCCGCAAAAGAATGCCGACAAAGTGCATGACTTTACCAAAGATCCTATCGAAGCCTATGTTGACGGTGACTGGGTAAAAGCCAAAGGCACGACCTTAGGCGCCGACAATGGTATTGGCATGGCGTCAGCCTTAGCGATTTTAGGTAGCGACGATATCAAACACGGCCCACTGGAAGTACTACTCACGATTGATGAAGAAGCGGGCATGACAGGCGCCTTTGGCCTACAAGCAGGTATGCTTGATGCTGAAATCCTGATCAACACCGACTCAGAGCAAGAAGGTGAAATCTACATGGGCTGCGCTGGCGGCGTCGATGCGCAGATCACTCTGCCTATGGTATGGCAAGCATCGGAGCAAAGTTACGCATCATTTAGCCTGCATTTATCTGGCTTAAAAGGCGGTCACTCTGGGGTCAACATCCATTTAGGTCGTGGTAACGCCAACAAACTATTGGCGCGCTTCCTGTTTGAAAATGCCGATGAATTAGCGCTGGAATTAACCCAATTTACCGGTGGTTCACTGCGCAATGCCATCCCACGCGAAGCCAATATTAGCTTTATGTTACCCGCTGAAAATGTCGATGCACTGAATGAAAAAGTGCGTGCTTTTGAAGCCTTAGTCCGCGCCGAGCTGGCCATTGCCGACCCAGACATGCGTTTAGTGTTGAGCGAAATCCCAACGCCAAAACGCGTGATGAGTGAAAACAGCCAAAACACGCTGATCGACCTGCTGCATGTATGCCCTAATGGCGTAATGCGTATGAGCGATGAAGTCGCGGGCGTGACAGAGACCTCACTCAACGTTGGCGTGATTAGCACTAACGATGAAGAAGTTAGCATTCTGTGCCTAATTCGCTCGCTCATCGATTCGGGCCGCAGCCAAGTTGAAGGCATGCTCAATGCGCTGACCAACCTCGCTGGCGCTGAAATTGAATTCAGTGGCGCTTACCCAGGTTGGAAGCCAGATAACAGCTCACCCGTAATGGCAATTGTGCGTGAGACCTACGAGTCTATCTATCATAAAGAACCGGTTATCATGGTGATCCACGCGGGTCTTGAATGTGGTCTGTTCAAGAAGCCTTATCCAGAAATGGACATGGTGTCTATTGGCCCTACCATCCGCTATCCACACGGCCCGGATGAAATGGTTAATATCACTACAGTTGGTCAATATTGGGATCTGCTCCTTGCTGTGCTAGAACGCATTCCCGCTAAAGGTGAATAATCACTCCAGCTGAATAGTCGCTAAGCAGACTTAAATAACAAAGGCCGTAGAGGGGTTACCAATGCGGCCTTATTGTTGCTTCTATTTGCGCACTGCATAAGGCTGATTATCGCGTTAACTTACATAACTTAGCTAAGCTAGGTTAGATTGGCGCGGAGCCTGAGCCGCCCAGATGAGATAAACACTAAAACACAAAATCCAACTGCTTAGTTTCGCGGGCCATGAGCGGCGAAAGCGTGTCTTTACTCTCGGCGAGCCCAACAGAAACCCCGAGTAACCGAATTCCACGGCCCTCTTGCCTAGCCATTGCTTGGCTCAGTAGCTCATAAAACATCACCACGGAGACCTCGTCACTACGATGCTCGATGGTGGTCTGTTTAAAATCATTAAATTTAAGTTTGACCACCTGCTTATGGATTTGCCTTCCCTTAGCGCTTCGCCCTAAACGGCTGGACAACTCTTGGATTAATCCCGGCATCACCTGCTGGCACTGCTCCAGCGTGTAAATATCCTGAGCGAGAGTGGTCTCAACGCCCACGGATTTGCGCTCGCGGCTCACAGAAATCCCGCGCTCATCGATGCCATGGGCCCGCTCGACTAACACGGCGCCAAACTTACCAAAACGGGCAATCAACTCTTGCTTAGGATAAGCCTGCACATCGGCGCAGGTATTTAAGCCTAGCGAAGACAGTTTTTCAGCGGTCACTTTACCGACTCCGGGTATTTTCCGCAGGGATAAGCTTTTA
Organism: Shewanella seohaensis; assembly: GCF_023283775.1. Classification (NCBI taxonomy): domain Bacteria; kingdom Pseudomonadati; phylum Pseudomonadota; class Gammaproteobacteria; order Alteromonadales; family Shewanellaceae; genus Shewanella; species Shewanella seohaensis. The sequence continues at coordinate 135,618 of NZ_JAKILE010000001.1, forward strand.
ACGAACTCGGGGACCTCATCGGGTGGGATAACACATTGCCCATTGGGCTTATTTAAATCAGAGGCAACCTTGGCGAGAAATTTAATCGGTGCCACGCCCGCTGATGCCGTCAGCCCAGTTTCGGCCAAAATATCACGGCGAATCGCCTCGGCGATTAACGTGGCAGAGCCCTTAAACAGCTTACAATCGCTGACATCTAAATAAGCTTCATCGAGGGAAAGCGGTTCGATTAACTCAGTGTATCGGGAAAAGATGGCGCGAATTTGCTGTGAGACCTCTTTGTAGACCTGCATACGACCGGGAACGAGGATAAGATCGGGACACAATTTCAGTGCGTAACCCGTCGCCATAGCCGAACGCACACCAAATTTGCGCGCCTCATAATTACAAGTGCTGATGACGCCACGCTGCACCCGACTGCCGCCGACAGCCAGCGGTTTACCGCGGTATTCGGGAAAATCCCGCATTTCCACCGCAGCAAAATAGCAATCCATATCGATATGAATGATTTTTCGCACCTTGCATTCCTCCGACACCCAAAATACTGTATATAAAAACAGTAATCAAGTACCACTTATCAATTTGCCGCGGTGCTGTTTGCGCTTGGATTATAAGCGCTCAAAAAACAAAGGGAGCCCTAAGGCTCCCTTGATTTGCAACGTTTTGAATTAAATCTTAAATTGCCCAATGTTGCGGGTGAGTTCGTGAGTCGCTTGCTCAAATCCTTGCAAACTTTGGGATAAATCTTGGCTCGAGAGCAAAGACTGATCGGACAAACCACGTACGCTAACCACGTTTTGCGCTACTTCTTCAGCCACAACGGCCTGCTGACCAATCGCGACGGTGATCTCCACCGTTTGCTGCTGAATCGACACAATGGCACTGGCGATATCACTTAAGGCTTGCTCCACTTGCGTAGTCAAGTCTTGCCCGACTCTTGCCTGCTCAACCCCAGATTCCATCACCTGCTCGGCTTGTAGCGCACTCTGTTGCAGGGTTTGGATAATCCCTTGAATGTTGGCGGTAGAATCTTGGGTGCGAGACGCGAGAGTACGCACTTCATCGGCCACCACGGCAAAGCCTCGGCCCTGCTCACCCGCCCGCGCCGCCTCGATGGCCGCATTGAGCGCCAGCAAGTTGGTTTGGTCGGCAATGTTACGGATCACGCTTAACACTTCGCCAATTTGCTCAGATCTGCTACGTAACTCCTTGATGACTTTGGCCGCTTCAATCACTTGAACCGATAATGCCTTCATACCTTCGGTCGCACGGGACACAATTTGAGTACCGTCATGGGCTTGGGTTTGTGCCTTTTCAGCAAAATCATTCGCCCGCTGGGCGCTAATCGCCATTTCTTGGCTCGTCTGTGCCATTTGGGTGGCGGCCGTGGCCACTGAGTCGATTTGTTGTTTCTGCGATGACACCGAAGATACCGCTAAATCACACACTTGGCGCGCATCCATCACCCCTGTGCCCACCTCTTGGGTTAAGTTGCGAGTGTGCAGTAACATCTGCTGCACCTTTTCGGCAAAGCGGTTGAAGGCATCACCCAGCTTGCCTAACTCATCCTCGCGCTCCATTAAAATGCGTTGGGATAAATCGCTATCACCTTCGGCAATGTCTTCCATCGCATCGAGCAATTTGCCGAGCTGGCGTCTAAAGGGCAATAACATCAACCATACTGTGATGCCGACCAACAGCATAATCCCTAAGGCAACAAAACAGGCATTCCAAAAGGCTTCGGTCACTGGCGCTTCAATCACCTCATGGGGCAACATAAAGGCTAAGTGCCATTTTTGCTTAGGATAATCACCGCCCACGGACACAAAGGTTACCCGCTGCGGCACACCGTTAAAGGTGACTTCGGCAAAGCCCTGCGCTTCGCGCTGCATTTGCTGTCTTAAGGCGGTAAAACCTGAGGTGTCCTTAAACTGGCTATCGATTTGATTCGCAAGTGAGCCCGGCGGGAATTTATCTGAGAATCCAGGGAAATAAACCAGCTTACCTTCATCTGTCATCAGGAAGGCTTGGCCATAGTTGCGGTATTTGATTGGCGCTAACAGGGTTTTACCAATGGTATCAATGAGAATATCCATACCACCAATCCCGATGAGTTCACCATTGGCACCATAGACTGGGGTTTTAACCGTGGCTGAAATAGATCCATCGTTGGCATCGACCGCAGGATCGCCCACAAACAAGCTGCGCTGATCGATAGCCTCCTGCCACCAAGGACGCTTGTTAGTGTAGTAGTTTGGATCGCCATCGAAACGGCCATTAAGGTCGAAATACTCGAAGGTATTCGCCGAGCCAAAGAACACTGACTTCACATCGCTATCACGGTCGGAGAACGAGCGGAAATAGCGAATAATATCTTGGTACTGTTGATCGTTGGCTAAGTTACTGCCACGGGCATGATATTGGCTAAACCAATGGATAAGCCCAGGCTCGGCAAAAACCGAGTGGATCACTTGTCCCTTGGCAACAAAGTAACCACCAATCTCATTGGCCTTGAGAGCCACAAGCGCCGAAATGTCCGCATCCACTTGCTTACGTGTGTTATTACTTTCTTTATTCACGAGCAAAGCGGCAACTAAAGTAAGAAGTACAGCGAGGGCACCGACGATAGTTACCACTAACTGCAAACTAAGAGAACGTTTTATATATCTCATCCATCTTCCCGTCTGGTTAACCAACCACTTAACAAAAAAGCCTGCAAAAACAGTTTCACACGGTAACAATTTTTACTAGCCAACAACAGCCGAAATGATGATAAAAAACGTAAACAAGTATTTGTAAAGAATAGACATTAGCAAAATAACAGGAATCGCTAAACAATCGACATCCATCAGAAGATCCCATTGCGATAGCGATTTTTTACAGAGTGTTAGACTAAATACTCAAAATCCAAAAACAAAGGCCAGTCATTTAGTGACTGGCCTTTGTGCTTAAGCTGCGTAAGCGGGCGTGGTTACATCTTAGTTTGCAGATAATTCGGTAAACCAATTCGGTCAATCAAACCGAGTTGTTTTTCTAACCAATACATGTGGTCAGATTCGGTGTCATCAAGTAACACTTCTAAGATCTCACGGGTTTGATAATCTTTTTTCGACTCACACAGGGCAATCACCTTACGCAAATCATCGGCGACCTTATACTCATAGGCCAAATCGTTACGCAGCATCTCTTCAACGTTTGAACCAATGTTGAGCGCTTCCCGCGCGGCCACATTCGGCACGCCTTCGAGGAATAAAATACGCTGTACCAGTTTGGCCGCATGACCTTTTTCATCATCCGACTCATGGGCAATACGCTCATAAAGTTCGTTCAGGCCCCAGTCTTCATACATATGGGCATGCACAAAATACTGATCCATCGCCGATAACTCTCCCGTTAGGAGACGATTCAACGCGTCGATGACCTCTTTATCACCTTTCATATTCAGCTCCTATGACTCACTAATTTGCGATTGAAGATAGTTTTGAATGCCAGTTAAGCTAATCAGCTCCTGCTGTGACTCGAGCCAATCTAAGTGCTCTTCTTCATCTTCAAGGATATCTTCGAGCAGATCGCGGCTCACATAATCCTGCTCCGCCTCGCAGAGGCTAATGGCATCCCGTAACAGTGTGAGTTGTTCCTGCACCATAGCTAAATCGCAATCCAGCATCTCTTGGGTGTGCTCGCCAATACGCAGTTTTTCGAGCTGTTGCAGATTCGGTAATCCCTCTAAAAATAATACCCGCTCGATAAGCTTATCGGCGTGTTTCATATCTTGGATGGATTTCTTGTATTCGACGTGATCTAGCTTCTCGAGACCCCAATGCTTGAACATTCTGGCATGGAGAAAATATTGATTAATGGCCGTTAACTCACAGGTAAGCACCCGATTGAGTTGTCCCACCACTTTAGGATGACCTTTCATAAGTAACGATCCTTGATATGAGTGAAAGATTGATCTAAATCAAGCTTCTAGCCTAGTACAGTTTTCAGCTTAACTCAAATTTTCTTTATTTTTCACCAACTTAAAGATAAAAAGCATTCTCATTATCGCTTAGATTAGCCAGCTATCCTCCTCATATATCAAGGATTAATTTTATGGGTACGCTCAGCAGGTAAGTAAATTCTCTTTCTTGCAGTTATAAAAGGCACTCGTTAACTGATTAGCATAACCCGCGTCACTCATCCCTTCGTGAACTTGCGCTTTCCAGAACGAAATCGACGCTCAAAACCTTTGCAGCGCTAAAGTCGAGGCAAAAAAATAGCCTCCAGAGGAGGCTATTTCAGTTGAAGCGGATAATTAAATGATCCTGTCTTTCGTTAACTTCTCACGGCGCGCTTCTTCTGCGGCCATACGACGTTTACGCTTGTCGCAGGGATCATCACAATCGCAGGCTTTTTCAATCCCTAATACACCTAAACCGCCACAGCTTCCTTCAACGGCTTTGCGCTTGATGAGATAACCTATCGACATAAGCAAAAAGAACAGTAATAAAATCACAAATGCCGCGATAAAAGTGCTCATGTTAACTCCAACTACTTAAGGAAAGGCTTGAAGGCGTCACTGTAGTAGACTTTAAATCCTTCGCCTTGCTTTTCTATTAGCATTATCGCCAAGTGTTCTTTCTTGGCAAGCTCCAATGACGCTTCTGTGCCTAAAACCATCATCGCCGTCGCAAAACCATCGGCCGTCATACATTCCTTATGCAAAACGGTCACAGATGCTAGCTTATGATTAATCGGCAAACCGGTACGTGGATCAATTATATGAGTAAAACGCTGACCTTCTTCCTCATAATAATTGCGATAATCCCCCGACGTTGCCATAGCCATAGTGCCAGGCTCAATCACCTGCTGCACCGCCATACCATCATCGGTCGGCTTCTCTATCGCGACGCGCCACGAGCTACCATCGCCTTTAGTGCCTTTAATGCTCAGCTCGCCACCAATTTCGACTAAGTAACCGCTTGCATGGTACTTATCTAAAATCGAGGCCACTTTGTCCACGCCAAAACCTTTGGCGATTGAAGACAGGTCCACATATAAATGCGCATTGTGCTTGCTTAAGCGATTGCCTTCGATAGAAAGCTCACTGATACCCGTTTTGGCTTTAGCCGCATCGATATCGGCCTGAGTAGGCACTTTGGTTGGGCGCTTATCGGGGCCAAATCCCCATAGGTTCACCAGCGGCCCTAAGGTAATGTCTAAAGCTTTGTCCGTCACGTTATATAAACGCATGCCTTCTTTAACCACTTTAATGGTATCAGGCGACACTTCAACGCTTTGCTCGAGCGGTAACTGATTGAAACGAGACAGTTCTGAATTAGGTCGATAGGTCGACATCTGGTTATTGACTTGCTCTAGGGCTAAGTCAATTTCGGCCTGCAGTAATTGGGCCGTTGGCATTTGCTCATTGGGAACCACTTTAATGTGGTAGGTCGTGCCCATTGTGCTGCCCGCGAGGGAGATAACCTCATCCTGTTTACTACAGGCTGAAATAAAAAAGGCTAGACCTACAAGGACCAGCCAGTACACTGAATGCTTTAACACTGAGGTTTTTAACACGGGGGTTTTTAACGCTAGGGTTTTAAACATAGTGACTAACAACTCTTTTGGATGCCCTTTAATGCAAAAGTTGCAGATGAGAGCTTTACTCCACATCTGCAACTCTTCTCACCTTGGGCTAATTCACATTAGCCGCCGAAGTCATCCAACAGGATGTTTTCGTCTTCGACACCAAGATTTTTCAACATACCGATTACGGCTGCGTTCATCATTGGAGGTCCACACATGTAGAACTCACAATCTTCTGGCGCTTCATGGTCTTTCAGGTAGTTTTCATACAGTACGTTATGGATGAAACCTGTGTAACCATCCCAGTTGTCCTCAGGTTGAGGATCAGACAGGGCCACATGCCATACGAAGTTGTCGTTTTCAGCCGCTAGGCCGTCAAAGTCTTCCACGTAGAACATTTCACGCTTAGAACGTGCACCGTACCAGAAGCTCATCTTACGCTTAGACTTCAGACGCTTCAGTTGGTCGAAAATGTGTGAACGCATTGGTGCCATACCCGCACCACCACCGATAAACACCATTTCTGCATCGGTATCTTTCGCGAAGAATTCACCGAATGGGCCAGAAATCGTCACTTTATCGCCAGCCTTCAGGCTCCAAATGTAAGATGACATCTTACCGCATGGTAAGCTCAAGTTACGTGGAGGTGGCGTCGCGATACGCACGTTCAACATGATGATGCCAAACTCTTCTGGGTAGTTAGCCATGGAGTAAGCACGGATTGTTTCTTCGTCAACTTTAGATTCTAACTTGAAGAAGCCAAAGTGTTCCCAGTCACCACGGTATTTTGCTGGTACGTCGAAATCAGCATATTTAACATGGTGTGCAGGCGCTTCAATCTGGATGTAACCACCCGCACGGAACGGAACAGATTCACCATCAGGAATTTGCAGCTTCAGTTCTTTAATGAAGGTCGCCTTGTTATCGTTAGAGATAACAGTACATTCCCACTTCTTAATACCGAAGATTTCTTCGTCAAGCTCGATTTCCATGTCGTTCTTAACGTTCACCTGGCAAGACAGACGGCAACCTTTACGGGCGTCACCCTTGCTGATGTGATCTAATTCTGTTGGCAGAATATCACCGCCGCCAGACTTCACCACTACGCGGCATTGGCCACAAGAACCACCGCCACCACAGGCGCTCGATACGAAGATACCGCTGTTCGCTAGCACGCCTAACAGCTTGCCACCGGCACCGGTTGTAATCGCTTTTTCAGGATCGTCGTTGATGCCGATCGTGATGTCACCGCTAGACACTAGCTTAGATTTAGCGAATAAAATCACTAACACTAAGACTAGGACGATAGCAGTAAACATACTCACACCGAGGTAAACCTCGAGCGGAGTAGATTTAAAAATACCAAGAATATCCATTAACTTATCCTTAGAAGGTCCAATTCAAGAAGCCGTTTGGTGTCTCTTACAGAGACACACCAGAAAACGACATGAAACCTAAGGCCATTAAACCAGCGGTAATAAAGGTAATACCTAAACCACGCAGGCCATTCGGCACATCGGCATACTTCAGCTTCTCACGGATACCGGCCATCAATACGATAGCTAATGCCCAACCTACTCCAGAGCCGAAACCAAACACCACACTTTCGCCCAGCTTGTAGTCACGCTCAACCATGAATGATACCGCACCGAAAATTGCACAGTTCACAGTGATCAGAGGTAAGAAGATACCTAACGCGTTGTACAAAGGAGGAAAGTACTTATCCAGTGCCATTTCCAGAATTTGAACTAAAGCCGCAATCACACCGATAAAGGTAATGAATTTCAAGAAGCTTAAGTCAGCTTCAGGTGCACCAGCCCAAGCCAGTGCGCCAGGTGCTAACAGCCCTTGGTAAATAACTTGGTTAGCAGGAACAGAGATAGTTAACACTACAACTACCGCAATCCCTAGGCCCATCGCGGTAGTCACTTTCTTCGATACCGCTAAGAAAGTACACATACCTAAGAAGAAGGCCAGTGCCATGTTTTCAATGAAAACAGAGCGAATTAACAGGCTAATATAATGTTCCATCTCAAATTACCCTTTTGCTTCAACTTGCTCTGGCTTATAGGTACGAATAATCCAAATCAGAATACCGATCAGGAAGAACGCACTTGGCGGCAGTAATAACAGACCGTTTGGTTGATACCAGCCACCTTCAGAGATCTTGTGCAGGATTTGAACACCGAACAGAGAACCGTTACCAAACAGTTCACGCACGAAGCCAACGGCTAACAGAATCGCACCGTAACCTAAACCGTTACCGATACCATCCATAAAGCTCATCATTGGCGGTGTTTTCATCGCATAGGCTTCAGCGCGACCCATTACGATACAGTTCGTAATGATAAGGCCCACGAATACCGATAACTGCTTAGAAATCTGATAAGCATAAGCCTGCAGCAATTGGTCAACCACGATTACCAGAGAGGCAATAATGGTCATCTGTACGATAATACGTACGCTGCTAGGAATATGGTTACGGATCATTGAGATAAACAGGTTAGAAAACGCTGTTACCGCAGTTAATGCCAACGCCATTACCAGTGCAGTTTCGAGCTTGCTCGTTACCGCTAACGCACTACATACACCAAGTACTTGTAATGCAATCGGGTTGTTGTTGACGATAGGTCCAGTCAGAACCTGTTTCAGTTCTTTAGCGTCAGACATTAGCTGAGACCTCCATTGCGTGCTTTTTCAATGAAACTCGCAAAACCTTCTTTACCTAACCAGAATGTTAGAGAGTGTTGAACACCGTTACTGGTCAGAGTCGCGCCGGATAATGCATCTACACCGTATTCAGTGCTAGCAACAGCTGGGTTTTTAGTTACGCTGATAGCAATGTTACCTTGCTCATCAAATAACTTCTTACCGTGCCATTTCGCTTTCCACTGAGCGTTTTGCACTTCACCACCAAGACCTGGGGTTTCGCCTTGCTCGTAGTACACTAAGCTTTGAATCGTGTTCAGATCAGCATCTAACGCGAGGAAAGCATACATAGTCGACCACAGGCCATAACCATGAACTGGCAGGATCACGCTGGTTAACTTACCTTGTTCGTCACGCACTAAATAAACCACTGCATCTTCAGCAACACGCTTAACCGAAGCGATGTCGTTTTGAGGTACAAATGAGGTTTTCACATCGCGAGACGCTTTGCGTTGATCGAATGTGTTGGCATCAACACCTTCAACCCAATCACCGGTTTTTAAGTTAACTAACTTAGCTTCGATGTGCTTGCTGTAAGTATCCAAAATCTGAGCTTTGGTTACTTTGCCCGCTTTCGTGTCAATCAGACCCGCAGCTTCGAGGATGTACTTTTGCTTATCAAGCAGCTTGTTTTCTGCTTGAGTTGGGCGCAGTAATACTGCCGCAGTCGACACGAATATCGCACAAATTAGACATAAGCCAACGACGATAAATAACGTTCTGCCGAACGAATCTTTATTACTAGCCACGAGCAATCCTCCGCTTGATATTTGCCTGAACCACGAAGTGGTCGAACAATGGCGCGAACAAGTTAGCAAACAGAATCGCTAACATCATGCCTTCTGGGAATGCAGGGTTAATCACGCGGATAAACACAGCCATTGCACCAATCAAGATACCGTATGCCCATTTAGCTTGGTTAGTGAACGACGCAGACACTGGGTCAGTCGCCATAAACATCATGCCAAATGCAAAACCACCTAACACTAAGTGCCAGTACCAAGGCATTGCAAACATTGGGTTAGTGTCGCTACCGATCACATTTAACAGTGTAGAGATAGCAATCATACCGACCATCACGCCGCCAACGATGCGCCATGAAGCGATACGGGTATAGATGATAACCAGACCACCTAACAGAATCGCCAGAGTCGATACTTCACCCACAGAGCCTGGAATGAAACCGAAGAACGCATCCCACCAGTTTTGGTTGAATGTGTAATCTAAGGTACCCGCTGCCGCTTGGCTCAGAGCCGTTGCACCAGAGTAACCGTCAGCGACAACCCATGAAGTGTCACCAGACATGTTCAGTGGGTAAGCGAAGAACAGGAAGGCACGACCGGCTAATGCTGGGTTTAAGAAGTTACGACCAGTACCACCGAACACTTCTTTAGCCACAACCACACCGAAGGTGATACCTAAGGCCACCATCCACAATGGGATAGTTGCTGGCAGGGTTAACGCGAACAGGATAGAGGTAACGAAGAAACCTTCGTTAACTTCGTGGCCACGGATAGCGGCAAACAGCACTTCCCAAATACCCCCCACGGCGAAAGTCACCGCATAGATAGGTAGGAAGAAACAGGCGCCGTACCACATCAGTGCTGGCCAGCCAGAGTTGGCGGTCAGTTCGGTACCGAACATGCCGAACAGGCTCACTTGCCATACGTCAGGCGTTGCAAAACCCGCGATTAACGCAAGTTGTGCTTGCAGACCTACGTTGTACATACCCACGAACATCGCTGGGAAGGCACAGGCCCAAACCGTGATCATCATACGTTTCAGATCGATGTTGTCGCGAACGTGGGTTTTACCCTTGTTCACTTTACCTGGCGTATAAAAAATGGTGTATGCCGCTTCGAAGAGGGCATAAAACTTTTCGTATTTACCGCCTTTTTCAAAGTCGGGTTCAATACGTTCGAAAAAATCTTTCAAGCTCATTAGCCTTCCCTCTCGATCGTATCTAAACAGTCACGCAGATATGAACCGTAGTCATATTTGCCTGGACATACGAACGTACACAGTGCGAGATCTTCTTCATCCAACTCTAACGCGCCTAAAGTGGCAGCACCGTCAAAGTCACCTGAGATCAGGTCACGCAGCAACATAGTAGGAAGAATATCCAATGGCATTACACGCTCGTAGTTGCCGATTGGCACCATAGCGCGGTCTGAACCACCAGTACTGGTCGTCATGTTGAACAGACGAGAAGCGCTTAAGTGGCCAAGGAATGCACGGGTAATAGAGTATTTGTTTGAGCCTGGTAACACCCAACCAAATAATTCTTTTTCAGTGCCTTCTTCTAACAGACTCACCTGCGCGTGGTAACGACCTAAATATCCTTGAGGACCTACAGCAGTACGGCCATTCAGCACAGAACCTGAAACAACACGTACGTTACCATCTAAGGTTTCGCCCGCGGTCAGTTCAGTCATGCTTGCACCTAAAACAGTGCGAACCAAACGTGGCTTAGCCGCTTTAGGACCGGCAATTGCGACCACACGTTCGGTATTAAGTTGACCGGTAGTAAATAGCTGACCAATGGCTATTACATCTTGGTAACCGACATGCCAAACAGTACGTTTTGCAGAAGCTGGAAGTAGGAAATGGATATGAGTACCAACAAGACCCGCTGGGTGAACACCGGCAAATTCTTCAACTTGGGCATTAGCGGCAGGAATATCGGCGCCAGGCGCTTTACAAAGGTAAACTTTACCTTCGGTAAGTCTTGCTAAGACCTTAAGACCATTAGCAAAATCTTCTTTATGCTCACGGATCACTACAACAGGATCGGCGGCATGGGGTTGCGTATCAATCGCGGTTACAAAAATACCAGCGGCAGAAGAATCTACGGCAGGCACTTTGCTGAAAGGACGTGTACGCAATGCAGTCCATAAACCTGATTCGATCAGGTTGTCACGGACCAGTTGCGAGTCTAGCGTATCGAGAGCAGTGGCGTCATACTTAGCAAAGGCAACGCTTTCGTTCCCTTCTACTTGAATAACAACAGACTGCAGCACACGCTGGGCGCCCCGGTTAATGTCTAATATAGTACCACTGGCTAAAGCCGTATATTTTACGCCAGGATTTTTCTTATCTTCGAAAATCACCTGACCTTTTTGTACTTTATCGCCCACTTTGATCTTCATCGTTGGACGTAAGCCAATATACTCTTCACCCAAAGTAGCTACATGTTTAATGGCTGGGCCATTATGGATAACTTGCTCTGGTCCGCCTGCTATAGGCAGTTCCAATCCTTTCTTAATTGTAATCATATCCACAAGCACTACGTTTTGAAGGAAAGACAATGCGCCGCGTTCCTGCTAAATACTGAGGTTTTAAACAAAACCTACTGCATTGAGCTAGCGCAGATTTATCACAGAAATGCGATCGCAATCACGCTGGTCGCGCGCATTTTACCCCAATTGCCGTGGCATCGCCACGAAAATTATAGGTGATTTCAAACCTCAAATAAGGATTTAAAAGAATCATGCGCTACAGCGTTCACCTTCCGACCGAGTGAGGGCTCAGAAAGAGAAAATATTACGGTCGTCAAATACTATAACATTAATTTTAAAAGAAATAATTTAGCGAAAGGTCGATACCTCTTTATGGCGAGGCTTAATACGACTATTTCGCTTTCTCGTTGAATAATCTTTAAACAAGATTTAATTCAGTTTAAAAACGCCATTGATAACCCAAATAGCTGATCCGTCCATTTTCAGACCGAATTCCGCTATTTGATGCTGTGGTGACTAAGGACTCATCGAGTAGGTTTTCGACGCGAATATACAACCTATGGTGTTTATCAAAATCATAGTTTGCCGCTAAATCGACCCGCCATTGGCCCGCAACCTGTTGCAGTTCGCTACCAAATTGGCTGAAATTCCGCTCCGATTGATAGGCCGCCTCAAGATTCAGTTGATATTCGCCATAGTTAACCCCCGCACTCAATTGCAATTGATGTTCGGGTAACCAAGCCAATCTCTCTCCCTCTAGAACACAGCCTTGGACATCGGTGCAAGTGCTGGTTTGATACTCGGCGCTAAGATATTGATAATTTAGCCCTAAGGGTAACTCTACCCCACCCAGATCCCAGCGATAGCCAAGGCCAAGTTCTACACCATAGGTAAGCACATCGGGAATATTCTCTTGGGTTAACAAGCGTTCATCGGCGCACATCGAATAGCTATCGCAATCCACATGCAGATTATCAAACTCTTGCACATAGGCCCGTAAATCTGCTTTTATCCCTTCGCGTGCATATTGGGCACTCACTTGATAATGGAGCGACACCTGAGCCTCTTGGGTAGTATTCCCCGCGCTTGCCGCAGTCCAGGCCCGACGGATATCGGTACTAAAACGCCAATCGCCCGCATCATAGAGCACACCTAATTGCGGCATCCAATCACTATCGGAGAAATCCGCTTCGTCCAGCTCCGCGAACGCTTGCTTCACTTCACGATTGACACTCACATGCTCGTAAGTAAGCCCTAACTTGATTTGCATGCCTTGCCAACGGAATAGCGAGTCAATGGCCGACGTCAGCGCAGTGGCATCATCGGTATAAGCGAACAGGGCGTTTGACTCATCAACCATCAGACTTCTATCCGCTTGCCATAACGCCGTTTGCTCGCCAAAGTGCATTTCGGCCTTATCCGTATGATAACGAGCGCTGTAAATAATTTGATGTTCGCCGTATTGGTTTATGGCTTGGGTCTGGGCGCCAAAGGCGCTGTAATCGTTGTCTTGGACGAGCAGAGCGACATCATTAACATCCGCGGTTGGCGCACGGTCAAAGGCGGCGATGTCCGCAAGCGTTGCAGCGTCAATCTCTTGCCCATTAAACAAGCCAAGTTGGTTCAGTTGTTGTGAATAGGACTGATAGTAAAAGTCAGTGATCACTTTACTGCCGCCTAAATCCACTTGGTGTGATAGCTGATACTTGTGCTGCCGCCCCTGGTGGTTATCTTGTGCCGTTGCCGAATATAAGAGTAAGGGATCCTGTTGCCAGTCCGCTGCCGTAATACCAAGCTGCGAGCGATAACTGTCATCATCGATAAATTGGTAGATAAATTCTGTTTGCTGCGGACTACGAGCCCCGAGCAAACTGGCGGCGTTGACCTTAAACAGCAGGTCAGTTTTTTTTCTATCGGCATCGCTGCCGTTGAAAAAATTTGCATCACCTTGTTCTTGAAGATAATTCGCCGCGAATAAGGCTCCATATTCCTTTTGCTTAACGCCCCAAGTCATGCCGGCATTGAAGTCGGAATCCGTTGCACCTTCAACCTGAAAACTACCAGACTGAGGTTGGTCGGCAATTTCAAGGCTCTGGTAATTCACCACCCCAAAGGCTCCCTGCCCGCCTACCGTCATATTTGCCAGTGGTGCACTCGTGACATTTTGCTGTAGTAAAAGGTTGGGCAGTAACTGCAACTGCGGCGCCGAATATGGCGCGGGTGAGAAATACACCCTATCTTGCATCACAGCCACACCTTGGCTGGCGGAGCGCATACTGATATTCGCACTATTTCCGCTGTGGTCGGCTCGCAATAAGGTTAGGCTGTTTAAGTAACTCAACTGCATCCCATCATCACTGGAGTGATACTGGTTATTGAGTTCAATCAGATCGAGCGTCTGAGAATGGAGCGGATTTGCATTAAGTGTATTAGGGTAAACACAGGAAACCGCAAGCGCGGTCAGCGACATCACAAAGTAGCGACTGGACATACCAAGCTCCCAAAAGTGTTTGTTAGCGTACGGCGTTTTTGTTGTTGTTTTGTAAAATAGCTGAATTTACTCGAAAAAAAAAGCGACGAATGTCGCTTTCTTGACGCTAACACTTTAGACCTCGCTAGCGCAGAATGCGCTAGCCCAGCAAAGCTTAGAGTTGACCTAAGATCTCATCGCTAAGTTTTAAGTCGTCGTTGCGGTTAACACTCACGCCTGCGGCGATAATGTTACGGGCAATATCTTGGGCTTGTTCTAACGAGTGCATCTGATAAGTACCACATTGATACTCGTTAAGCTCAGGAATTTCAGATTGCTCAACCACTTTGAGCACATCTTCCATAGAGGCAAGCCATGCATCGGCCACTTGGCGCTCGCTAGGCTCACCAATCAGGCTCATGTAGAAACCAGTGCGGCATCCCATTGGTGAAATATCAATAATTTCAACATCGCTGCCATTAAGATGATCACGCATAAAGCCCGCAAACAAATGCTCTAGGGTATGGATACCGCGCTCGCTGAGGATATCTTTATTCGGTGCACAAAAACGCAGATCGAATACGGTAATGGCATCGCCTTTGGGGGTACTCATATGTTTGGCAACGCGCACGGCAGGCGCATTCATCCGTGTATGGTCAACGGTAAAGCTATCAAGTAATGGCATAGGGCTCTCCAAATTCTTAGGGCGATACAACCGCTATCGGTTTATGGGCGCAAGCATAACACCAAATGGATTCGGTCGATAACAAGATAATGTAAGATGAAATCATCTCATATCAATCAGACGCTAATATGAACATTTTGTTCAAATTAGCGGCATTAGTGCTGACGCTGCTGGCTGTAAGCATCCTCAGAAATCTTATGATACTCACGCACCCCTTGCTCATAGGCATGGTAAGCCCGGTACACTTTGCGCATCATAGGATCCTGCTCCGCCTGCTCTTCAATGACCTGCTGTGAAATACGTTCAAGCTCGCTAAGCACCTCTGGCGGGAATGCCTTCAGCACCACACCTTCGTCTTTTACTAAGGTTTCAAGGGCGGTCACGTTACGCGTGGTATATTCGTCCAACATATCTTGATTGATAGCACGCGCAGCGCCTTTGACTATGGCTTGTAAATCTTCGGGCAGACTCTCAAAAGCGGCTTTATTGATCAAAAACTCCATATTGGAGCCTGGCTCATGCCAGCCGGGATAATAGTAATATTTGGCGACTTTATGTAAGCCAAAGGCAAGGTCATTCACTGGCCCAACCCACTCCGCCGCATCAATCGACCCCGTTTGCAAAGCGCCATAAAGCTCCCTGCCCGCCATATTGACGGGAACGGCACCGACACGTTTCAGCACTTCGCCCCCTAGGCCTGGCATACGGATCCTCAAGCCTTTAAAGTCGGCAATAGTGTTGATGGGTTTATTAAACCAGCCCCCCATCTGCATGCCCGTATTGCCCCCCGCTAATGGAATAATACCAAAGGGACGATAGACTTCCTCCCACAGTGCCATGCCGCCACCATAATGCAGCCAGCCGTTCATCTCTTGGGCCGTCATGCCAAAGGGGATAGAAGAAAAAAACTGTGAGGCGGGCGCTTTCCCCTTCCAATAATAGGAGGCGGCGTGGGCCATCTGCACTTTACCTTGGCTCACCCCGTCGAATACCGCAAAGGCAGGCATGAGTTCACCCGCGCCATACACATGAATTTGTAAACGGCCATGGGACATGTCGTTGACCAGCTTAGCAAAACGCTCAGGCGCCATACCTAAACCAGCAAAGTTTTTCGGCCACGACGTGGCTAAGCGCCACTCAATCACCTCTTTGGCGGGAGCCGAGTCAGGATGGGGGGATGCGGAAATCTGTTCGGTCTTTGAAGGCGCAGGATTACACCCACCGAGTCCAATCAGTAATACCGCAAGCAATAGACTCCCCAAATGACGCATCAAACCTCTCCCAGAAGACAAATAACCAGTTAACAGTATGAAAATTAGCGTGCTTTTATCGAACGACGAACGCTTAACGCTGCTGAAATAAAACATATTGTTAACACATAAAGTTAGGCAGGGAAACCCAATAATTTCCTCAATTTGACCTAAAACAAAAAAGCCACGTTGATAACGTGGCTTTTATAAAATCAGGGGCGCAATTAACCGCGACAATTTGGCGTTTTAGGCACTTCAACATCCTTAGCCCATTCACTCTGAGTGAAGGTATGGATAGAAAGTGCATGCACACCGTTCGCTAATTCATCGGCTAAACAATTGTTTACCAAACGATGGCGGGCAAGTAAGCGAAGGCCTTCAAATTCATCACTGACGACAACCACTTTAAAGTGAGTCTCTGAATTTGGCGGAACATGGTGACGATGGCTTTCGTTAAGGA
The DNA here is from genome assembly GCF_023283775.1 of Shewanella seohaensis. NCBI lineage: Bacteria > Pseudomonadati > Pseudomonadota > Gammaproteobacteria > Alteromonadales > Shewanellaceae > Shewanella > Shewanella seohaensis. Next base: position 152,002 of record NZ_JAKILE010000001.1, read on the forward strand.
CTTCTAAATGAGTTGGCGAGAAGCTTTCGGTCAGCTTCTGATCAATGGTCTGTGCCACTGTGCCCTGCGCATGGGTATTGGACATATTCAAATCTCAACATGGGAAAATCCAGTGGCCGCAGAGTACTGCTTCAAGTACAAAAGATCAAATCCCAACGTCAGCTTTGCGGCTTTAAACTGAGCCAATTTAGCAACAGTATGAAATGATTTAGCTTTCAATCAGCCATGATAATTAACAATCAATTGCCTAAAGGTGTAGTTCCAGCGGGGTTCCTTAACCTTTAAGCGCTTAGGCACGCTGTGTAACCAATCTTGCTGCATTGGCCAGTGCATGATCAGTAAGTCACCACTGTGTAAGCTAATAGTGTATTTCACCTTGCTGTGTTTATGTTTAATCACAAAATCCCGCGAGGCGCCAAGGCTGATAGAGGCGATATCACTGCCGCTTGCAATCTCGGGCTCATCATCGCTGTGGGCACCCATGCAATCTTGGCCATCGGCATAACGATTCACTAACACGCCATTGCTGCCTAGGCCAAAATCCCGCTGCAGTTTGTCGCGCAATTTTTGCAAATACTTAGGCCAAGGCAGCGCACGAATAAATAGCCCTGAATATAAGTAGTCACATCCCGCATCGCCATACCAAACCTGCAGCCTTGGAATGGCATGATATTCCCCAAACACTTGAATTTGTGGGCGACTCAGCGGGTAAGATTCGGCCTCCTTGAGTAAGGCATGTTGCTGCGCCACATTCAAATAATCCCTAACTAAGGTGATAGGCGGCTCGACCTGTGCCGTATCTTGACTATAGGCACGAGAGCTCCCTCCAGCAACTTCAAGATTGACCTCAGGCTCGAGTCCTAAATCGACTTGTTTCATGCAGCACCTTATTACAACTGACGACGTGATTGACCCCGCTCAATTACCCATGAATGCGCGAGCGGATACACAACCTCAGGCAAGCATCGCACGATGAGGGGAAATCTGCGATAATCTGCGCCTTATTTTTATTGGCAGCATTTTTATTGGCGCCGTTTTTATTGGCATAGTACAAAGATGACGACACAATTTTCAGTGGCAGGGATTGAGCTTGAACTATTTCGCTACCCCGCTTCGCAGGAATCCAATCTCCAAGCTTGGGATGCGGCAGACGAGCATTTGATTAACACCCTAGTCGAAGGCGGACAAACCGCAGTGCCAACGGCCATTATCAACGACAGCTTTGGCGCCTTAAGTTGCGCCCTATCGCGGCTCAACTCCGATTGGCCACTGAATGTCGAAACCGATGCCAGAACCAGTTTTTTAGGTGCAGAGCAAAATCATCATCGCAATCAGTTGCCTATGGATAACCTCACCTGGTTTACCAGTCGCGATGCCTTGCCAAACGATCTCGCCCTCGTATTGATGAAGCTGCCTAAAAACCTCACTTACTTTGCCCACCAGCTGATGCGCTTATCGCAAGTGCTACCCGCGGGCTGCAAAGTGTTGGTTGGTGCAAAAGCCAAGTCAATCAACGCCAGCTTATTGGAAGTCTTTGCCAAATACTTAGGGCCAGCGAGCGCCAGCCTCGCGTGGAAGAAAACCCGCGTCATCACCTGTATTAGCGATGGTAAGCCACGTGCATTACCAAAGGAAATCACTTGGGATATTCCCGAATTTAATCTCCACATCAGCAATTTAAGCAATGTGTTTGCCGCCAATAAACTCGATATCGGCGCACGCATTATGTTGGATAACCTCCCTCAGGGCGATTTTAAAACAATTGTCGACCTAGGTTGTGGTAATGGCGTGCTCGGTCTGCGTGCCGCCCAGTTATACCCAAATGCCGATATCCATTTTATTGATGATTCCGAAATGGCGGTGGCCTCGGCAAAAGCCAATTGGGCAAACAACCAACTCCCCGCTGAAACAGGCCATTTTCATTGGGACGATTGTATGACCCATTTACCCGATGGAGTCGAACCCGATTTAGTACTCTGCAACCCGCCCTTCCATCAGGGCGAGGCGATTACCGATCATATTGCTTGGCAGATGTTTTTAGACGCGCGTCGCCGACTCAAAAATGGCGGCATTTTACATATAGTGGGTAATCGCCACTTGGCTTACCACGTGAAATTGCAGCGTTTATTTAAAAACTGCACTACTGTTGCCTCCAACGGCAAATTTGTGATCCTGCAAGCGCAGAAATAACCGCTTTAGCTCAGCAAAGATAGGCCAAAATCATGGCGCTATCTTTGCTCTCTCTTTTCATTCCAGCATCAGCGCATACTGAATAACGGCTTTTCGCTAGCCGTCCCCCTAAGTTGTCAGTACAATCTTTGGCAGCAAAAGCATAAAAGTGAGTCACTTAGACTTTTATGCCCCATGGATATGGAAAGCATATTTAGGATATTGAGATGCCGTTAAAGGATGACGTTGACCAACTCAAGGCAGAATTGGCGCAGTTAAAACTGCAGCACCTGTCGCAGCAATCTTCACTCAGCCGCCAACTGGCAGAATTCTCGGCCAAGCTCGACAGCCTCAGTCTTCAGCTTGAGCAGCAAGACAATGGCCCTCTCACCACCCCATCCGCGAGTGTGGACGATATCACGGCGCCATTCGGCACGACGATTGATTCAGGGGATGAGCGCGTTTCGCAGCAATCTGAAGAACTGGCCTCCCATATCCAACCACAAATGCCCGAGGCAAATCCTTGGCAAGACGACCCTTGGCAGCGCCACGCAAAGGCTCCCTCAAAAGCCATGCATTCACCTGAGGATTCGCAGCAGGATGATTCGCAGAAAGATAAGGCCTTTTCTCAGCAAGCCGGACTTGAAGTGGGTGTGCAGGCCACCAGTCAGTTAGAGACCATCTTATCCCAAGGCGTTGCCGCCATCATGGCGCCATTTGCGGCTATCAGCGAACAGGTCAAAGGCTTTTATCAGCATTATCAAGCCAAGGGCTTAGGCCCAGTATTTTTGATGACGGTCGCGGGCATCATCACCCTGACCCTAGGCTTTGGTTATCTACTGCAATATTCCATCAATCATTGGTTTTCCGAACTCGGCAAAGCCCTGCTGGGTTTTGGCTGCGCCAATGCGATTATTGCGGGCGGGATTTTTATCCGCCAAAAAAGGGCGGGCATGGCCGACTTTGGCTCTGGGATTGTCGGATTAGGCCTCATCCTAAACTATCTCTGCGCCTATTTTATTGGCCCCTACTTTGAGATTATCCCCAATAGTGCCAGCTTTATCCTGCTGCTATTGATTACTTTAGCAGGCTATGGCCTGTCGATGCGACTCGATGCAAAAGTCATTGCCGTGATTGCCTTAGTCGGCGGCTCGATGGCACCTATGATGCTGTTATCCCAAAGCTATGCGCCGCTACTGTATATTCCCTATCTGCTACTGATTGGTGCGGGCGCCCTCGCCCAAAGCCGTAAATTACACTGGCCATTACTGCTGGAAATCACCGCCTTCCTGCATATCGCCTGCATCGAAGCCTTCAGCTATTTTGTCGATTTACCGCTCACCCAATGGGGCGGCGCAGCAGTGCTCGCCATAGTGAGCATTAACGCACTGTTTTATCTCTATGGTCTATATGGGTTTATGGTGAATCCTTCAACGACCTCACTCAGCCATAGAGCCCTCGTTCTACCGATAGCCCTACTGGCATTTGCTCTCTTCGAAATCACCCAATTTACGCCATTTGCTGGGGAGATTTTTATCGCCAACGCACTCATCTGTGCGGGCTTATACGTTAAGCTCAAGTTTAGACTCGACCCGCCCCAGCGCAGTCTCTTATTAGTCTTTGGCGGTAGTTTTGCCGCTTTTGCTGCCCTTTATCTATTAAGCCATGATTTCCTGGGATTAGTGCTTATCCTCGAAGCATTGCTACTGCTGTGGATTGGCCTTAAGGAGAAACTGATTTCGGTGCGCGCCGAAGCCTATGTGTTATTGCTAACTGGGCTGATGCTCAATTTATATGCGGTGCTGACAGGTTTTTCCTTACTCGGACTTGGCGAGCAAACGCCCATGGCGGCACTTGGATTCCCGCTGATCGCGTTAGCCTTAAGCGCGGCGGCCCTGCTATTTGTTATCCGCCAAATAGCCAATGATGAGTTACCACTGACGCGGCTTGAGCGGCAACTGAGCTATTTACTCAAAGAGTTACTCAGCGGTTTTTATGCGGCGACCCTTTTGCTGGCGGCTTTCCTTGTCAGCAGCGATTATTATCTCGCCATCATCCCGCTCGTGAGTCTGTTGCTGTTGCATTTAAGTGCTAAAGACAAGTTGATGGTCAGCGAGTTTGCCGCTTGGCTCTTGCTACTGCCGCTCTTATTTACTGTGGTTGAAGGCGTGACCCTTACTGACAGCCTGAGCTTTAGTGCGCAGCCACTGATGGCCAAGCTGGCACGCATCGAATTGTTCGCCGCCCTGCTGCTGGCCCACTATTGGTATCGTAAGCATTATCCAAGTTCGCTGTTCGCCCAAGCCGCCAAGCAGATACAGCTCGGCTGTTATCTGCTACTGCCGCTGCTCTTATTGCCTAAGGTAATACGCAGTTATTGGGAGTTTACCGCGGTTGCACTCTGGCTCAGCAGTTTGTTCAGCCTCGCCCTTGCCTATGTTATCAAGCATAAAGCCCTTGAGATTGAAACCAAGATTTTGACTTGGCTGGCGATACTCACCACCGCCAGCTTGTGCCTGTTTGAAGTTTGGCAAGGGCTTATCGCACTGCTAATTGGCGCCCTAGTCATGGGCTTTGTACTGCTGCGTTATCGCAAGCTTGCCAAGCCTTGGGCATCACTGCTAACCCTGCAATGGCAACTTAGTCCTTATTATTTCGCGCTAGTGCTGGCCGTATTAGTCTATGGATTTAACCGCGTCGATGTTGTGGCATGGTCGATGACGGCTTTAGCCCTGAGTGGCTACTTTGCCCTCTTGATCCAAAGACGCACCAAACATGGCTCAGTGCAAACGGGATTGATGGCGCACATAGCCATAGAAACCCAAGCCGCGGTGCGCTCAAGCTACAGCATGGCCTACGGGCTTTGTCTGGGACTCGCACTATTGCCGATAATGCTGCACTTTGAGTTGTCGCTAAGACTCGATCTGAATAACCTGTTATTGATCCTATGTGAATTGATGACATTAGCCCTGCTCGCGCTACTTATCTTGCGCCGCGGCGTCGCTATTCGTTTGCATCAGCGTTTCTTACCGCTGCAGTGGCTCAAGTGGGGCTGGCACGGGTTGCTCGCGCTGAGTTATCTCACCTGGAGTTATACGTTCGATAATATTATTGCCGCACCACTCAGTGCCATTTTACTCGTCGTGCATGGCAGCGTGTTGATGTTTATCAGCCTAAAACCCCAGCATGCGGATATGATCCGCCTCGCCGCCGGACTCTTTACCTTAGCCACTCTCAAAGTATTATTGCTGGATATGGCATCCTTCGAGCTAGTGCAAAAGGTCATCGCCTTTATGGTGATTGGGGTGATCTTATTGACCGTATCTTACTTCTATCAAAAGGCACGTAATCGCCTACAAGAAGCAAACTAATAAGTCGCCAGTAATGCAAAGTAGAAGGCCGCTAACAATAGCGGCCTTTTCATTCAAATAATCAATCTACTAGGGCGTATTGACGTTTCAGGGTTATTTTTGCAGCAATTTGGCTGGCTTTTATGCAAGGCAAAGTCCGTGCAGTGTAGTTATTCTACATAAACGGACGATAACGCAGCAGAAACGCCAGCCAAATGCTGCCCGAAGGGTTCGTCTGGCAAGCCCTTGCTCTTACTTTCTGTCATAAGAGCCGCTCGTCATTTGAGTAGAATAACTACACATCATTCCTCATTTCGCGAGCACGTGCTTGCCAGAACGAACAAAATCTAATCTCGAAACGTCAACACGCCCTAATTTAAGCCAAGGCTTTTTCTAGCGCCTGCGCCACATCGGCAATAATATCGTCGATATGTTCAATGCCAACGGAGATTCGAATTAAGTCCTCAGACACCCCGGCTCTGGCAAGTTCATTCGCGTCCAACTGTCTGTGGGTGGTGCTGGCGGGATGGCAGGCCAGCGATTTGGCATCACCAATGTTCACTAAGCGCAAAATCATCTGCAGCGCGTCGATAAACTTGCCACCAGCGATTTTCCCCTCCTCAGGAGTGGCCGCTTTAATACCGAAGCTGATGATCCCCGAGGCTTTACCTGCGGTGATTTTTTGGCAATTTTCACGATACGGGCTACTCGGCAAAGCGCCGTAATTCACCCAACTGACCGAAGGGTGCAGTATCAAGTATTCGGCCAATGCCAAGGCATTCGAGCAGTGGCGCTCCATACGCAGACTTAAGGTTTCCAGCCCCTGTAGCAGCAAAAATGCACTGTGGGGTGAAAGCGCCGCCCCAGTATTACGTAGCGGCACCACGCGGCAACGTCCAATAAAGGCTGCGGTGCCAAAGGCCTCGGTATAAACCACACCATGGTAGGAAGGATCGGCTTGATTGAGCAGAGCAAAGCGTTCTTTGTTCGCTACCCAATCGAACTTGCCCGAGTCAATAATCACACCGCCAATCGTCGTACCATGGCCGCCAATGTATTTGGTCAACGAATGGATAACGATATCGGCGCCATGCTCAAACGGGCGACATAAAACAGGGGTGGCGACAGTGTTATCGACAATTAAAGGCACGCCGTGTTTATGGGCTATCTCGGCTAAACGTTTAAGGTCAACAATATTGCCGGCGGGGTTACCGATGGACTCACAGAATAGTGCCTTGGTCTTGGCATCGATTAAGGCATCAAGCTCTTCAAAGTCATCGAAGGCTGCCATCCGCACTTCGACTCCTTGGCGCGGCAGCGTATGGGCAAACAGATTATAAGTGCCGCCATAGAGTTGGCTGGTACTGACAATATTGTCACCCACCTGAGTTAGAGCTTGAATCGCATAGGTAATGGCCGCCATTCCCGAGGCAAGTGCCAGCGCACCTATGCCGCCTTCAATGGCCGCAAGCCGCTGCTCAAGCACGCTGGTCGTCGGGTTCATAATCCGCGTGTAGATATTGCCTACGACTTTTAAGTCAAATAAATCAGCACCATGTTGGGTATCATCGAAGGTGTAGGAAGTGGTTTGATAAATAGGTACCGCAGCGGCTTTCGTGGTCGCCTCTGATTCATATCCGTGGTGTAACGCCAGTGATTCAAGTTTCATCTTTGTGTCCTTCCCCAATAAATTCCCCAAGCCATTCCCCAAACATAGCTACTCCCCAAGGCAAATCGAGGATGTGCGCTACGCCAATTGATGCTCCGATCGCACAAGATTTGTGCACTGCATCCAAGCTAACAGATGGACATCTAGAAGTCTAAATTTTTTTGAGTCGCTATCGAATTCACCACAGCGGCTCACACTTTGGCGGATCAATTCGGGGAGTGATAGAGGAGTTGCGCGAGCGCTTTTACCGCACGCACTATCTCAGATGAACAGTCGTAGGAGGCATTAATGCGCATAAAATGGCGAAACTCTGCTTGATTACTAAAGAGATTACCCGGCGCAATACTGATCCCTCGCTCAAGCGCGCTATGGTATATCTGCGTCGCATCCATATGGGCAGGCAATGCCAACCAGAGGAAATAACCGCCCGGCTCAAAGTTCACACTCACGGACTCCGGTAAGTGAGCCCGCAGTAACTGATACATGGCAAATTTGCGATCCGCTAAGGTGTGGCGTAAGCGCTTTAAATGACGCTCATATTGGGGCGACTGAATAAAATCGGCGATGGCCAGTTGCATAGGCGCACTGGTTGAAAGGGTCGACATTAACTGCAACCGTTGCAATTGCGGAGCATGGCGCCCTGCGGCAACCCAACCGACTCGATATCCCGCAATCAAGGATTTAGAAAAAGAGCCACAATGCAGTACGCAGCCTTGGGTATCTAAGGCTTTAATCGGCCTAGGCGCACTCGAACCGACATAAAGCTCCTGATACACATCATCTTCAATCAGGCTGACATTATGCTCACAAAGTAGTTGATAAACAGCCTGTTTTTTCTGTTCCGATAAACTACAGCCTAAGGGATTTTGATGTAGACTCATCAACCAACAGGCTTTGACAGGATAGCTCTTCAGCACTTCAGCCAAGGCGTTAAGATCAATCCCTTCGCGGGGATCCGTCGCGACGGCAATCGCCCTCAGTTTGAGTCGCTCAATGGCTTGCATTGCGCCATAAAAAGCGGGCGATTCAATCACAACCCAGTCTCCCGCCTGAGTCAGCGCCGCTAAGCTCAAGTTCAGTGCCTCCATCGCCCCCGAGGTAATCAAAATTTCATCGGGCGAGACGCTCATGCCTAACTTGGCATAACGTTGGGAAATCGCCTTGCGTAATCCAGCATTGCCTGGGGGAAGATTATCGGCCGCAAACGACGGTGACATCTGCCGAGTGACCTTAACCAACGAGCGTGCCAAGGCTTGCTGTGGAAATAGACTGGGATCGGGAAATGCCGAGCCAAAGGGCACAATCCCAGCCTGTTTCGATGCCTGTAATACGCTAAACACAAACTCGTTAATATCGACCTTATCGGAGAAATAGATCTGTCGTTGCGTCTCTGGGTAACGAAAGACTTCAGGCTGAGGCGCTACTATGTAACCCGATTTTGCCTGCGCTAATATCACGCCTTGGCTTTCGAGTAATTGATAGACGTTCAGCACTGTCATTAAACTCAGCCCCGAATCAGACACGGTTTTCCGCAATGAGGGTAGTTTATCCCCTGCCTGCCAGACACCTTGAGTAATTCGGTTTTTGAGATCCTGCGCTAACTGCTGGTATTTAGACATCTGTTATAGCTAATTCAGCCAATTCTGTATCTGTTATAGCCAGATTACCCCATGGTCTAATAACACACAAGCCATCAGCGGCGCGAATCCGAGGCGCTGATCGACTGGTATTCACACATCCCTTTGCTGCACTCCTGAGGACACTATGTTTGATTTTGATGCCACCGTACTCGCGAGGATCCAATTCGCTTTTACCGTTTCTTTTCACATTATCTTTCCCGCAATTACTATTGGGTTAGCCACCTACTTAGCCGTGTTAGAAGGACTCTGGTTGAAGACAAACAATCAGATTTATCAGCAGCTTTATCAATTCTGGGTCAAGATTTTTGCCATTAACTTCGGCATGGGCGTGGTCTCAGGCATAGTGATGGCCTACCAATTTGGCACCCACTGGAGTGGTTTTTCGGCCTTTGCGGGCAGCGTAACCGGCCCTCTGCTCACCTATGAAGTGCTGACCGCATTTTTCCTCGAGGCGGGATTTCTCGGGGTGATGCTGTTTGGGCAAAATAAGGTCGGCAAAAAACTGCACTTTTTTGCCACTTGCATGGTGGCCACGGGCACTGTGATTTCAACCTTTTGGATCCTCGCCTCCAATAGCTGGATGCACACACCTCAGGGGTTTGAAATCATTGATAACCGAGTCGTCCCCACCGACTGGTGGCAAATCGTGTTTAATCCTTCATTTCCCTACCGTTTAACCCATATGACGGTTGCCGCCTTTCTCTCATCGGCCTTCTTTGTAGGCGCCTCCGCCGCGTGGCATTTACTAAAAGGCAAGGATACTCCCGCAATTCGTAAAATGCTTTCCATGGCCATGTGGATGGCACTGATTGTTGCACCGCTTCAGGCGGTCATTGGTGACTTTCACGGGCTAAATACCCTTGAGTATCAACCAGTAAAAATCGCTGCAATGGAAGGCCACTGGCGAAATGAAGGGGATGAACCCACGCCGCTCATCTTATTCGCCATGCCCGATATGGATAGCCAAACCAATCATTTCAGTTTAGAAATTCCGGGATTAGCCAGTCTGATTTTAAAACACGATATAACCAAGCAAGTGCCAGCGCTCACAGAGTTTCCTGCCGAGGATTGGCCCAATGTGCCCTTAGTCTTTTGGAGTTTTAGGGTGATGGTGGGCTTAGGTGTACTGATGATTTTGGCGGGCGTGTGGAGCCTCTACCTTAGACGCAAGCAAAAGCTATACAGCAATCGCCTCTTCCTGCGCTTTGTACTTTTGCTAGGTCCGGCAGGATTAATCGCGACCCTCGCGGGCTGGTTTACGACTGAACTTGGTCGCCAACCTTGGGTTATACAAGGATTAATGCGCACTCAAGATGCCGTTTCATCCCACAGTGTGACCCATTTAAGCCTCAGCCTGTTGATGTTCGTTATCTGTTACTTCGGCATTTTTGGCGTGGGATATCGCTACATGATGCGACTCATTAGCAAAGGGCCTGTAGCGCAAGGGATTGAAAACCATGAATAACAAACTAGGCATTTTATCTTGTCACTCGATTAATCAACCCATTTAAAGGTGCACCATGGAATTCGACTTACCCCTGATTTGGTTTGGGATCATCATCTTTGCCACACTCATGTACATAGTGATGGATGGTTTCGATCTTGGCATCGGCATCTTATTTCCCTTCATCCATGATGAAGACGATAGGGATGTAATGGTCAACACTGTCGCGCCAGTGTGGGATGGTAACGAAACCTGGCTGGTACTCGGTGGTGCTAGCCTGCTCGGCGCCTTTCCCCTCGCCTACGCTATAGTGCTCGAAGCTCTGACCATTCCCTTGCTAATCATGCTGCTCGCCCTGATTTTTCGCGGCGTTGCCTTTGAATTTAGATTTAAATCCAGCGCAGAGACCAAACCCTTTTGGGACAAAGCCTTTATGTTCGGCTCGATTATTGCCACCTTTGCTCAAGGCGTAGTGCTAGGCGCATTTATCTCAGGTATTTCGGTCGATGGACAAAGATTTAGCGGTAGCAGCTTCGATTGGTTATCGCCTTTCTCACTCTTCTGCGGCTTTGGGCTGATGCTGGCCTACGCGCTCCTTGGCGCAACTTGGTTAGTGAAGAAATGCACAGGCACTCTTAAAACGACTATGCAGCAGATCGCTAAAGTCCTCGCTATCTGCCTGCTGATGAGCATAGGAATCGTCAGTTTATGGACGCCCTTCGTACAGCCCAATATTGCTCTGCGTTGGTTTAGTCTGCCAAATCTATTCTACTTTGCGCCTGTACCTCTGCTGGTATTGCTCTGCACTAAGGCACTAATCCGCGCCTTAAATACTGAGGATGACTTCCGCCCCTTCTTGCTAACACTCGCGTTAATATTCTTAGGCTTTAGTGGCTTAGGCATTAGCATCTGGCCACATATTATTCCGCCAACGATCAACCTTTGGCAGGCGGCCGCACCAGAGAGCAGCTTAGGCTTTATGCTCATCGGCGCACTGATAATTATCCCCTTGATCTTGGCCTACACCTTTTGGAGCTATTACGTGTTTCGCGGCAAAGTCACCAAGGATGCGGGTTATCACTAAAAACGATTTCATGCAGCCGGTCTAGACTCGGCTGCCAGCAACACAAACTTAGGAGATTGCTATGACGACTCAGACTTCATCTCTACCCAAACGGCTCGGCTGGTTACTGCTGATTTGGTGCACCAGCGTCAGTTGCTTACTGCTGGTTTCCCTGTGCCTTAAAATCATCCTACAAGGTGCAGGGCTAACGACTTAACGGTTCATTATCCAACCAAGTTAACCAATTTATGCACTAGTAATTGTCTTAAAATATTGCCTATTATTAAGAAAATATTTTTATTTAAAAGGAAAACATCATCCCAGAAATAAAGAGTATAGAGTCAAAACATGGGTTGCTTTATTTTTTTAGTTGGCCTATGGTATCGACAGTTTATTAGTCATTAATCATCAAGCCCTGAATGATTAATTTAGCCTTAATTTTAGATGGAGATGTAACGCTATGTTAAAAAATGCATTTTCATTACTCACAATTAAGCCAACCTCTTTAAAGCTGAATAGTGCAATTTATTTAGCTAACCCTGTACGCCTGTCACTTAAATTTCCAGTTTAAGCCGAGTGCCACTCGCACTCGGCATCTAATACCCACATTTAATTTTATCGCTTCCATTTTTATTTTGGGGAATGGATTTTATCTAGCTCATATTTTGGGGTAGTTATGTTTTATTCTTTTTTTAGCAATCTATTTCAGTCTTTTATGTTGAAAACTGAAACCTATTACCTGCAAAACAGTTTTAATACCTCACTGCGCCCGACTTCATTAGCCGCAGTGATTGCAAAACTGGACCAGCTCAAAAGTGAAGAAACCCTAGATAAAGTCACGGTCGGACGAGAAATTTTACTGGTTAATCAACAGGACCAGCAGGAATATCGCATCGAGCTGGTGTATCCACCTAGGCACAACCCCAGAGCAGGACGCTACTCTGTGATCTCTGATCTCGGTGTCAGCCTGCTCGGACGCACTAAGGGCGAATATGCCGAAGTCAATATTCTAGGTAAACCCGTACTGTTTAGGGTGAAGGATATCGCACTTTGTAAGAAATAAATCAGAGGGAAAATAGCATTTTCAGAATAAAGCATGTTCAAATTTCAGTGGCAGCATGCTTTTAAATCGCTATTTGCGGCGGCATTTAGCATAAGCATAATATAAAAGTAGGAGAGCATTATTTTGAAGTTATTAACAGGCCGCGGAATGAATTAAAGCCGATGGCCCAATATCAGAACCTCTTGACTATTTACCGAGTATGGCAGCGCTTATGTAAAAATCATCAAGGGGTGAAAGTAAATTATGGGTCATCGACTTTTTTCCATTCAACTTTATCGACGGATAGAGTTGAATAAACTATCGATGAGAATGCGGCGCTACACTCGATAGTCTCATTTAATTAAGTTTCACTTTACTGAGTATCACTTTGCTGAGTTTAAGTTCAGTTAGGAGTATTTGTCATGAGTAAAGAAAAAGCGAAAAAACCGCCGATGAAAACCTTAAAAGAGAAACGTCAGGATAAACGGAATCGACAGAAAAACTCCGATTAATCCCTGTGTAAAAAATCCCTTAAATCCTCTCTTTATTTGTAAGAGGGCGTGGTGACTACCGCGCCCTCTTTTTTATCCCAGTTGACGGCGATATTGCTCAGGCGAATATTGGGCATATTTTTTAAACATCACTATATAAGGTGAGGTTTGGTTATAACCCAAGGTCAGCGCCACTTCCTTGATTGCCAATCCTTCACGTAATAGCTGTAACGAATAAATAAACTTATGCCGCTGTCGCAGCTCGGTAAAACTCATCCCAAGGCTGTCTTGGCAACGCCGAGCCAAAGTGCGCTCTGTGGTATGCAACTCACTCGCCCAGGTCTTAAGGCTCTTTTGGCTGGCGGGGTCGAGTTCGAGTTGCTGCAAAATGGGCTGCAATAATTTATCGCGACTCGAGGGTAAAAATTGCGGCTGTGCCTGACCTAAAATCAACTGGTCGATTAACACCTCCACCAGACGTTTATCCGCTTCACTCTCGGCCACTCGGACTTGCCGCTCCCTTAGATCGTTCACTATCGCCTGCGCTATGGGGGTGACCGCCAGCAGACAGGTCTCCTCCGGAAAAATACTCGCACGATTTGCCACTATATTCATCGAGCAATAATGGATACTACGGCGAGTAAAGCTCTCATGTTCAATCCCCGCCGGCACCCAAATCGCATATTGGGATGGCGATAAAAATCGCTGTCCAGCGGCATGCAGCTCCATAATACCGCCGCTGATCAGCTGCAATTGCCCCCAAACGTGGCTGTGTTTTGGGGTGATGGTATTAGGGAGAAAAGCTTCGTAGTTGAAGAAAATATCGGCAACAGGTGCTTGTTCCGCCCTGAGCGGATGATAAACGGGACGCATCAGTACTCCACTCCACTGTTCTCCATAATAGCGAGTCGATTCGGGGCGCATACAAGGGCTTTAGCCGAAAAAGGATTGTCCGCCGACGAACTGACATTGTCTTTTAAGCGATATTTATATCATAAAAGACCAGAGATAATAGCTACCAACCTATGACATCGGGTTTATGCCTTTTCGGCAACCATGTCCTCACGCCAATTAAGACTAATCTATGCTGTATTTATTTCCCCTGCTCGCCGTCGTGATTTGGGCGGGCAACGCCATTGTAAACAAACTCTCCTTTGGGATAATCGCCCCCGAAGCGATAGCCTTTTATCGCTGGTTTTTTGCCATGCTAGTGTTAACCCCATTTATGCTAAAACCCGTCTGGCGCAAGCGTAAAACGATTGCACCATTACTGCCCAAACTCGCCACCTTAGCCGCCTTAGGCATGGTATTAAACCAAAGCCTTGCCTATTTTGCGGCGGCAACAACAACTGCTACCAATATGGCCCTAATCAACTCGCTGGTGCCAATGGTGAGCTTGTTTTTAGCCGTACCACTACTTAAACAAAAGCTGACGCCCTTGGTCTTTGGTGGCACTGTTATTTCGCTCTTGGGCTTAGTGTTTATGTTAAGCCACGGCGATATGGCCAATCTTGCCATCGGCGTGACCCAAGGGGATTTACTGTTACTCATAAGCGCCTTTGTGTACGCGCTTTATGGAGTATTGCTTAAACGCTGGCAATTGCCGATATCAACGTGGGAGTCAGTGTATATTCAAGGGCTTATTGCGGTGTTGATGTTAACCCCACTGCTATTTAGCACGCCCAGTGTCGCCATTAGCAGCCAAGCCGCACCGTTAATACTCTATGCCGCTCTGGGGGCTTCACTCATTGCACCTTGGGCCTGGATTAATGGCATCAGCAAGTTAGGTGCCGAGCGCACCAGCATTTTCTTCAATTTGCTGCCAATCCTCGCGGCTATCTTAGCGGCGATCATTCTGAATGAAACCTTAGCCGTTTATCACTATTTAGGCGGCGCTATGGTCATCATTGGGGTGATGTTAGTGCAGGTAAAACCTAAGATGAAACCCATAGCCCCCATCGCTTGTACCGAATAAATTGCTGTATTCAACGCCCCAAAGCCTTGGGGCGTTTTTTATCATCGCTTCTAATACAGACTTTTCGCCGACTGCTGCAAACAACCAAATAGCGACTAAGCTATTTAATAAGTCGTTTTGTCAGAGAGTTATGGAGAGTCCCATGTTTAATAGCATTAGAGTAAAGTTTTCGCTGATGTTTGCCATTATGGCGACAGCTTTAATTGTGATGGCCGTGACGGATGCGATGCAAAACCGCACCACCCTTAAGCAAATGCAGGAATTTAGCCAACGATTTAATCCGGCAATTTCGGCCATTCTTAACGCCGACCGCGATCTTTATCAGGCCCAACTGAGTGAGGAAATTTTGCTTCGACCCGAACTCAGCAACGAGAACCGTAAGAGTGAGATAGACAATTGGCAGGAAAACGTCGACCAAGCGCGCGACCGCATGGGGGAATTTAAAAATTATCTGCAAGACCATTTAGAGGTGATAAAGTCCACCAGCGGTTTTGAAGCGCAGTTTTCGCTCTGGTATCAAGCCTCATCGGAAGTGATCAATGCGGTGAAAAACAATGACCTCGAACAGGCAAGACAACTCCATGAAAACAAATCTAAAAAAGAGTTTAAGGCCCTGAGGAGTATCTACAACGCCGCCGGAGAAGCCGCCGATAATCGCGTTAAAGAACTGGATTTACAGGCCTCAGAGCAGGCCACCACGCAAACCCAAATTTCGGTCACCATAGCCACCTTAGTCGCCATAGTCGCCCTAGTGATTGCCTACTTTGGCCCTAAAATTATCGTTAATGCTATTCGCGATATTACCGATAGGATCAAGGATATTGTCGATGGCGACGGAAACTTAACCCAGCGTATCCCCATCACCCGCCAAGATGAAATTGGTGAGCTGGCCAATGCCTTTAACTTGTTCGTTGCCCAACTGCAGCAAATGGTTATCGCGATTATCAGCCAAACCAAAGATGTCAGCCAAACCGTTGAAAACCTCGCGACAAAATCAACCACCACCATAGGCATCAGTTACGAGCAGGAACAGTTTGTCGATACCATAGTCACGGCGGTGAATGAGATGAGTGCCGCAGTGCGAGAAGTCGCCAGCAATGCCCTGCATACCGCCACCGAAATCACTAAGGTCAATGACCAAACCATTGAAGGTAAAAACATCCTTACCCAGTCGGTCAACCATATTCAGCAGCTGTCGGAGTCAGTGAAACAAGCCGTAGCGGTTATCGAAAAACTCTCAGTCAATTCCGCCAATATCGCCTCCGTATTGGATGTTATCCGCTCGATTGCAGAGCAAACTAACCTACTCGCCCTCAACGCCGCCATTGAGGCGGCCCGTGCGGGTGAACAAGGACGGGGCTTTGCGGTGGTTGCCGATGAAGTGCGGACACTGGCGAGCCGCACCGAAACCTCGACCCAAGATATTCAGCGTATGATTGAAGAGTTACAACGGGGCGTGAATGATGCGGTGAAGAGCATTGAGTCGGGCGCCAGCCTCACGAACTCGACTGTGACCCTCGCCAGCCAGACACAGGATTCCTTAGATGAGATCCTGAACTCCACCTCTAAGGTCAGTGAGATGTCGACACAAACCGCCACGGCCACCGAAGAGCAAACCCATGTGACCGAAGAAATCAATCGTAACTTGACCGAGCTGTCTGACAAAACCCGCTACTGCAATACCGTTATCCAAGAAACTCAGCAAATCGTCGTCAACACCCAAACCATTTGCAGCAATCTGCAAAAAGAAGTGTCACGCTTTAAAGTCGCTTAAGGAGAGTAACGCGCCCAGATGTACCAGACTTCGCGTGACTCAAAAACCAATAAAAAAGAGTGCCTAGGCACTCTTTTTTATTGGTTAGAGGATACGTTGACGCGTTAAGGATTGCTGGCGAATTTTCCGGCCGTGCCAGTAATGCCTGCCAAAGCCGCCACAGAGTAACACCCCTAAAAAGGTGTGTAATAAACTCGCAGCCAACTGCGCCGATTCTGAGCTTAAGTAATACAAGCCAACACCCGTTAACGCTAATGCCAATAGACTGAGTGACATCACTAATCCACTCTTATGATTAAGCTTTTTACGCCAGCCAGCTCGGATATGGCTATGCCACAGTGCGCCGAGCAACATTAGCATCAACCAGCCAAGCAGCACATGCATCACAACTGCGGGTAAGCGCAGATCCCCGCTCAGGCCAAAGTCCACATCCCACTGCAGCTTAAACTCCATCACCCAAGGCAACATAAATAAGCCCGTAAGGCCCGTCACTGTGATGGCAAGGATGATCAACCAGAAAAACCAATTGGGATAACCACTTAATTTTTTCATTTTTATTTATATCGTCAAAAATACTCAAGAGTGATGAAAGCGTTATCGACAAATCTTAGGGTGCGAAGTTGACTAAATCGCCACCCAACTGCTGAATTTTTGTGGCGGCGGTGGCATCGTCAAGGTAGCCCGCTACCTTGGTTAATGCATCGGCGCGCCAGGCGAACGGTGCGCGCACACTTACAACCCTTTCTTGGCCGCTGGCACACTGCTGCTCGTCTAAATTGCCCGTCGGTAACAATAACGCGGGGTAATCATGGCTTAAATGCTGGGAAACCCGCGAACTGGCAAGGGCGGTATTACTGACGTTGATCTTTTGACTCAATCCGTTCGGACCTCGGCATAACACATTTAATGAAGCGCTGCCAAACACTTTTAAATCGCCACCCGCATTCACCCAGCCACCGCACACGCCGGCACGTCGCAATTCAGTGACCGCCATATCGACCGCATAACCTTTAGCGATGCCATCTAAGGTCAAAATTAGTGGGCGAGCTAACCTTGCTTTATCCGCTTGGATTTCAATATCTCGCCAATCCCCCTGCAACAGCAGCGGCATTCCGAGATAGGCAGGCAAGGCGCCGCGGGACATCATCTCGCCACCCACAGTGCAGTTGAAGAGGTTGTCACTGGCTCGGCCAAACCACTTGGCGAGCTTCAACACCCTCAGGCTATCAGGACTTAAGGATATCCACTGACCCGGCTGGCGATTCAGTAGATTAAGCTCACTATCCTGCTGGTGAAAACTGAGTAAGCGGCCAATATGGGCCACTCGCGAAAAAGCCGCTGTTATAGCGGCTTGAAGGGCAGGCTCATCCAATGAAGGATGAGCATTGTGCTCGGCAACGGACTCGGCGGCAATTTCGACTAAGGTGCCGAGTAAGGGTTTGGCTCTACGTATCACTATGCGACTGACTGCGACAAAAAGAGTTGATGGATAACAAGTAACCGTTTTACGCCATCGAGTAAATTACGGCAACTTAATGTGGCACCGCTAATATTGCTGACATCTTCATCGAGTTTAAAGGGATCTTTGAGGGTTTTACCGTGGAATTGATCGCGCCAACTCGCTTCACGCACTTGGCCACCGTGGGTTTCACGATAACTGAGCACCTCTAACCCGAGCACTTCGCCCTGCGGACTAATGCCGATAGCGTAAGTAATATACTCATGTTTACCGACAACATCATCCACCACAAACCAACCGAGAAACTGACCGTCCTTTTCAACTTTCCAGATAGGTTGCTGATCTTGGCGTTGGCGAACGCCCGATAAATCTTTGATCTGATCTTTCGCATCGGAGCTCAGTAAGGTTGGACGCTCGCTAAATACCGCTGCCTTATCAAAAATCAACGCCTGCGCTTGGGCCACTGTTAAATAATCCGCAGAAAATGCAGGGGCGGCAACTATGACCATTGGCATAAACCACAAGCTATTCAGATATGTATGCGCCATTTCAATACCTAGTGTTAAAGCAAAAGCTTGATTCACCGCAGGCAGAGCAACACTGCCCTGCCTATGAGTAAAGTATAAATTAGAAGTTAAATGCCACTTTTAATCTGACTTCTTGTTCTGTTTTTTCAATCAGATGCAGACTGGTGTCCTTTTGACCTTCGTACTGCTCACCGCCACCACTTAACTGGGGTAACCAAGTGAGGGTCGCCCACCAATCGGCGCTACCGTAGTGCAATGAGGGGCCGGCGAAGAATGACCAACGCTCTTGACCAATCTCAGTCTCAAATTCGGTCTCGAATAACACTTCGGCACTGATAAACCAGTTAGGCGCGAAACGGTAGCTCAGGCCAGTGCCCATTTTCAGCTCCAGTTCCATCTCAGGGTCGGTTGACCAGTCAAAGTCTTCAGGCAAATTGGCAATTGGCGCACGGTCGGCATAGGTCGATTCCATGCCAAAGTTACCAACCCAAATTAACTCGCCTTCAAGCATGTACTTTTGAGTCTGTAAGCCTAAATCGAGTGACAGGGTGTCTTTGTCTTGACCAGAGTGCACATCAATCCAGTCATAGTCTAACGAGGCAGTCATAGACAGACCAATATCATCCTTGGCAGGACTTAAAAACATGTAGCTTAAGCCGACTTCAGCGCCAGAGGTGGCAAAACCAATATTTTTCTCTTTCGGCAGGTAACCATCGATGATTAAACCGCTGGTATCTAAAGACATAAACTTAGCTGAACCCGATACCGCAAACTTGTCGGTCACACCGTATTCCAGCTCAGTTTCGTAATTAATGCCACGGTAAGTACCTTGGCCTTTGTCGTTACGCAACGTCACTTTTTGATAGAGTTCAATGGCTTCTTTAGGCATAGCCTCAGCGCCTTTGACATAACCAAATAAATCTTCACCCGCAGTGGCTGTGTGGCTGATACCGAGTGTTAGCACAGAGGCAGCGACGACACTCAGGCGATGACGAGAAGATGTGCGCATTTAAACAAAGCTCCAAAGAGTTATTAACATAATTTGGAGGCGATTCTAGTAGAGCAACAAAAACAACGCAAATCATTATCATTAGTGTTTTATCAGATAAAGTACCAAATAATAAGGATATTCCATTTAAAACATGATGTTACAAATTAATATTCAATTAATATTTTTTTGCTATGCAAATCAATCTGCTCAGGTCATCGCGCATTTCTGCTTAATGACTATACTCACCACAGCTTTGAATCGGCTCACGACCAACCTACTCACACAAATGCAGGGTCCATTCATTGCGTGGGGACAACAAAATAGCGGTAATTAACCAACTGATAAATAAGGGCTAAGCCGAGTAAAAACCACGATTTAAACCTCTTTTTAACGAACAGATCACAACGGAAGTAAAAACATCTAGACGTCTAGATTGACAGTAAAATGGCAATCCAATATGCTTGGCACCAAGTTGCTAGGATATGATGCCAAAGCGGCATAGATTTTAAGCGAGTTAGACTGCCAAGGATCACGCGGACAACCCGCCGAGTAAAAGAGAAATTACATTGAGTCAATCAGCCCAAACCACTGCACCGAGTAGCCCGGCATCCTTTATTGCCCTGTTACCCTTATTCGTTTTTCTAAGTCTGTTTATTGGCGCAGGCGTCTATTTCCAAAGCCAAGGTGTGGACTTTGCCTTCTATCAATTACCGAGTGTGATTGCCATTCTGCCAGCCATTATTCTGGCCTTGGTATTATCAAAACAAAAACTCAATCAAGCGATTGACACCTTTATCGGCGGTATTGGCCACAGCAATATTATTGCTATGTGTTTGATTTACTTGCTGGCTGGCGGTTTTGCTGCAGTAGCGAAAGCCACAGGCGGTGTCGATGCGACTGTTGCCTTAGGTTTATCACTTATTCCTTCAAACCTGTTACTGCCCGGCTTTTTTGTGATTGCCGCCTTTATTGCCACCGCAATGGGTACCTCTATGGGCACCATCGCCGCCGTGGCACCTATCGCCTTAGGCGTTGCCGATCAGGCACAAATTGATTATGCCCTGATGGCGGGCGCCGTGATGTCTGGCGCACTGTTTGGCGATAACCTCTCAATTATTTCGGATACCACTATTGCGGCCACTCGTACTCAAGGCTGTGATATGAAAGATAAATTCCGTGAGAACCTGATTTTTGCTATCCCGGCTTCACTACTGACCTTTATCGCCTTTGTGATTGCAGGCCAAGGCCAGGCCGATCTAGCCGCTCAAGAAATTGACTTTATTAAGGTGATTCCTTACCTGACGATTCTGGTATTAGCAGTCGCAGGGTTAAACGTGTTTGTCGTTTTGACCTTAGGCATTCTGCTAGCGGGCGCAGCGGGATTCCTGACCATGGACTATGGCGTTATCCAATTTGGTAAGGATATCTACGCAGGCTTTAGCAATATGCAGGAAATCTTCATCCTGTCGATGCTAGTCGGTGGTTTAGCCGCGCTGATGCAGCAACAAGGGGGTTTAGCCTTTGTAAGCAAGCAGATTGAAAAGCTCATCACCCGTTTCTCAAAAGCTCAAGGCGAAGCCTCATGCCGCGCGGCTGAATTAGGCATGGCAGGGATTGTGGCCGTCACCAACAGCTGCGTTGCTAACAACACAGTGTCTATCGTTGTGACGGGTGATATTGCTAAAGAACTGGCAGAAAAACACGGTGTTAGCCCTAAGCGCGCAGCCAGTGTACTCGATATTTTTGCCTGTATTATCCAAGGGTTAATTCCCTATGGCGCCCAAGCACTGCTGATCGCTTCAACCTTTAGCATCACACCGCTGGCGGCCGTCTCCCACGCTTGGTACTGCATGATCCTAGCGGCTGTCGCGGTTGCGATTGTGATTTTCCGTAAGCGCCACTAATCTTATTCGACTGTCGAAAACACCAAGGGAGCCATTCGCTCCCTTTGTTTTTATCAGCCTAAGGTTCAAATTAGCTCAAGACTTGCCATCAGTTTCGGATTCAGGCAAGTTACAGCGGGTTATTTGCGCGGTATTAACCTTAATTTACGCCATAGTCATTCACCCCAAAATGCATCCATAACAATATGAATCCGCAGCATGAACCCAGCTTTTACGACTTACACCGCCTGATCACTTGGTTGATTGTGGGCGCGGCGCTGCTAAGTGCCACAGGGGTTATCATCGCGCTCTACGCCGAATATCAAGTCGTCGGCACTGCAGCCCTGTTTATGCGTGCCGATTTTCTTGGTGACTATATCAACTCGCCCCTCGCCTATGTGTTTAACCTCGGATTATTAGCCGCAGGGATTTGTATGCTGCTCTCTATGGCTGGGCTCTACTTACTTAAGCTCGACAGCTTTAGCCAATATATTGCGCTCACCGGCGCCTGGGTTGGCACCTCGGTGATTTTGATGGGTATTTTTCCGATTAACTTTTTAACCATGCACAGACTGGTTTCCACTAGCTATCTGTTAAGCACGCTAACCCTGCATGCCTTGGTGATTATTGCGGGAATCATGCCTAAACTGATCTGCCCAAGACCTTTGTTTTACTTAAGCTTATTCAGCTTTATCAGTGCCGTTTGCCTGAGCTTACAGCTAGACTGGAGTCAGCTAGATTTCCCGCCCTGCGAGACAGACAATCAATTCTGTTTTGTCGCCGCCAATATGTGGCTGCAAACAAACCTCAATATTATTTGGTGCTTAAGCCTTGCATTTGCCATGCGCCGTTTATCCAAAATCCTGTATTATCGCGCCCAAGTCCATCACCCGTTTTAGCTTAGTCATTTATGCGTCTCGCCAAATACCTTGCCCAATGCGGCATTAGTTCACGCCGCGAAGCCTGCCGCTTGATTGAGGCCGGACGTATCAGCCTCAATGGCAAGATAGCCAAGCATACTGATGCCGTGCATGTCGATGCTGACGGCCAATGTCTTGATAGCCTCTGCTTAGATGAAAAGCCCATTTCGGGCGCCGAAGCGCTTACCTATTGGATCTTCAATAAAGCCATAGGCACAGATTGCCGTTTGTTAGACGCCGATAAGTCCAGTTTGCTACATTTACTGCCAACCACGCCAAGACTCTACCCTGTTGGCAGATTAGATAAGGATTCCCGTGGCTTATTGCTGCTCACCAACGATGGCGAACTCACCCATAAACTGATGCACCCTAGTTTTGCTCACAGTAAAACTTATCATGTGCAACTCGATAGACCCTTCAACGATGCCTTTATCGAGCAAATGGCCAGCGGCGTGCAATATAAAGAGGTGCGCACACTCCCCTGCCAAGTCACGCGGTTAAGTGATGTGAGTTTTGAAATTGTGCTTACCCAAGGGTTAAATCGCCAGATTCGGCGCATGTCCAACGCCTTAGGTTATAAGGTGATTGACTTACAACGCGTCGCGTTAATGACATTAACGCTAGGCCCCTTAGCCGAAGGCGACATGCGACCACTCAGTCCAGAGGAAATTACAGCGCTTAAAGCCGCTGTGACAATTTAGTGGAAGACAAATGGCGAATACACTCAAGCAGCTAGCCTCAATTTGAGACAAATGCCTGCGCGAACAATATCTGCCAATAAACGCCAATGAAGATAAAAACGCCTGAGAGGACTCAGGCGTTTTTGATGGAACGAAGATAGCCTTTCAAGCTGATGCGTTGAGCTACTTTTTATCGGAACGAAGCACTAACTCCACTCTGCGATTCAACTTTTGTCCAGCATCATTTGTGTTACTGGCCACAGGGCTGTATTCCCCGTTACCGTGGGCGGTTAATTGGGCCGACGGAATTTTAAACCCGTCACTCAACTGCTTAATCACTGCTGCGGCGCGGCGCTCCGACAGGCTTTGATTGTAACTCCGCTCGCCCTTGTCATCGGTATGTCCGACCACATAAAAACTCAACGTCGGATTCTGCTTAAGATAACTCGCGAGGACCTCGAGAACTGGCTTGGACTCAGGTAACAAACGCTCACTATCATAATCAAACAACAATCCCTCTAATGTTGCCTTGCCTGTTTGGCTAATCGCATCGGTCATGGCATCGAGGTTAATCGCCACACGATCATCCTTCAGAGTAGAGAGTTCCATTACCCTAAGCGTAGTATCGGCTGGTGTGCCATCAAAATATCCTTGGGAATAGATATCGAAGTAAACATCGCCCTTGGCGTGACTCAGCTTAAACAGCTGATACTCCTGCCATTCGTCTTCTCTATCGTCCTTGATTAATTTGATGGCATTGATCAGGTTATCATCGTCGCCGCAGGCCGTGCCTTTACAGTGGAACACCCGCTCAGCCTGCAGTTTTTGTGCTGCTGCGGCATAATTGCTGTTGATTTCAAACAACGAATAGCTTTCAGGCATCTGATAACTTATTTGGGTAAGCTTGGCATCCAGCGATTTGGTTTGATAATCTGCGCCCGAGATCCCAACCAATACAGGCACTTGGATAAAGTTAGTTTGTTTGTAACTGGTAATATAACTGCCGGGCATGCGCCCCAATAAAGGATGGTCGGTCGCGCCTTGAGCATCGTCACTACGCCTATCTTTAATCTCAATTTGCTTCGGCGCCTGCTGTAAAAAGTCACTATTGGCTTGGATCAAATCCAGCGGCTCAGGAATAGCATCGAGGATATCGACCTGCAGATAGGTATATCTATCCTCGCGATTGACGACATAGATACTGGCGTAAACCTCACCGCGAGAACCTTTCAGTTTTGCCGCCACGTAAGCACTGTGATAGTCAGCATTCACGCTCTTAAGCGGCTTTAGCTGAGTTTGCATCGCTTGACCATCACCGCAGCTGGCGGCCTGACAGCTAAATAACACTTCAGCATTCAGTTTTTTAAGCTGTGCCAAATAGTTATTGATTACATGTTCAGGACTATACCCCTCGGGCAACTCAACGCTTTGTCGAGTCAATTTACCCGATACAGGCAACAGAGTGAACTTGCCACCATTCACTGCGGTAATAAGTTCAAAGGGCGTAAAGTGGATACGCTTTTCTTCAGGCGATTTGGCGTCAGGAAAGGGAGTAAACAGCGATTCAGCATTCACCGCAAAAGTAGCGACACCGCAGGTCGCAGTCAAAAGTACAGCACTCAATAACGTCTTATGTCCCATAAAAAATCCTTTTCTGTGGGGGAATCTAGCTCTCGCGAAGCAATTAAATAGATAAAAATAATGACGGGATAATACGATAAAATTTTTTACCTAGATATTAAACGACATAAAAGTAATACTTTTTATTGAAAAGGAAATACGGGAAATACTGAGATATTCTGTTTTAAATAGCGTGGTAATAACCTCAATCTATACTTGATTCAGCATTGAACAAGGAGGTTTATATGCCGCCAACAGTCACAGTTCATCCTACTAAAAGCTATTGCCCCAAAACTTGTTTCACATGACTGAACTAGCACTGCTTGGTACTGGTTTGTTGACCTAAATTTAGTAATACTAGAAAGTGTCTACAACATCAGTAGTGATTCACTGGTCTGACGGGCTTAACGCTCAGCGTATGAATAAAATTTGAAATCATGGATAGAACGATGAGCAAAAATCAGAAAACTGCATTTTGGTCGATTTTTATAGCATTCTGTGTTGTTGCAACTGCAACCATATATTCGCAGGGAGCATTTGAAAATCTACAGTTTGGTGGTGCTTTAATATTAACCATATTGTATTTGATCTGTGGGTTCTTTATTCATTTGTATATAAAGAAGAACCCCACCGAAGTAGAAAAATGGTTTCAAAAGTAATGTCATTACATCATTGTGCTATTTTTGCCCCATTGTTATTTAGCATGTGATTCTAGGTTAAATCTGACATACAAATATTGACCAAATTTTAGTAATACTACAAAGTTACTGCGTAACCAGTTGATTAAGCATGTTGCTTATCAGTTTAGTCGCGCAGGAAGCATTAGCGTTGCTGGTGATACGAGCTTGCACGCAGCCTCCGCCAGCCAGCTTCAAGTGAGGAACAAACATTCTCATGTTGGAATAGTTCAGATATAAGGAAGTCAAATAGCTCATCATGCGTACTTCCTACGTAATCTGTGGCTCACAAAACAAGCCAAGGCAACGGACACGGAAAACCGCGCCGTTGCGTTATGCTAGTTATGAAATAGAGGGAAAATATGGAATATGAGATTACTCCGATAATATCTGCATCAATTGCGCTATTTGGTGTTTTTGCTGGTAGCTGCGCTTCGTATTTTGCCAGCGCATCCATCAAGAATAAGGAAATGGTTCATCAATTGTCGTCGGAGTTCGCAAGAGAAAGGCGGCAGTTGTATTCACAATTTTTGTCAGAGTCAAATTCTGCTGCTTTACAAGCCCTAACTGATAAGTCAGATGCTAACGTTAGGCTACAAAAAGTTGCAGGCTTATTGTCGCAAGTTCAATTGGTATCTAGTGACGTAGTATACAAGAAAGCAGTTGATATGTTTGAAATCTTAATAAACATGTATTCATTAGAGTCAGCTAAAGATACAAACAAGGTATATGCAGACTTTCGAGAGTTGTTTGTTATAGCGGCTCGTGCAGAACTTGGGCTGCGCTCACAACAAACTGTTTAAGAGGGATTTGCCACGCTTGGCATTTTCACTATGTGTTGGTTTTAGTATTTAAGGTGGTTTGCGGGAGCTTCGGTATTGCGTTGCTCACACCTTAACATGGCGTTATGCTGCAATAAAAATTATGGAGTTAACCGATGAATGGAACGATCAATTTAAAATCAGGCTTTATGTATAACGTCGTAGTGTCAAATATAAAAATGGCAAATAATATTCCTATGAGCGGCATCCTTAAATTAAGTGATGATGCCTTATCACAGTTTTCAAAAGATGCTTCAGAGTTTGGCAGCTGGAAAAGTGCGATGGAATTAAAGCTTACTTTGAACGTTAATGGCTCTTACCATGAATTAGAAATCCTGCTAAATGATCTACCCATTGATTCAGCAATAAGCTTTAAAACAGTATCAGTGGAAAATGAATCATAACAAGCGCCTTAAAAATGGACGTAAAACGCTTGGCTTGCGCTCCTTCGTCGCTAATTTTAGTCAAGCTGTTTACGCCCCATAACCTGTCGTTATGTTTAGAACAGAGAACCAATCATGATCGCAGAAATAATTGCCGGCATCGCTACTGCCTCGACAATATCAGGGGTAACGTTGAAGGACTTAGTTTTCAAGTCCAAAGCCAATAAGTCCGATATTGAATCTTATATTAAGTTCCTAGAAGGAAAGCAGGTATTGATCGCTCCTTTTAATCAAGAGGTTCTACCAGCGGTAGTTAAGAGTATTGAAGCAATTAAGCAAGAAACTGAACAGGTAAGGGTTCGGCTTAATGATGAGTACACCTCGCTTATTCTTCTTCATTTAGTCCTAAAAATGAGTGAGGAATTGATGGTACTTCACAACTTAGATCAGGCTGACTCTAAGCACTCTATGAGGATGTACAAAAGCATCCAAGAAGTGCGGAGTAAGTTTTCAAAGGCTTTGGTGTTGTTTAGCGCGGCCTTCAATATTGATCTTTCAGGATCTCGACTTTCACCAATTATTTTAGATATGAACTTTAAGCCGAAGTCTAAGTGAACATAGCAAGTAAAGGCAGCATCGCCCTGCGGGCTGGATGCGCTAACGCGAGCCTATGCTTTAGGCGTTAGGAGGCTGTTGTGTCGAAGGAAATTGATGACCTCTTGAACGGAAAAATAAGAAGTCCTAGTTTGGGTGACAAACTATTTGTTGAGGCGGAAGATTGGTGGATGAGTGCATGTTTGAACTGGTATAACGATCCAACCGAACTGTATATCGTCGGGTATAAAAAAGCCGCTGACTCACTCGTGGATTCAATTGCCAACCGAAAAGGAAGTGCTGATTCCCTTATTTTCCCGATTGTTTTTTTGTATCGGCATTATGTTGAAATTAGACTTAAATCATTGCTCCATGATGGAAATAGACTGTTAGATCGAGAGCATAAGCAAAAGTCAGAACATCAGCTATCGAAATTGTGGCCAAAAGTGCGGAGCATACTAGATGAACTTTGGCCAAATGAAGAAGGTGAGGATTTGAAGGCAATGGATTCATTAATTGCACAATTTGAAGAAGTTGATCCCCGCTCTACAACCTTCAGATATCCAAAAGATTTCGACGGTAACAATTCATTAAAATTAGATGTTCCAAGGGTGAATTTGCGCAACCTAGCTGAAGTAGTTGGAGCAATGTCTATTATTTTGGAGGGGGCAGCAGGTGCAATTTCAGATTATCAGGGCTACAAAAATGGTATGCAAAGTGATTGCTGGTAAAGCTCCTAACAAGTCTAAGCACGCGGACTTGGTAAAGCTGTCACCTTTGCGCTTGCGCAAAAAAGCCGCCATCTTCACTAAGCCGGTGTTTGAGGCGTTAATCCATAGAAATTTTTATACGAAACTGACGAGTTAGAGTTAATGCTTTAACTTGGAATTGTCCCAGAGCATGCAGTGTGTTTCTTTAAAACCTGCAAGCTACACCGATGCTAAAAGGGTGAGTCATGGTGATTGGCGAGACGACCGTCCGCCTCAAGGACGAGGCGGTCGAGCATCCACGGATGGACTTGCTGCGTGTCGGTGAGCGAATACCATGGCTCGCCTAGCAATACGGTTTTCAACAATTATCGGCAAGTCATTACATACAAAAAAGCGATAAACCGCATTGGCTTATCGCTTTTTTATTGTCTTGCGATTGCTACCTATTTATCACGTAAATCATATGACCATAAGCGGCTTTGCAATCATATTCGCCGCATCTTGTGCGATGCGGCGATGGATTACTTAACGATTTCCATCTCGGCTAACAGGTTGTCGGCATTATCTAAATACTTCATTACCCACAGCATATAACGGCTATCGACTTGGATTGAGCGGTTGATATTGTCGTCGTACGCCCAGTCACCGATGATGCTTTCATACACACCATCGAACAGCAAACCCACTAATTCGGCGCGGCCGTTTAAGGTTGGAGAACCAGAGTTACCGCCCGTTGTGTCTAAGGTCGACAGGAAATTTACTGGTACAGAATCGATGGCTTTCACATAGAAATCACCGTATTGCTTCTGCTTGATAAGCTCTAACTGCTTTTTCGGCGCATCGAATGGGTCAACGCCAGTGTCTTTTTGCACTATGCCTTCTAGGCGAGTAAAGGGCTTAGCCACTAAGCCATCTTTAGGTTCATAACCTTTAACATGGCCAACGGTCACGCGCAGGCTAGAGTTCGCATCGGCGTACACTGGCTTACCTTGCTCACGGTTATAGGCGATGATGGCGTCCATATATTGCGGACGTACTTTCATCAGCTCGCCATCTAACTCTTTCTCTTTCTTCTCTTCGCTCATGTTGGTGTCATACATGGCCACGGCGAATTGAATAAAAGGATCCTTAGAGGCTTTGAAGTCATCGACGGATTTTTCCATCCAAGCTAAACGCACATCTTTGTTGCCCAGCTCGGTTTTGGCGTACATTTTGTCTAAGGTTTTCGCAAGTTTAGCTTCGTTAACCTTTTTATCGATACCAAAGGCTTTATCCATTGCTGGTAAGCGCTGCGCCTCGGGTAACGCAGCATAACGTTTAAGCATATCCAAGAGAACGGCCTTATCGACACTTGGCGCATAACGGCGATCGATACGTTCCATGCTCGCCTTAAAACGTGTCATATCGCGGTCTTGGAAGCCAGGTTCGCGCTGCATATCAGGCAATTGCTTTTCATGGGCTAAACGGTACAGATTGGTCGCCGTTGGCACCATAGTGGTGTTGCCAATGTAGCTTAAAATCATATCCCGTTCTTGGTGGGCTTTGCTTTTGGCGATCAGCGCGTCTAACTCGCTTAAGGTTTTACCGTATTTGGCTTCGCGGCTGCTGTCTTTGGCAATCCATGCGGCAAGCTCGGCTTCACGGGCCTTGCGGTCGGCTAACATGGTGGATTTGCCATAAAACTCGATCATCGAGGTGAAGTTTTTAGCGTAGTTCGCTAAGCCAGCGATTTGGCTTTCGTACTTAATGCGCTCGTCGCTGCCTTCTGGCGCCGTTTCTTTGATGATTTCAATAAAACGTTCGCGCAGCATCTTGCCTTCTGGGTAAGCCCATTCGAACTGATTTTGCACTTCGTTCGCGGTGCGGTATCTGTTAGTGCGGCCGGGATAACCCGCCACCATCACAAAATCCCCTTCACTCACACCTTTGGCCGAGACTTTTAAGAAACTCTTTGGCTCGTACGGCACGTTGTCGGCGCTAAATTCGGCAGGTTTACCGGTTTTAGACACATAGGCGCGGTAGAAGGAAAAGTCGCCCGTGTGGCGTGGCCACATCCAGTTATCGACATCGCCGCCGTATTTACCAACGCTGCCCGCTGGGTTATAGACTAAACGTACGTCGCGGATTTCTAACTGTTTTACCAGATAATATTCTAAGCCGCCGTGGAAGCTATACACTTGGCAGCGGTAGCCTTCATCCTTTTCACACTCGGCAACGAGTGCTTTTTCTTGATTCTCAACGCCTTGATAAAACTCACGGCCCGCTTTGTTTTCAAGCCCAGCGTTGACGCGCTCAGTCACATTGGTCACCTCTTCGGTGACATAAACGCGAGAACCTGGCGCTGCGGGTAATTCATCGGCAAAGGTTTTAGCTAAGAAACCGTCCTGCAACAGGTTTTTCTCTGCAGTCGAGTTATATTGAATCGAACCATAGGCGCAGTGATGGTTTGTCACCACTAAGCCTTTTGGCGAAACAAAAGATGCCGTACAGCCACCTAGGCTGATCACGGCATTCATGGGGAATTCGGTCAGTTTGGAAATCGATTTAGCATCAATCTCTAAGCCTTTCGCTTTGAGTTCATCGGCCATTGCGGGCAATTGGTGTGGCTGCCACATACCTTCATCGGCATGGGAGGCAAAACTCGCCGCCACGGCAACTGAGAGTAGCCATTTTTTCATTATCTTAAGTCCGTTTTAGGTGAAGAAAGCCGAGCGCTTGCGAGGCCATTTCTTATATTTATTGGGATTACATGCCGCTTTGGTTAACGCTAAAAAGCAAAAAGTCAGGCACTGGGCCTGACTTTAGCATATCGCACGCACTCTATAACAGAGTTAGAAAAATTCGCTTACAAAGCAAATACATTCATCATATTTATCGGTTTAACTCTGCCGTTTCAGTACGCTAAACGGCTTTAACTTACAGCGCGACAAATAACTGAGCGCCGATAATCACCGCGCCGAGCAAACCCGCAATCCCGAGGGCAAATGTGCCGCCAGATACTTGGTATCCCTGCGGCGTGGCTTGGCGCTGACGCAGTGCCATCACGATCGGCAGGAAGATAATCATCACCACCAGCGGCACGGCTGCAAAGCCTAATACCGCAACAAAACCTTCGGGG
This sequence comes from Shewanella seohaensis, assembly GCF_023283775.1. NCBI lineage: Bacteria > Pseudomonadati > Pseudomonadota > Gammaproteobacteria > Alteromonadales > Shewanellaceae > Shewanella > Shewanella seohaensis. Next base: position 183,002 of record NZ_JAKILE010000001.1, read on the forward strand.
ACATAGAGCGCGCACAACAGCGGCGGCACAAAGGTTAACAACCAGGTTTGGGCGCGGCCAAGGAAGGTCTTCTTCGCGCGGGTCAGTTCGGCCACAAAATCATACAGGCTTAAGGTTACCCCGAGGAAAGAGGTGATTAAGGCTAAATCCGCAAACAGCGAAATACATTTGCTGATCCAAGGCGTGTGGGCAATCTCTTGTAATGCACTGATAAGCGCAGGTAAAGAGCCATTAAAGCTGCTGATTTCGGTGCCACCCACTGTGCCTAAGGTCACCAATAACCAGAAGATATAACACGCGAGTGGAATGGTTGAACCGATTAATAATACCTTGCGCAGCGACACAGCATCGCCATCCAAATAACGCACTAAGGTCGCGATACACACGTGGAAACCAAAAGAAGTAAACACCACTGGAATAGCCGCCATCCAACTGCTGGTCATGGACTCGGCCACTGCACTGGTTGCCATACTCGAGATACTGACTTCGGGTAATAAAAACAGCACGACCACAATCAGTAATAAAATCATCAGCGAAAACAAGAAGCGCGAGGCTTTATCGACCCAAGCCACGCCTAAGGCCGCAAATCCACCCAGCACTAAGGTAAACAGCACGACCGCGAGTTGGTTATCTAACACTAGGTCGAACATATTTTTGGCTTTAAGCACTAACAGCGATGAACCGCCCGTCAAATACGCCGCCGTTAAGGCAAAGAGTAAGCTGAGAAAAGAGGCGCCTTGCACCATTTGGCCTTTCTTGCCGAGGAGTTTGCCCGTGATGGCGTGGACGTTATCACCGACGCCTGAGCGCAGGTTAATCTCAAGCATTAACAATGAGGTATAGGCTGACAAGCCCCAAATCACCACCATTAACAAAATGGCTGGCACCATGCCTAAGGCGGCCGTGGCTAAGGGTAAGGCTAACATTCCCGCGCCAATGGCGGTCCCCGCGACAATGGCTATCGAGCCTAACATTTTTGAATTCACACAATTATCCTGTTCAAGTATTAATTATTATTTTTTAAGGTTTTTTGAGTAGATTTGAAGGATAAAGCCTTGCGCACTCTGTGATTAAGCCAACAGCAATCTCAAACGAAAAGCGTCACTAAACTTAAAGCATCCAATCCGATCTCAAAGAGCAGATCAATTGGCCCCAATAGCTTTTGAATATTTCAACCCAGTCGCCATTGAGGCTAACTAAATCGTTTGCAGAAAAGTGACATTAATTTCAACCGTGATTGCCTTAGCAAAGCAGCGACATCGCGCGTAAAAGAAGATAGCTCTGGACATTAACAGAGCCAACCCCAGCGGGCAAGCCAGTTATAGACAAAGATGACGCCGCTTTGGCTATCCGAAGGGGAAATGTGAGTAAAAGATAAAAAATCGAGGCGGAACTGTTATCAAAACAATAAACCCTGCAACACCTGTGGCATTGCAGGGTTTATCAATGAGTTTAGCTATTCGCTCACGGGGATACGGGATTGCGCTAAAGCGGATTAACGCGACTCACAATCCCCTTATTCCCCAGTTAACCGATTACAGCTCAGTCCAAGCCATATTCCAAGAGCCGCCGACACCCGGTTCAAACCCAGTTGCAGTTGGCGACCATTGCATGCAATAACCACTGTAAGGCCAAGGTTTACATTGATAGACCTTGCCAGTTTTAGGTTGCAGCACTTTAGTACCAGCCACATAGTTTTTAATGCCCTCGGGGAAGACAAAATCAGCATTCGGCGCTGTGGCTTGATCTTTTAAGAACAGATCGAAGTTTTGCTGGATGACCTCACCTTGCTTAGGCTCGCCCTTCACTTGTAAGTGATAATGGCCAGCCTTAGGCGCGACGACATCAAGCACTAGACTCGCGCTGGTATTATTGACCGCTTGTGTGACATATCCTGCAGCCGTGCCATCGTGGCTAAACAGATAAGCTGAGACCTGCATATCCGCATTAGTGCTGACATCGAAACTGACCTTTGCGGCACCATCGACAATAGTGTAATCATCGGCCAGTGACGTGACATCGAGCTGATTGCCCGGCGCAGGCGCAATATCAAAGCTCACTTCCACTCGCTCTAGGCCCGAATTAGGCGCGGCATAAATCTCATTTTTACCGTAAACGGGCGAAATCACCCCAGAGGCATTCTTCTGCCCCGCCCTAAGTTGTGGTTGCTGGGCATTAATGGCACTGGCTAACAGGAATGGCCAGTTTTGCTTGGCGCCTTGAGTAGTGTCGGCAATGGTTATCTGAGTTTGCTTGGCAGTTTGCTCGCCATTAGCATCAAACACCCGCGTCATCACCTTATCACCCGCCTTAAGATCGAGTGACGGATTGATATCGCCAATATCGGTCCACTCGCCCGGCACCACAACATCTGAGCTAAAGTTCACATCGATGGCATTATAGAAACTGTTCGTGGTATCACCGACTTCCCACACGGCCAAAATCACGTGATAACCGCTTCTGTCTTCAGGTACATAACAGTTATGTGTCACTAACTTAGGCGGCTGAACCATGCCTCCATCGACCACACAGAAGGGAGCTAAGTCAAAGCTTGCGCGGCTCAACGCTTGGTTTTGATCCCACCCTTGGCGAGTTAAATAATAACGCCAATTGCGGGTCACGTGGTTAGCGGTGAACTGCCAGCTAAAGTCATTCCAACCCGACTTAATGTCATGCTTAGACCAACGACTTGGGCTCTGTTCATCCAAGGGAGAAAACGCCGCGTTGGCTGCACTGGCAATTTTACCGTCGGCAGGGCCTGACTCAGGAAAACCTGAAGGGCCTTCAACACTTTGCGGTTCCCACTGAACGGCGCCGCAATTTAAATTGCTGCCAGTTTTACAGGCGTACGAGCGTGATTCTGGTGAAACCACATAACCGTGGGCCGACGCCGTTTGGCTAACTAGCGCACTCGTAGCGCTTAAGGCCAAGGCAATTAGGCTTAAACGAGCCAGTTGTGGGTGTTTACGGTTAGCATTTGTGATTGATGTAAAAGTAGTTAGATGTGCCACTTTATTGTACTCCGTAGGGTGCCTTTCTCGACGAGATTGGCATAGGTATAAAAGTGGTATTTAGGCAAAACAGCATTAAGCAAAGCCGTTTATTTTTCAAAGAATTGAAAGCATCAGCTCAATTCTGAGGCAACCCCGCTATCTTAGTTTCAACATCCCTTTACAACCTTAGACCGGAGGCTTTGCGTCCTAATTTTTCAATTAGTTTGCCAAATACGGTGGATCTCCATTGAAGTTAACAGTATGTAACTTAAACATTGAGACCCGGCTAACCTAACAACAAAAGACAGCGTTGTCAAAATTTAAATTATTACAATTCAACATGTTACAAAACGATAAGCGGTATTTTATTGGCGCCTGTCAGATTATTTGCCCTCTGACTCGATGAGTTTAATCTTGAAACCCTATTTCACTTGGGTATAATGCCCACCTCGCTTCGGGGGAGTAGCTAACTGGATTTCGAGCCATCGATATTCAGGGTGAACATCAACATACTTGGCCGCATGCCATGGTGTTCACAGCAAATCATCGATTTGTCCTGCAAGACCTGAGCACAGTAACCGCACCTAGGGGTGGACGGTCTATTGTGCTTATGTCAAAAACCACCCCTAAAAGGATCACACTTGGAAGCGTTACTCGCCTCAACCTTTACGGTTGCCATCGCCGAGATTGGCGATAAGACCCAACTGCTTGCCCTATTACTCGCTGCAAGATTTAAAAATAAAACTGCGATTATCTTGGGGATTTTACTCTCAACCCTGTTTAACCATTTTGCCGCCGCCTGGCTTGGACAATGGGCGATTAACTGGGTGAGCCCAGATGTAGCACGCTACTTGGTTGCCGCCTCCTTCTTTGCGATTGCACTCTGGGTACTGATCCCCGATAAAGTGGACGCCGAAGAGAGCCGTTTCTATAAGATGGGACCCTTTGTTGCGACCTTTATTCTGTTCTTTATCGCCGAAATGGGCGACAAGACTCAGATCGCAACTGTCGTTTTAGCCGCTAAATACGATGCCTTAGCCATGGTGGTTGCAGGTACTACTTTGGGTATGTTGCTAGCGAACGTCCCAGTGGTTATTGCGGGACATTTTAGTGCCGAAAAATTACCAATGAAGTGGATCCACAGAGGCTGCGCAATTTTGTTTGCCCTGCTCGGCGTAGCAACCTTAATGGTTAACTGATTGATAAAATGAAGATAAACAAAAAGGCCAGTGATAACACTGGCCTTTTTTATTGGGCTAACGAATTAACTTATAACCCGAGAGCAGTTTGGATACGTTGACCGTAATCGGCATCGGCTTTGTGGAAATGTGCCAGCATACGTTGCTGTACCTCTACACTTGCCTGACGCAGTGAGCCAGAAATCGTTTCCACTAAGCGTGCTTTCTCGGCTTCGCTGAAGATGCGATACAAATTACCCGCCTGAGTGTAATCATCCTGATTGTAACGGCTGTAACGCGCCGCTTCGCCATCTAAACGCAGTGGTGGCTCGGCAAAGTTTGCCGGTTCAACTAAAGCACCCGCAGTGCTGTTTGGACCATAGTTAGCCGCGGCATCGCCACCGGTTTGACTACCGTGGTACGGGCATTGTGTTCCCGCCATGGCACCCGCACGTTGGTGATGGTTGGCTTTAGTCGCATGTGGGCAGTTTACCGGTAACTGGTTGTAGTTCGCCCCAATTCGGTAACGCTGCGCATCGGCATAGGCGAATAAACGCGCCTGCAACATCTTGTCGGGCGATGCGCCCACACCAGGCACTAAGTTGCTCGGTGCTAATGCCACTTGCTCGACTTCGGCAAAGTAGTTTTGCGGTAAACGATTCAGCTCTAACACACCAATTTCAATTAACGGGTAATCGCCATGTGGCCACACCTTAGTTAAATCGAATGGGTTGATATGGTAAGTGTTGGCATCGGCCTCAGGCATAATCTGTACGTTCACCGTCCAACGAGGGAAGTTACCGTCGGTCACAGCTACCACCATATCGCGCTGGGATGAGTCAGGGTCGATACCCTTTAACTTATCGGCTTGCTCATTGGTTAAGTTCACCACGCCTTGCTGCGATTTGAAGTGGAACTTCACCCAGAAACGCTCACCTTTAGCATTCCAGAACGAGAAAGTATGCGAACCATAACCATGCATTTGGCGGTAGTTTGCCGGAATACCACGGTCAGACATCAGAATCGTCACTTGATGCATGGCTTCAGGGTTTAATGACCAGAAGTCCCACATAGCTTGTGGATCTTTCAAATTCGTCAATGGGTTACGCTTTTGGGTATGGATAAAGTCTGGGAACTTAATCCCATCACGCAGGAAGAAAGTCGGCGTGTTGTTACCCACGATATCGTGATTACCACGAGCAGTATAGAAGCGCAGACCAAAACCACGGGGATCGCGCTCGGCATCGGCAGAACCCATTTCACCGCCCACGGTAGAGAAACGTACGAAGGTCTCAGTTTGCTTACCCACACCGTTAAAGTGGTCGGCGATGGTGTATTCGCTTAAGTCTTTGGTCAGGGTGAAAGTACCGTATACGCCAGTCCCTTTCGCATGCACAACACGCTCAGGAATACGCTCACGGTTAAAGTGGGCAAGTTTTTCAATTAAATGCCAATCTTGCAGTAGTAAGGGACCACGCTCACCCGCTGACAATGAGTTTTGATCGTCAGCAATTGGAGAACCGCTTTGGCTTGTTAAATACTGTTGACTCATATCTTGCTCCTCATTCTTGATTGGTGTTAACCCAAGATTCAATTAAATCGTAAATGGTGGCCATGGCTTATCTCCTTGGCAGGGCGACGTGTTGTCGATGGAGTTAGAATAGGCAAAGATACGATTTCAATAAAACGATTAATATAGATTCAAACAATCTACATTTCAGATTAACGAAGAGTGCTTAGATCATTCAGGGAGTAAAGTTCACTCCCCGTATGTGATGAAATAGCCAGCAACAGAATAAAGAGTATGCCAGCCGCAACGCAAACCGACCTGGCAAAAATGAGAACTCGAGCTTAAGACAAACTTAAAAATACTTCAATTGATTCAAAGTGTTACATATTACTCATTGACAGAAGCCGCCTGCTCGCGATAGATAACGACCAAGTAATAGGCATCGATTAACACGATAAAAAAGTTAACCGCCGCCACCGGATAAGCTTGTATCGCAACCCCATAGGCAACGAACAATGCCGACCCCAACAAGTTCCACCAGCGTAACTTTTTGATGTTAGACATCATCAAAGAGATGGCTACCACCACAGACGCCAAATAACCAACCCATTCCCACATCATTGCACTATCCATATCACGTCCTTATTTATCGATTGATACAACTAAAACAGGTTGGTTGAGCCTTCTTAGCGTTGTACTACCGCCGCCGTCATCCGTGAAATACAGGTCAACTCCCCTGCACTATTATGGATTAAGATTTCCCACACCGAACTGCGTTTCCCCAAATGAACCGCTTTAGCCGTCGCGGTCAGTACGCCATTACGCGAAGCGCGTAAATGGTTGGCGTTAATCTCTTGTCCAACACAATAATATTGCTCGAAATCTACCGCAAAGTTTGCAGCATAGCTGGCCACAGTTTCGGCCAGCGCCACGTTCGCGCCACCATGGACAATGCCTAAGGGGTTATGTATGGCGGGCGTGGCAGGCATAGTTGCCTTCATATAATCATCGCCAATCTCGCTGATCTCGATCCCTAGGGTCTGCATCAGGGTGCCTTTGCCCCCCATACCAGCATCTAATCGGGCACAATCCTCTAAGGTGACAGGTCTAAACCAAATACTCATTTCAACATCCTAGTAAAGAAAACCAGCTAGCAGTTTACTAAGAAGTGACTGAAGTTCAACACATAAGCATTGGCTAATAACAGCCAGATAATGGCAAGGAGTCACTACGCCTAAGTTAACCAATGCTTTGTGACAGCAAAACGACTAAACCAGACTAAGAACATTCCCCACAGGATCACCACGCTCGGCATGATAAGGGCATCGCTACCCAATACCGCAGCCGCCTGCTGAATACCAAATACATAGCCCATTTGCACCAATACGGCGACAAGAGATGCGAGCAACACTTTATAAGAAAAGGCTTTTTTAATGAGTAACAACAGACAACCTATAACGCCAGAAACCACCGCAAACCCAAACACACAGTCGAGCCAGGCGGGTGTCGATTCATAGAGCTTTATTTGATCTGGGCTCATTTGCGCCATGGCCTCTGGTGTCATGGTCATTTGAATAACAAATGCCAATAAGCCCATGATGTTCCATAACAAACTGATGAATGCGACAAAATAAAACCACAGTGGCGCTTTTGCCACGCCGATTGCATGGTCGGAGCCAATCGCTGCCATGTCCGCTCTCCTTGTCATCAAGGTACATAAAGTCCCACAACAACAGTGCCATAAAAAAGGGATGGTAAAACCATCCCTTAGCTCTGAGTTTAGCTCACAAACTCAGTTGTGAGCGTGCAATCACTCGATTAACGGCGACGGCGTTGTAGGCCAAATAGGGATAGCAAGGCTAGACCTAAGTATCCTAACGCACCACCATCATCCTTTGGTTTTGGCTCAGGTTTTGGTGGCTCAACCGGCGCTGGGTAGCTAAGTGCGACAATAACCGGATCGTGGTCAGACGCTGAGAAAGCATTCTCAGATTTAGCCAGTTCACCAGAGAATTTTTTGCCGTATTCGAACAGGTTAGATTCCACTGAGTTGATATGCCAATCTTCGATATCCACTAAACGCTTGGCAAGACTGGTGTTTGCTAAAGCATGGTCTAGGTTACCTAACTCACCGTTGTAGCTGTATGAGTAAGTACCAGCGCCGTGGGCCTGAGTATTGAGGTTGATGAGGCCATAGCCCTTCTCAATCTTGCTACCTTGGCGCTCAAACACTTTGCCATCTAAGGTGGTCCATGAGGCGGTCATGATATCGCGCTCAGACTTGCTCGCATCGTAATCGGTCAATACGCGGATAGGATCTTCCATGCCGTAGGCATTCATATCACCAATCACCAGCAGATCGCCTTTAACGTCTTTTAAGGCTTCGCCGAGCACTTTAGCAGCCGATACGCGGAAGGCATTACACTTGCCCTGTTGATCTGCCGGATCGACTGACTCTTCGAAGTTGGCCCAATCTTCTAAACAGCCTGAACCTTTAGATTTCAGATGGTTAACAACAACTGTTAAGTTCTGATCATGGATCTTAAAGGTTTGCGCTAAGCTGTGGCGCTGGTAAGCATCGTTACCTGGGTTAGTCTCAGTCTTGCCATCTTTAATACGAGTCACACTGCCAGCGGTCGCGTGTTGCTCTGGGGTATCAATCGCACGAGCCGCACCCGCAAGGCTCACTTTACCCGCGCGGTAAAGCATACCCACAGTAATGGCATCGCTACCGAAGTACTTACCGTCGTATTTATCTTCATCGGTGATTTCAACGAAGCTGTAAGCATTTTCAGCGGTTTGCTTCTCGTTTAAGGCATCGACTAAGTTCTTAATCGCGCTCTTTTCACCAAAACCGTTGTTAGCGATTTCCATTAAACCGACGATATCGGCGTTCATGGCGGTAATGGCGCTGACGATTTTCGCGCGTTGCAGCAACATTTCTTCTTCGGTCAAGGCGCCGCGGTTACTGCCCGATGGGTTTGTATCGCCACCAACAACATCGTTAAAGAAGTTCAGCACGTTAAAGCTAGCGACACGGATATCGCCCTTAGTGGCGACACTTGGCGCGTCGGTTCTGTCATCACCGCGGATAAAGTCACCAGCGGTGATAGTGTTGGTCGCCACTAAACGGTAGGCACCGTAGCTGTAACCAATCACACCTTCGAGATTGGTCAGCTGATCACCCACACGGATATAACCGGTTTCGACGTTAAAGTCAGGGAAGTAAGGAATAACACCATCGGCTGGCTTGTAGTCAGATTCGATAAACAACTGATTTTCACGGTTAGATTTAACTAAAGCAGTCGCTTCTGCTGACAATGCTGGATAAAGCTGAGTTGGCTTCATCAATGGCGCCTTGTAAGACACCAGCATGTTATTGCGACGGCCAGCATAATCGTAGCTGAAGGTGCGGCTGATCTTCAGATCGCTACCAGCATCCAGTTTCACGTTCATGCCTTCGTAGCGCTCTAATGCCTGCGCTAAAGTTTCGCCATCGGCCACATAGAATGGCGCTGCTGCTGGGACTTCGCCCTTAGCACCGACTTCGAATTTCTTATCGGTTTTGATATCGATTTGGGTTAAGCCGAAGTATTCCTTCACCTTACCTTGGACGCAGACTTCAACGCCGGGTTGAATCGCTTCTGGTGGATTCTCACCTAAAAACACGAACACGCCGTCGGAAGTGTATGGCGAGTTATCGCCCTTCACTTCTTGGAGATAGAAACCTTTGAATAAGCTCTCGCCACGGGCAGTTACCACACCGCGAACCGTCACTTCGCTTTCTGACTCGAATGCGCCTTCAGGCACATAAGGGCTAGATTCACCCGCGCCTTGGACTTGATAAATCGGAACGATTTTAGCGCCGCTGCAGCTAAATACTGGCGTTTCAGGTTCAGTTGGTGTATCTAACGAACCTAAACCTGTGAAAGTGTCCTTAGGTAATTGTTCCCACTGGGCAGGATTAAAGACAGTGTTGGCGACTAATGCGTCGAGTTTACGCTTAAGGGTGACATCGAGCCCCCAACCAGTCGGCGTTGGCACGTCACCGATAATATCGACCACGGCGCCATCTTTAACTAAGGCAACCGCATCGCCACCGTTAAAACTTAAAGAACCCGAAAAACTGTCGACACCTTGAGGAAGGGTAATGACTGCACTTGAGTTTAAAATGACTTTTGTCGATTTTGGCGCAATACTTTGTCCATCTAATACCTGCATATCCAAGGCATCAGTGGCGCCATCTTTATAACGAACGAGTTTATAACCCGCCAAATCAATTGCCGTATCACCGCTGTTATATAACTCGATAGCTTTGTTGTTTGAGCTACCTTCAACATATTCTGTGATCATCACATCAGCGCTTGCCATCATTGGCAAAGCTGCAGCCACAGCTAAAGATATAGCCGTTAATTTATTAACATTATCCATATTATCAACCCCATTATTATAATATCGCCGCTAATTTTTATTAACGTGCGGGCGGATTATTCCAGAGTTGAATAGCTAAAAAAAGAGGGGGAGATCTCACTATGCACGCATAAGATATTGATGAAAATGAAATTTTACGAACTCAACTGTCTTGTATTCAGAACAGTGATATAACACAAAAGTATTAAGCAGTAAGAAAACAATAAGTAAGATAAAGACATCACAGTGATATACCAGAGTGAAATCGAACAAATAACAATCAAAAAATAAATGTGATATTTTGATGACATTTTTAAGTGCATCATTCTGAATAATATAAGCGTTTTCGATAATTTAAATCATCGCAATTTATTTAAAACTTAATTATTCGATCATTATTTTGAAATATTATTCGTTACCAAAAGAATACTCCTTATCCATCTTTTAAACGCTCGCTCGATTTAAAAAGCCTAGTGGTAGGCCGTTTGCGAAATGGTGTAAAACGGCTAAACAAGCTCCCCCATGGTTTTATTTGTATCGGTCGCAGCACTGCTTAGTCATTTCGAGTGCAAAAAAATACCGCCCTGTGTAGGCGGTATTTTATGAGTGAACGAGTTAACCCGAGTTAAGCCGTTATCACGGTAAATTACTTTTTAGCAGGCTCAGCAGCAGGAGCCGCTTGTGCTTTCTCAATTGATTTCAGTTCAACTTCAAAAATCAGGGTTGAGTTTGGCGGAATAGTACCAGTATCGCGGTCGCCATAAGCTAAGTTTGCAGGGATAACAAACTTGTACTTAGCACCGACAGGCATTAACTGTACGCCTTCGGTCCAGCCTGGAATAACGCGGTTTAATGGGAACTTAGCCGTTTGACCACGCTTGTATGAGCTATCAAACTCAGTACCGTCAAGCAGTGTACCTACGTAATCCACTTCTACAGTGTCTTCAGCCGCTGGCTTGTCACCAGAACCTGGTGTTAACACTTCGTATTGCAGACCCGATTCAGTGGTCACTACGCCAGGCTTAGCTTTGTTTTCCTCGAGGAATTTTTTACCATCCTCGATGTTTTTCGCAGCAATGGCTTTAGCTTGTTCTGTACGTTTGTCGTTTAACTTTTTGTCTAAACCTTGAAGAATGGTTTGCATTTCTTCTTCAGTTAATTTCAGTTGATCATTCAGACCGTTAGTAAAACCAGTTACGATCAGCGCACGGTCAACTGGCAGGCCTAATTCTTCTTGCTCTTTGATATGGCCAGACATATAACGACCGATTGAAGCGCCAACACTGTAGGCTTCTTTTTGTGCTTCAGTCGTTAATTCAACATTTGTGCTTGCGTTTGTTGCTTTTTCTTCTTGATTACAAGCAGATAGGCCAATAACAGCCAATGCAACTAACGATAATTTATAAATCGATTTCATTAAAGCTTCCTCAGCATCCTCAAGCGGTTACAATAACCTAAGCGCGACAACTGTATACTAGTTATCTGGGTTATACCAACTAGATTCTGTTATGTGTTAACTGTGATTAATCTCACTCTACCGGACTAGAGACACCAACTTTAGGAGCAAGTTCATGAAGAAAACCCTACTGCTGGTATTTTGCACACTTTTTTTAGCGGCATGTCAGCCCAAAGCCGATGATATTCGAGTCATTTCACAGGAACCCTCATATAGCGCGAGCCTCTCTAGCGACGGCAATATCGCCATTGTCGCCACCCAAAGCCAAGGGGTGCAATGTTGGGACTTAACCACCCACAGCCTCAAGTACCAATGGGTGCATGGCGATCTGAATACCGGCGTCACGGCCACCGCCATTTCCCCTAACGGTGAGTTCGCCGCATCGTTAAGCCGCGATTCAGTTGCCCTATGGACAATAGCCGACGGCAAATCCCGAGGATGGTGGTCGCTGCCCGCCTCGGGTGAGAGTGTTGCCGTGGCGAATAATGGCGCCCTGCTCATAGGCTTAAACGATGGCAGTGTGATGTCACTCAATGCGGCCAAAACGGCATTGATTAAATTTTTAGGCCATAAGGAAAGGGTCAATACCGTCGCGCTTTCCGCCGATGGGCGCATTGCCCTCTCAGGCTCTAACGACATGCAGGCTATCCTGTGGCAAGCGCAAACGGGGCAGCCAATCCACACTTGGGATATAGGTAGTCGGGTGACTAAGGTGGCACTCAACGACAGTGGCACATTAAGCTTTACCAATGGCAGTACCAATGAGGCGAAGATTTGGGATAACACCAATGGTAAGCTGTTAAATCAATTAGAGATTAAACGCCGGCAAATGACCTTCTCTACGGTGCGTTTCGCCCAGCAAGACAGCCAGCTGCTCACAGGCACGCCCGCGCGCGAAGTCATACTCTGGCAACGCCAAACGGGTAAACCTATTGCTAAGTGGCAAATTGCGCTGACTAAAAACAGCCAAAACCGAGGAGCCGTTGTATACTCTGTGGCAATTCGAGATACCAATAAAGTGGTTAGTATCAGTAGCCAAGGCTTAGTCGAGACTTGGCAGGAGTAGAGGTTAGTCATGCAAGGCGTACAAGAACAGATTGAAGAGCTGCAAATGAAAATGGCTTTTCAAGAGCTCACGGTCGAAGAGTTAAACCAAGAGGTCATTAAGCTGAACCAGCTCATTGCCCATCAGCAACATCAAATTCAGTTATTGATTGGCAAATTAAAAGCGATGGAACCCAGCAATATTGCGACCCAAGCCGAAGAAACGCCGCCACCCCATTACTAATGTGATAGCGGATTAGCCCATCCGTTAACGACACAATGGCCCATAAATATCCAAGGAATGCGATGTTTAAAGATGCGATATCGCCCACACCCAGTCAGCCACTGCCTATTGCCGTGGTGGGTGAAGCCATTTTAAAAGAGCAAGCCATTGAAGTTCGCGACTTCGATACGGCCTTGAGTCAATTAGCAGAGCAGATGGCTGTGAGCATGGTGGCCGCGAAAGGCGTTGGCATTGCCGCACCGCAAGTGCACAGCCCACTGGCACTGTTTATCATGGCATCACAGCCGAACGAGCGTTACCCCGATGCGCCGTTGATGGACCCAGTCGTGGTGGTCAACCCAGAGATCTTGTCAGCCTCTGCGGATTTAGTCAGCGGTGAAGAAGGCTGTTTATCGGTTCCCGGACAACGGTTTACAATTTGGCGCCACCAGCAGATAGTGGTGCGCTATCAAAACCTGGCAGGACGATGGCAACGCTCTGAGTTAACAGGTTTTATTGCACGTATTTTTCAACATGAGTTTGATCATCTTCAGGGGATCACTTTGCTTGAGCGTTCACAAATGCCAGAACAAAAACACATGGCGCGAGAAGGTAAACCACAGGCATGAATAGCACCTTCATTCACTCTTTAATCAAACCCACTATCAGTACGCTGATGCTCGCCGCGATCTTAGGCTCGAGCGGTTGTGCCTATAACAGTATTTTTATCAATTATCCGGCACAAATTGCACCGATAAAACAAGAACTCAATACCGCAACGCCCATGGCGGATATCGAGAAATTAGCCAGCAATATCCAAGGTAACGATGGCCTACTCTACGCCCAAGAAGCGGGACGCGTGGCGCAGGTTGCCGGAGACTTTGCCAGCAGCCGTAAGTACTACCAGCAAGCGGTCGAGGCCTATACAGCCTTCGATGATAAAGCCAAGATTAGCGCCAGCGACATAGGCGCAACCGCCACAAGCTTGGTATTAAACGATAATGCCATCCCCTACCGTGGCCCAGGCTACGAGCGCATTATGCTGCACCAATATCAAGCCTTGAATTACCTGTTCAGCGGTGATTATCAAGGCGCCTTAGTGGAAGTTCGCCGCAGTAACGAGCTACAAGGCTCTGAGCAGGAGCGTTATCAGAAGTCACAAAAATCCGTGCAGGCCATGGCCAATGGCACTATAGATGCCGAAATGAATAAGCTCGGCCAAGCCGCAGGTACGGTAACCAGCTCCTTCCTCAACGCCTACAGCTACTACACTACAGGGTTGCTCCACGAGGTTTTGGGCGAGCCAAACGATGCCTTTATCGACTATCGTAAAGCGGCACAAATCAGCCCGGATAACACTTATCTGCAACAGGATTTAGTGCGTCTTGCCAAGCAACTCGGCATGCCACAGTACGATGAGTTTAAAAAGCGCTGGGGCGATGCCAAGCTTCCCAAGGCGGGCGAAGGCCAAGTCATCCTAATGGTCGAAAAGGGCTTTGTACCTGAAAAACAAGCGCTCACAGTGCCCTTCACTATCCATGGCAACTGGCAAACCGTGTCTCTGGCCACCTATGGGCCGAACAATAGTGTTGTCGCCGAGACCCAAGTACAAGGCTTAGGTACAGTGCTGAAAACCGAGCCCATCGCCAATATCGATGCCTTAGCGATTAACGCGCTCAAGGAAGATTTACCCGGCACCTTAGTTCGCCAAGTCGCGCGGGTGTATGCCAAATCGGAAATGGCCTATCAGGTCGAAAAAAGCGGTAAGCCCGGCAACAATGCCGCCGATATTGGCAGTATCGCCATGCAGATTTTTAACGTGGTCAGCGAACAGGCGGATCGCCGCAGTTGGTTGACCCTGCCAAAACAGGCGCAAATTGGCAGACGTTACCTCAATCCCGGGGAATACACACTGCAGTTGGACAAGGCACCACCTGCCAAAATTGAAGTTGCCGCAGGCAAGACCACCTTGGTCTGGGCAATTGATACTGGTAATTACACCCGAATTTATTCAATAATCATTTAACCTAGCGGTGAATGTTTGAATAAAACGAGTGTCATTAAGTTTTTACAATCACAAAATGGAACTGACTATGAAACAATTTAAACTGATTTTTGTGCTGGCTGCCGTAATGGGTCTGGCTGCATGTCAATCGAAAGTCGAGTATGGCGATGCCACAGAAGTGGAAACCGTTAACGAAAACTTTGGCTCAACGGATCTGCAAGCCATCGCTGCTAAGATGGTCGATAGCATGATGACTTTCCCCCCTATCGTGGCTATGACAGCGAACAACCGCCCAATTTTGTTTGTCGATAGCATCAAAAACAAAACCTCTGAGCATATCGATACAGAGTCTGTGACCGACTCTATCAGCAACAAGTTACTGCGCTCAGGCAAGTTCCGTTTTATCGACATGACAAAAGTAGATTCAGTTCGTAAGCAACTGGATTACCAAAACAATACCGGTATGGTTGACCCATCAACCGCCATCAAGTTTGGCCGTCAAATCGGCGCCCAATACATGCTGTATGGCAACCTGTCTAGCATCGTTAAGCAAGATGGCAGCACCAAAGACGTTTACTACAAGATGACTATGCGTCTGATGGACTTAGAAACAGGCCTGATCGAATGGTCTGACGAAAAAGAAATCCGTAAGACTAAGTCTAAGTCTTTCTTAGGCATGTAATCCCGTTAAGCCCCATGGGCTAAAGCCGAAATACTTAAAAAAAGCCAGCATTTTCGCTGGCTTTTTTTTACATTTTTAACATTGGTTATCCCTGCTAAATAAGGTAGTGTACTCGCCCAAAATACCCAGCATGGGTGCCGCTTTCAAATGGGGATAAGTTTGCTAGGCCACAGAGCCTAAACTTGCCAGCCTGCGCCGCATCCAAGCCATAAATAAAGTAAATCGTTGAAGGATTGAAGTCGTGAATTTGTTCAAAGCCAGCCTAGTTGCCATCACCTGCTCGGCACTCATGTCGTGCGCCGTCCAAAGTCCGTTAAATACGGGCCCAAGGGATGCAAGCCCCTATATCAGCCAATATCAGGCGAGCTTACGTTCACAGGTGATTTCGAATGTGCATTATGAGCTGGATTTTCAACTGACTGGCGACACTGAGTTTAGCGCAACGACTAAGGTCAACTTCAATCTCAGCGAAGTGCCCAAGCAATTGAGCCTCGATTTGAACAAGGCACAAATTAAGCGCTTTTTGATCAACGGCACCGCGGTTTACCCCAACTACAACGGCGCCTATATCAGCCTGAATACTCGTTTGCTGTCCTCGGGTGACAACACCATTGAAGTGCAATTTACTCGCCTCCACAGCACCAATGGTGAAGGCTTGCACCGTTTCCAAGATCCCGTCGATGGCAAGGTCTACCTGTATTCACACTTCGAACCTGCTGCGGCGCAGCAAATGTTTGCGGTGTTCGACCAACCCGACTTGAAAGCCAACTATAAAATCAGCGTGACCGCGCCGAAAGACTGGCAAGTGATCAGTACCATGCGCGAGTCCTCAGTCACACCAGCTGGGGCCATGAATCGTTGGGAGTTTCCTGAAACGCCTAAGTTAAGCCCTTATAACTTCTCGATGCATGCCGGCCCGTACCATATGTGGCAGGACAACTCTGGCCGCTATCCGATGCGCCTGTTCGCGCGCCAATCGGTGGCTAACCAAGTCACGCCTGAGGATTGGTTTACCTATACCAAACAAGGCTTAACCTTCTTTGATGCCTATTTCGGTATTCCTTATCCCTTTAAAAAGTACGACCAACTTCTAGTGCCTGATTTCCTCTACGGCGCAATGGAAAACGCTGGCGCCATCACTTTCGCCGAAGATCGTTTCCTCCACAAAGCGGCTATGACCGCAGAGCAAAAACAAAGCTTAGCCGGCGTTATCATGCACGAAATGGCTCACCAATGGTTTGGCGATCTGGTCACCATGAAGTGGTGGAATGGTTTGTGGCTAAACGAAAGTTTTGCCTCCTTTATGGGCACGCTCGCGACCCAAGAGGCCACCGAGTTCACCAATGCCTGGCGCAGTTTTTACGCCCAAGGCAAACAACGCGCCTATGAGCAAGACAGCCTAGTGACCACGCATCCTATCGAAGTGCCCGTGGCGACCACGCAAAACGCCTTCGATAATATCGATGCGATTACCTATCAAAAAGGCGCCTCGACCCTCAAGCAGTTGCGCCATTTACTCGGCGATCTGGTGTTCCAGCGCGGTGTGAGTAACTACTTAAAGCAATACAGCTATCAAAATGCCGAGCTAGATGACTTTATCAATAGCCTAGCTAAATCGGCGGGCCGTGACTTAAGCGCCTGGACGAAAGACTGGCTCTACAGCGCAGGGGTTAACACCATTAAGGCCGAATACCGCTGTGACGGTAACCGCATCAGCGATTTTAGCCTGTTGCAGTATCCTGCGAGCAGCGAGTTGCCGACACTCAGGGAGCAGAAAGTCCAAATCGCCCTGTTCACTAAGGGACGCTTCGATTTAAGGCATGAGACCACGGTCGCCGTCACCTATAAGGGTGAGCGCACCGAGGTAAAGCAATTGGTCGGAGAACGTTGTCCAGATTTAGTTTACCCCAACTACGATGACTGGGGCTTTGTAAAGGTGCAACTCGATGACAAATCCTTCGACACCGCTAAGCAACAGTTAAGCCGAGTCACAGATCCCCTGCTGCGCTCTATGCTGTGGCAAAGCCTGTGGGACAGTGTGCGTGAAGGCAACCTGAGCCTAGATCAATACTTAAGCACAGTGTTCGTCAACGCCCCAGCGGAAAATGACTACACTGTGGTCGGCCAGATTATTTCGACTCTGCTGCGCAGCAAAGAATACCTCGCGCAAATCGCGCCGATTCAACAAAACTATGCTGAGAATGCGGTCAAAGGCTTAGCGCAAATGAGCCTTCGCAAAACCATGGAGAGCCGAGGCGATAATGACTTCCAGCGCCGCTGGTTCAATGCCTATATTCAGTTAGCGGGCGATCGCGACAGTCTGCGCCACTTAGCGCAATTGCTGGATGGTACAACCAAAATCAAGGGCTTAACCCTAGACCAAGATCTCCGCTGGGCCATCATCACTCAGCTGAATCGCTATGACTTCCCAAATGCGCAGCAACGTATTACCCAGGAAGCCGCCCGCGATAATTCGGATTCGGGTGAAAAGGCCGCATTGGCCGCACAGGTTATCCGCCCAGAGGCCGCTGCCAAACGCCGCTGGTTGAGCAAAGTGCACGCCGACGCCCTGCCGTTTGCCAAACAGCGGATCATCATGGAAAACCTCTATCCTGCTGAACAGAAACTGCTAAGCGCGGCCACCGCGGAAGAGCGCCTCGCTAACTTGGCGGACATGGATAAGAAAGGCCCAGTGTTTATGCGTAGCTACAGCCGCAACCTTATCCCAACCGACTGTAACTACACCAGTATTGCCGCCTTGGATAAGGTATTAGATACCCAAACAGGATTATCTAACCTAACGCGCCGCACGCTGTTAGAAACCCGCCAAACCGAGCAACGTTGCGTACTGATCAAAAATAAAATGACCCATTGATAATGGCTCATAAAAAGAGGCTCAATTGAGCCTCTTTTTTATCCCGTTACTCAATACGCCGAGAAGGCAATTCTTGGTAGAACAGCAGCAACTCTTCGAGCGCCAAAGGTTTAGCGTAAAAATATCCCTGATGTTGATAAACCCCTTTCGCAGCTAAGTACTCCACTTGTGCCTGAGTTTCAACGCCTTCGGCCACCATATCCATCTGCGACTCACGGCCAAAGGCGATAATGGCATCGAGTACCTCGCCTTTTAAATCCTGCGTGCCTATTGTATCGGTAAACATCTTATCGATTTTTATGCTGTTAATCCCTAGCCGCTGTAAGTAGCTAAAACCACCATAACCTGTCCCAAAATCATCGAGTTTAAAATCATGGCACAGGGGCAATACCGCCTTTATCTCGGCGAGGGCTAACTCAAATTGGGTGATAGGCTTACGCTCAGTCAGCTCAAAGGCGATGCGCTTAACCTTGTGATCGCTATGGCTGGAGAACCATTTGCTCAATAACCCAGATTCGAGATGCTGGGCGACGATATTAACGCTGACCCAGCCTTTAAGCTGAGGCAAGTCCTGATATACCTGCTCGAGGATAAGATCGGTGATCGGCAAAATTAAGCCCGAATCTTCGGCGTAGGGAATAAACTGATTCGGTTGAACGAGCACGCCATCGAAACGGCGCCAGCGGACTAACATCTCTTGGCCGACGACCTCTCCGGTGCGGCAATCGATAATCGGTTGATAATAAGGAATAAACTCTTTTCGGCTGATGCCTTTTTGGATAAGCATCCCCAGCGACACCCGCGCCGATTGCCAATTCCAATAAAAAATCACCGCAAGGAAAGACACTATCAAGGCAACCACAAATAGCACAACGGCTACGTGTGAGGCTTCTCGCCAGTAAAGCGTATCCCCCGCCCTTAAGGTCAAGGTCACACCTAATACGTTGATATAACGAGAGTCCTCAATTAATACGTTCTCTGTTTCTAGCCGCTCGACGCCCCGCTCTAGGGAAGAAAGGCCTTGATAACCAACCAATAGTTGATAACAACCTAGGCACAGATTTGACAGGGTTTCGTTATAGACAGAGCTATTGGTGAGCACGACTAACTTTTGTTCGCCCAAATGGAACACATAACCAATGCTGCGAGCCCTATCGTTAGCCGCGACTGTCGTGGCAATATCCACTCGATGTGAATCGAAATATAAACTTCGAGAGCGGTCGAACTGATAATTAACCGGAGGCCCTATATTGGAGCATTGCTTGCCGTCTACCAATTCTAACTGAATAAAACGAACGATCGCGGGGCTTAAGGATGGGCTATTTAGCAGCGCGATATCGTCGGTATCGCAGGTAAAAGATAATTCGCTGAAGGCCTGCGCGACATTTGTCGCTTCAAATCCATCGAGTCCATTGGCAAACGAAGTCGCAATAATATCTAAATCATCGCTGAATCTTTTTTCCATACTGTAACGGGTCAACCAAGGTTGCATCGCACATGCCAGCAGTATGGGCAAAATAAAGATAAGGCAGGTATGTAACCAGGGATTAAGGCTCCAGCGAGGAAAATTCCATTTCATATTATTCCGCTCATTTGCATTCATCAGCACTGATTTGTACTAACTTACTGTTATATCAGAGTATGCCTTATATCCGATGAAAGCTGTGCAACAAATCAAATTAGTCATCTTACAGGAGTAAACTCCTATTTGGGCAATATCGCCAATTTACCAAGATGACAGTCAATCCGAGGTGCTGCCAATTTAAACACATTAAAAAATTGGCAACTTATCAATTAATACTTTCACACTTTCAGCCGCTATACTCTATTGACGTTAGACAGCTAACGGAATTTAAAGGAATTAAATATGAGATCAACACTCAAAACCCGCCTACTCTTTAGTAGTCTTTTCGCCGTTCTCATTACTGTTGCAGTGCTGGTAAGCATTTCAAGCTATTTCATCCGCAATAACGCCTTAGAAAATACCCAACATGAAATTGATCAACTGGCGAACACCTTTGCCGAAGGGATAGGCCTGTGGATGCAAGATCGCAAAATGGCGATTACCAGTCTTAAAAAGACCATTGAAGCCGATCCAAATGTGCAGATCACGCCCTATTTATTACAAGCCCATAATGGCATGGGATTCGCGCTGACCTATTTTGGCGATGAACAAGGCAACATGTACCGCCAAGATCCCGCGCTAAACACGGCTAACTATGATCCCAGAGTTCGTCCTTGGTATATGGACGCCAAAGCCGCCAATGCAATGGTGATGACGGCGCCCTATGTGAGCGCCACCTTAAAAAAACAAGTGGTGACCATTGCCGAGCCAGTCATGGTCTCGGGTAGCCTATTCGGGGTGGCGGCTGCAAACCTCACCATAGACCAACTCACCGATGCGGTGCAGCGCCTTCAAGTCCCAGGCAAAGGCTATACCTTAATGGTAGACAAAACAGGGCTTATCATCAGCCATCCCAATAGCCAGCTCAACAATCAACAGCTGAACACCATAGATAAAGACTTTACCCCCAGCTGGTTATCCCAACGGGCAAATGCCAATACCTTAGAAGAGCGTGAACTCGACGGCGAAACTCAACTCATTTATGTGGCAGCAATCCCGTCCACCGATTGGGAGTTGATTTTCGTGATGAACAAAGAGGAGATCATGTCGCAGGCCACCACACTCGCTTGGTGGATGTCCGCCGTCGGTGCTGCGTTACTGGTCCTTTTCGGCTTGGTTCTCGTGGCTATCTTCAAAATTCAATTTAAAGACCTAGAGCGCGTAGCCTTGGCACTCAATGATATTGCCGAAGGGGATGGCGACCTAACAATGAGAATACACACCGCCAACAGCCACGACGAGATTGGTATCTTGGCCTCGGGCTTTAACCGCTTCGTCGAGCGCCTGCATGGCATGATCTCCAGAATGCACAAGATTGCTGGTCAACTGGAATATCAAGCCCAGGGCAGCAGTGCATCGGCCACGGATAATAGCCAGCGCATCGCCGTGCAGCAGGATGAAGTCACCATGGTGGCGACCGCTGTCACTGAGATGGCGAGCGCCACCGAAGAGATTGCCAGCAACGCAGAGCATACCGCGCAAACGGCACAAGACGCGGTTGGTCTATCGAACCACGGCCAAAAACAAGTGATGCAGAGTCAGCAATCGATTCGTAACTTAGCCAATGAGGTCGAGACCGCGGGCCGTATTATCAGCGAGTTGAACGAACACTCGCAAAAAATTAATAGCATCCTGCTCACCATCAGTGGCATTGCCGAACAAACCAACTTGCTGGCGTTAAACGCCGCCATTGAAGCCGCCCGCGCCGGTGAACAAGGTCGCGGCTTTGCGGTGGTGGCCGACGAGGTGCGCGTATTGTCGCAGCGCACTCACTCCTCGACCCAAGAAATTCAGGCGATGATCGAAACCTTACAGCAAACTGCGGGTAAGGCGGTTAAATCTATGACTCAAAGCCATGATATGGCTGAAACCAGTGTCGCCGACGCCAACTCGGCCAGTGAGAGCCTGCTACAGATCAGCAAAGCCATTAATGAGATCTCGGATATGGCGAGCCAGATTGCCACCGCAGCAGAGGAACAAACCTCGGTCACCAGCGAAATTAACCGTAATACCGAGTCGATTCGTGAAGTCTCTGAAAACCTCTCCATCGAGGCGCAAAGCTCTATGGTACAAGCGCAGGAATTGGCTCATTTAGCCGCCTCGCTGCAACAGGAAGTCGGCCGCTTTAAGCTATAAATGCGCCAACGCCCTATGCCCTAACGCATCACCACGCTATAAAAAATCCCCGATAATCTTGAGCTTATCGGGGATTTTTTTATAAAGATTACACTAGCGCTTTAAGGCCTCTCGATGGGGTTGGATTAAGGGCTCGAAATAGCTGGTCTTTAAGCCTTGATAACCCATTTCAATCCGATTGCCGCCATTACGCTTCGCCTTGTACATCGCCGTATCGGCGCAGGACAACAGTTGTTTTTCATCCCTGCCATGCTCGGGATAGAGGGCAATCCCAATGCTCGGCAAAATATGGACCTGTTGATTCACAAGCTCAAAGGGCTGGTTAAGCACCTCTAAGATCTTTTGGGCGACGAGCAAGGTATTCTGCGCCGAATCGACACGTTCAAGCAGGATCACAAACTCATCGCCACCAAAACGGGCAACCGTATCCGAGTTTCTCACGCATCCCAAGATCCGCTGAGCGGTGATTTGTAGCAAGAGATCGCCCACACCATGGCCATAGGTATCATTCACCCATTTAAACTTGTCTAAGTCCAAATAGAGTAAGGAAAAATAGCTCGACTCGCGATTCGCGCGCGATAGCGCCTTCTGGAATCTGTCATAAAACAACTCACGATTTGGCAAATGGGTGAGTTGGTCATAAAGCGCAATATGCTCTAAACGCGCCAACATCTGCCGCCGCTCAATCGCAAAAGCGACTTGGGTCGACACAAACTCCAGTAACTCACAATCCTGCTGAGTGTAAGCCCTAGAATCAGGCGTACTGTGCATAATCAAGGCCCCGATAATGCCCTTCTGCAATGTTAGCGGCACGCCAAGCCAACTTATGGCTTTCGGGTTATCTTGCTGATTTTTTTGCGGACCGACTTGCGAATAGCAAAGCTCACTTTCAACCTCAGAAACAGGCCGAGTCATGGGGCAAAGCAGCATAGACTCTGCGCTTTGAATCACTTGCTCGGTAAAATGATCGAAACTGGCGGATTGCGCCGGATTTTGCTCCCCCGCCAACACGCGATAGGGAAAATCTAACTCATTAAGATCGGCATCATATAGCGCGATAGCAAAATTATCCGTCGGTAACAGTTTGGCCAGGATCTGGTGAATGCGTCGATACAGGGCGAGGAGATCTTCGGTAACATGAACCGCTTCAGAAATCTCATAAAGCGCAGCCTGACGCCGCTCGGCGGCTTTGCTTTTAGTGATATCGCGAGCGACGGCAATCCGCTGCTGGCGATCCTCAGACCAGCGGGCAGACCAGAGAATGTCGACTAACGAGCCATCTTTACGAATATAACGATTTTCAAAATCGAGCTTATAACTGCCCGCCATAATGTCATTGGCGGCGGCCAGTGTGCGTTCTCTATCTTCTGGATACACAAGATCTAACATCTGCATCCCCAGCATTTCATCTGGGGTATAACCAAAAATACGCTCCGCGCCCGCACTGACAAACTCGAAGCGCCCGGTTTTATCGACGACGCAAATAGCATCTAATAACAAATCAACAAATTGGCTTAGGGAAGTATAACCATCGTTTTTCACACAACTCTCCAACTATGCCGAGGGTTCATTTACGTCACAAGGCCCATTAACAAACCGGGGAAATCCCCGCCGTTAAAGTCCAAAACACAGAATAACATACTATTAGAGTAGGTTAATTACCATGACAGTTCCAAGCTAAATCCAGCGCAATTGCGCCCGCATAATGATAAAAACCAGCGGTGGATTTGACGGACACAAACCGATTTAAGCACAATACCCCAAGGGCGATGGCATGAGTCGCCAACTTAAACCTCATTCCAGTGTTTAGCCAGTTAAGTAGGAGTATATTTGACGTCGTTCCAGTCCCCTCCCCATAGCGCGCGACATTTACGTCTCGGGCTTGCCATGTGGTCGCATAACCATTGGCAAGAAAGTGTTTATGGTTCAAGCACTAAACAGGCTGAAAGACTTGCCCGCTATGCCAGCATCTTCAACACAGTGGAAGGCAATACCAGCTTTTACGCGACGCCAAATGCGCAAACAGTGAAGAATTGGCACAGCGCCACTCCCGATGATTTTCGCTTTACCTTCAAACTGCCACAAACCATCACCCATCAAAAGCAGTTGCAGGATTGTCAGCAGGAGTTATTGGCCTTCTTCCAAGTGATGTCACCCTTGGTTGAAAAAACCGGCTTGTGGAAAATTCAGCTTCCCGCTTCCTTCGGCCCCGAACAGCTGCCGGTGCTAGCAGGTTTTTTTGATCTTTTACCGCAAGGCTTAAGTTATGGCGTAGAGGTTCGCCATTTAGCCTTTTTTGCCAAGGGAGACGCAGAGCGAGCACTAAATCGCCTGTTGATGGACAGACAAGCCAATCGCATTATCATGGACAGTCGGCCACTGTTTGCCCTGCCGCCCGCTAACGAGGCCATTATCGATGCCCATAAGAAAAAACCACAGGTGCCCGTTCACGCTATCGCGACCGCCCATGCGCCCGTGGTGCGTTTTATTGGCCAAACGGATGGCACGATTGAAGCCTTAGCAGCGAGTAACGATAAATTGCAGGTAAAGAATAACGATAGCTTTTTTAACAACTGGCTAAGGCAACTCGCACTCTGGATAAAAGAAGGCCGTGAGCCCTATCTGTTTATCCATACGCCCGATAACCAGACCGCGCCCGAATTAGCGGTACGTTTATACCAGCAGTTGCAGCAACAACTGGCCGATGAGGTCAGCTTGCCCACTATTCAGTTGCACAAAGCGTTGGCAGAGTCTGCCGCGCAGATGCAACTGACGTGGTAAAGAATACCGTTAACCCCAGAGCGCGTTAGCAGTAATAAAAACCAATGCAGATAAGAGCATGGTAATCGGCAGTGTCAGCACCCAAGCTAATAAGATCTGCTTAATGGTTTGGCTTTGTAAGCCTGAGCGATTGGCCACCATAGTGCCCGCCACCGCCGAAGACAGAATATGGGTGGTTGAAACCGGCATACCCGTCACGCTGGCGATCCCAATCGATGCCGCCGCCGTCACCTGCGCCGCAATCCCTTGGCTGTAGGTCATCCCCGAGGAGCCTATCTTCTCACCGACCGTATAAACAATGCGGCGCCAACCCACTAAGGTGCCACAGCCCAAGGCCGTCGCAATGGCTACGATCACCCACAAAGGCGCGTATTCGGTTGACTTAGTTAAGTCCTTACGCCATTTATTGAGTGATGTTAACTCCTTGGCGGGTAAGTCTAATTTTGCCACTTTGCGCGCAGTATCATCGATACACAGCAGCAAGCGGCGCACTTCACGACGTTCTTCGACACTCATCTCTTGAAAACTGCTGGCCTTATCTAAACGGCGATCGAGCAGCGACATGGCCGGTAATACGGTTTGCGCCGAGCAGTGGCTCAGTAAAGTGTCAGTCACATTCACTTGTGCTTTAACATCCACCTGATCGCTAATCACAGCTTGATTGCGACTGTAGATAGCCATAATGCGGCGGTTAGCATCCTGTGTTCTCGCCAAATCATAGGATTGGCTACTCATGTCAAGGGCAAAATACGCTGGCGCCATACAGATCAGTACCAGCATCACTAAGCCAATGCCCTTTTGGCCATCGTTAGAACCGTGGGCAAAGCTCACCCCCATGGCCGAGGCAATCAAACTGACGCGCGCCCAGAACGGCGGATGGCGTTTGCCATTAATCTGAAATTGTTCATCGGGGGTGCGGTGGATCTTGTGCTTTTGCCACACAAACTTCATTAGCAATAACAGTATCCCCGCCAGCACAAACCCCAGTGTGGGCGAAATGATCAACGACAGCATAATCTGCGTGGCTTTGGTGAGGTTGATGCCATGCAGTACAGGTTCATTGTGTATCCAGGCGAACGCGCCGCCAACACCCATAATCGAGCCAATCAGGGTATGGGAACTGGAGGCAGGAATGCCAAAATACCAAGTCCCTAAGTTCCAAATAATGGCCGAAAAGAGCAGTGAGAACACCATCAACAGCCCTTGGGTTGAATCCATTCCCAGTAAAGAATCGACGGGCAGCAAATGCACTATGGCGTAGGCGACGCCAAGTCCGCCGAGCAGCACTCCGGCAAAGTTGAACAGGGCTGAAGAAATCACCGCGAGGTTGGCAGGCATTGCCTTGGTGTAGATGACTGTGGCAACAGCATTGGCGGTATCGTGGAAACCATTGATAAATTCGTAGGCCAGCACAAATAACACCGCTAGCACTAAAGCTACCGACCAACCCAGGCCGATAGAAGTCAATATCTCAAACATGAATCGCTAACCTATAACGAGGACGCCACAGATTACGCCTAAGGTTGGCCTCTTTGACAGTGAAAAATTATTTAGATTTGCAAAAAGTGAATCAGTCCTCAATAACTCCGTGTCAGGCTTGCATTTAACACTGGCTTGATTTTATTCGGTGCCAATGAACATTCAGGCCGCAAAAAATACTCAAAATATTGATTCAATTTAATAAATGCCAACTAAATAGAGTATTCTGCACCATAAGTCGTAATAGCGTTATATCCCATGATCGCCTAACCGAAATCGTTGTGGCGTCATCCCAAAACGCTCCTTGAAAGCTTTGATATAGGATGAATCATTTTGATAACCAATTTGGTGTGCCACATTCTGTATTGACAGGTCAGTGGCCAATAGTGATAGCGAATAGATCAACCGTAAATGTTGGCGCCATAATCCGAAGGAAGAACCAAACTCCCTAACAAATAGCCTCGACAATGTTCGTTCCGATGCCCCAACCATCTCACCCCATTTCGCTAAAGATAAATCTAAAGCTGGCGTTTGAGTTAAGTGCTCAAAAATCAATTTTAGGCGCCTATCTTGCGGTATCAATAACTTAAAAGTCTGTCCCTCTGCACTATTAATTTGATCGTATAACACCTCAAGCAAACGCTGTATTGCCGGCAGAGCTATTGGTTCAACATTCATTTGGGTATTAAAAACACATTGTTTTCTGATCGTTAACACTAATTCCCTTAGAAAAGCACTCATAGCGACCGGTTTTATCGTGGCGCCATAATCTCGACCACACATAGGATTCAGATAGACACCAATAAAACAAGTATCAGTAATCGCAACAGACTCATGTATCACCCCTGCTGGCACAAAAAGCGCTGTGGTATGGGGAACTAAGAACAGTGCCCCATTTGCTTCTGTCTGTAACAGGCCTTGAAGCGGAAGAATAAGCTGATGCCAACAGTGCTTATGTAAAACATCCACATACCCCTTCTGCATCTCAATCGTTTTTACAAAGCAAGGCATATTAGGTGCTTGCTCAATAATAGTGTTAATCGAATCAGGTTGGCGACTTAACATTATTACTTGTCCATATGACGTTATTCGGCCAAATAAAAGAATTGTAGCATAGCGTAATCTCATAAAAGACACAGGAAAACTCAATGCAGATTCATTGCATTATTCATGAAAGCTATGAAGGTCCAGGATATTTTAGTGATTGGGCCGCCAGCAAAAACTACAAAATGAGCTTTAGCAGAGTCTATCTAGGTGAAGCCCTCCCCGAAGATACTGATGGTTTTGATCTGTTAATTATCCTCGGAGGCCCTCAGTCTCCCGCCACATGCCAAAGCGATTGGCCATATTTTGATAGTCAAGCAGAACAAAGACTTATCAGACAAGCTATTCAAACAAATAAAGCCGTTGTGGGGGTTTGCCTTGGCGCACAATTAATTGGCGAAGCATTAGGCGCCCATTATCAAAAGAGCCCACATGCCGAGATTGGTTATTTCCCCATAGAGCTAACGGCAGCAGGTAAAAATGATATTAACCTTAAGACATTTTCGACAACCGAAATAGTCGGCCACTGGCATAACGACATGCCAGGCCTCACTCCCAATAGCGAAGTACTCGCCACCAGTGAAGCTTGCCCACGGCAAATTGTACGTTACACAAATTTAGTTTATGGATTCCAATGCCATCTTGAATTTATCAGTAGTCAATTGACGCCACTCATTGCCCAAGAACAGGCTTTTTCCAATATGCATACCATGTCATACATTCAAAGTCCTGAGTTCATCCTGGAGCAATCAACGACTCAGATGAATCAGTTGCTGGGGCATTTTTTAGATAATCTAGTCTTAGCCTATCAAGCGGTATAAACACCATACTGAGTAAAAAGTAGCTAAGGCCAAAACAAAAACGCCAGCACAGGGCTGGCGTTTTAAGATTTAAAACTGAGTCACGGCTTACTGCAGATGACCGGCGTTATGCAATTCACGCTCGTTCACTGGTGGTGGTGTCCACTGGTACATCCAGGTCTCAGTTAATGGCTGACCATCTACCTCTAAGTAAACTCTGAGGTTAATCGGCTCAACGCTGTCTTCTGGCGGCACTAGGTCAAACATAGCGCGGTAACCGTTGATCGCATGTTGTGGGCGAGCAGATTCGATTTCCACACGACCCTGAGAGGTCGAAATCACCGCTTTCACTTGGGTATCTTTACCCAGCATAGGTAAGGAACCACCAGCAAAATCAATCACAAAGCGCTTGCTATAGTACTTACGCTTTTGACCAACCACACCACCAATACCGGTAAAGGTATCGACTACGCGGGCACGGGGTGACTGCACGGGTGGAATACCGCCCCAGTACATGTTGTAGCTGTAGAGCAACTCTTGACCTGGCTGAATAGGCTCTGCTGGGTTCCAAAACGCCACGATATTGTCGAAGGTTTCATCCAGTGTTGGAATTTCCACTAACTGCACCGAACCTTTACCCCAGTTGCCAGTAGGCTCAATCCACAGGCTTGGACGCTTCTCGTAGAACACGCCATCATCTTGATAATGGTCGAAGTTACGGTCGCGCTGCATTAAACCAAAGCCCTTTGGATTCTCATCGCTATAGGCATTGAAACGCAGGTTGCTTGGGTTACCCAGCGGACGCCAAATCCATTCACCGTTCCCCGTGTGCATGGCAAGACCGTCTGAATCGTGGATCTCTTGACGCCAGTCGTAACCGGTGCGGCGATCGTTTTCACCCACCATGTACATACTGGTCAGTGGTGCAACGCCTAAACGTTCGATGGCCTTACGCGGGTAAATCGCCGCATCGACCTTCATTTTTAAACGCTCA
The DNA here is from genome assembly GCF_023283775.1 of Shewanella seohaensis. Lineage (NCBI taxonomy): Bacteria > Pseudomonadati > Pseudomonadota > Gammaproteobacteria > Alteromonadales > Shewanellaceae > Shewanella > Shewanella seohaensis. The sequence continues at coordinate 212,236 of NZ_JAKILE010000001.1, forward strand.
CCCGGCTCGATATCAAAACGGTAAGCCCCTGTCACACTTGGTGAATCTAACAGAGCGTACACAGTCGCAATATTAGAACCCGGTTGTGGTTTCTCTAACCAGAAACGGGTAAACATAGGGAATTCTTCAGGCTTAGGCAGCGCAGTGTCTACCGCTAAACCACGGGCAGATAGACCATATTGCATTTCCTGACCTACGGCGCGGAAATAGCTGGCACCTAAGAAGGCGACCACGTCACGCTGCCAGTCGGTATTAAACTGCATTCTAAACCCAGCAAAACCTAGGTCTTTTGGTAGCTGGCTACCCTTTACCTTGGATTTACCGTAATCGAACATGGAAGACGAATATTCGATCAGCTTTGCCTTGCCATTTTCCAATTGGTAAATATGCACAGGCGTATCGAAGTACAGACCTAAGTGGAATAACTCGGCGCGAAACTCCGAATCATCCTCACGCCACAGGGCGGCTTTTTTCTTGAAATGGAACTGCTGGTAATCATCCCAGCTCATGCCCTGTAAGCTTTTTGGCAACTCGCCCTTATGGCTCACATAGGACTCAGCCGCCAGCGTATGGGCATAGCCTTTCAACCAGGCGTAGCTAAACTCTTCTTCCTGCGGGGCACTTGCCTTACCCGCTGCACAAGCAGATAAGCTTAACAACACGCTGCAGGTGAGTAGCACACTGCCCACCATGCGTTGTAAACGGCTACGGGTAGACTGAGCTTCCACCGACGGCATCACCATCGGCTCACGATTAAAATGTCTTTGTTCGGGAAATAAATTGGGTTGCATAAGCAGACTCTGATTTGGTGTAACTTCCTGACACTTCTCTGCAAAAGTAAGCAATATTGCAGTGACTGCCCTGTGGAGAACTGTTGATGACAGTGATAACCATACCTCTATCTCCATCAGTTCGCCAGAATCTAACATAATTTCGACGCAATGGAATATGTCACATTGACAATATTCAATACTGACGCCAGTTTATGAAAATAGTATTAAAAAGGGCTGCAAAATGCAGCCCTTAGCAGTCATAAAACCGATGAGGTTAAGAGTTTGTATCCAGCACTGTTTTACGTTTGTTATGGGCAATAATCAAGGCCACTAAACACACTACGCCGACCGCAATCCCCACGGGTTGACTCAGAGATTGAGGCAAACCTAAACCAATACCCGCCGTCATGATGTAAGAGATGGTCACACAGGTTCCGGCAATCGCAGGCAAACTCACAATCCAATGGAAGCTGCCTCTATCGAACAGGTACTTAGTCGCCAACCACAGCACGCTTGTCGATAACAGCATGTTTGAGAAGGCGAAATAACGCCAGATCAAGGAGAAGTCGATCTTAGTCATAAAGTAAGCGATCGTCAGGATAGGCGCTGCCACCAGCAAGCGATTACGCATACTCTGTGGGATGTTAAAGGCGTCGATAATGGTGAGACGCAGCGATCTAAATGCAGTATCACCCGAGGTAATAGGGAATACAGCCACCGCAATAATTGCCATTACACCGCCTAATACACCAAGATAGCTAGTAGCCACTTGGTTAACGACCAGGCCTGGACCACCTTGGTCGAGTAAGCTCTTAAGCTCAACATAACCACCTGGGAAGGCCGCAATACCCGCAGTTGCCCACACGCAAGCCACAACACCTTCAGCCACCATAGCGCCATAGTAAACCGGGCGAACGTATTTCTCGTTGGTCAGGCAGCGCGCCATAATAGGTGCTTGAGTCGAGTGGAAACCACTGATTGCACCACAGGTAATAGTCACAAACAGCAATGGCCAAATCGGTAAACCGTCTGGGTTAGGCTCGAGTAACTCATTGTTGTAATGGCTGTGGTTGAAGTAAGCAAACACATCGCCCATTTCGGGTAACTGTGGCGCGCTGATCAGCAGAGCAACCGCAATCGAAGTGGTCATAACGATCATCAACAGACCAAAAGCGGGATACAGCTTAGTGATGATCTTATCGATTGGCAGCATAGTGGCTAAGAAGTAATAAGCCAAAATCACTAACACCCAGAAGGTGTTATTGCCAAAAATGGTATCTTTAAAATAGTCGAGGTTACTTAACAGACCCGCTGGGCTCATGATAAACACCACGCCCACGAAGAACAGTAACATCGCAGTAAACAGCAGCATCACGCCTTTAAAGTAGACATTAAAGTAGTGACCGGCGATTTCTGGCAGGCTCTTACCGTCTTCTTTAATGCTTAACACGCCCGAGAAATAGTCGTGTACCGCACCACCAATAATGTTACCTAACACAATCCAGAGTAAGGCGACTGGACCATATAAAGCACCTAGGATAGGACCAAAAATCGGGCCGACACCGGCAACGTTTAAGAATTGGATCAAAAACGCTTTAGCGGGGTGAACGGGCACATAATCCACGCCGTCTTCGAATCTTGCTTGGGGAGTTTGCGCTTTAGGATCAATCCCTGCTTGGCGCTCAACAAATGGGCTATAAAACTTGTATGCCAGCACTAAGAGCGCAAGGCATAAGAAGAAAATAAACATTATTTAATTATCCATACTTTAGTAGGAGGTGATTAAATGGAGAGTTTCATTGAGTTAGCCAATGAGGTCAAGCCATCAGGTACTAGACTAAAGTCGGGTTGATAAATCTAAATTTACGATAAAACACGTGTATCTAAATAGATTTATTAAATAATATATCGGCTCCCAATATGCCAAAATCTCATGTTAAGGGCTTTAAGCCTTTGGTTAGCGTGACGGTTTAAGCATCAGCGCAGCACAAACTCCAACAAAGGTGCCACATCGTCAGCCTCTTGAATGAGTCTGTCCATCTTTACAAACCCATGGCGCAGCAACACCCGCTGGGACGCAAGATTATGCTGTGCTACATGGGCAAAAAGCGGCCTTGAGGTCACTAAAGGTAAAAATGCGCTTAAGGTTAAGGTTGCCACCCCGCGCCCCCAAAATGCGCGGTCAATCCAGTAACCAATCATCGCCTGACCATCCATATGCCAATGGCCAATATTGCCAACCAGCAAGCCATCGACTTCTATTCCCCGTGCCAGTACCGACGCCTGTCCGAGGATATTTTGCTGCCAATGAAGGTAAAACGCCTCACGATCCCGCGAAGGAAATTGCGCCAATTGGGACGCTATCGGATCCTGTTGATGGGTGAAGATCAACTCCAGATCGTCTTGCCCTATGGGCCTCAATGTCACATTCGATACCCGTGTTTGCTTATCCATCCTATATCCCTATTCGATTTAATTTAGTGTGATTCTATTTCGAGATTCGCCGCCAGCTAAAAAAATGGGCGCATAACCCAAGCAGAGGTTAGCGCCCTAAGAGGCAAAACAACATCATTAAAACTGACAAAATCACATTAAGGTAGAGAGGGTTAACGCAAATTCAGCACATCACTCTCGAACACTAACTGAAGATCACGGCAAATACGGGCGCGCCCAGCACCATAGCAATCCCGATAAAAATCATGGTCAAACTGGCAATAACCCCCTCTTGCTGGCCTAACTCACTGGCTTTTGCGGCGCCCGCACCGTGGGCCGAAGCGCCCAATGCCACGCCTTTACCTAAAGACGTACGAATGTGCATCAACTTGAACAGCGGCTCACATACCAACATGCCGATAATGCCGGTGATGAGCACCATCATGGCGGTCAGTTCTGGCACACCGCCAAAGGCGCTTGTCGCCTCCATCGCAAAGGGCGTAGATACCGAACGCACCAACAAGCTCTTAGACAGCTCGACCGGTAGCGGCACAAATTTCACTAACAGCCAGCTAGAAATCATGCCCAGCAACAATCCCGCTATCACCCCAAGGGCAATGGTCAGCGGATATTGGCGAATGAGTTTACGCTCCCGATAAATCGGCAAGGCAAATGCGATCGTCGCTGGTGCTAACATCGCCATTAACCAATGGGTGTATTCAAAATAAGTCGGTAGTGGAATGTCGAGATTAAACACCAAGAGCGTAATCACCACGGGTGCAAGTACAATCGGCGCCAACCACCACACACGGTGGAACCTATATAAACGCTTAGCCGCAAAGTAACAGAATAGCGTTAATAACAAGCTGATAAGTGCCAATCCCGTCTGCGAAAACAGTAATTCAGAAATCGCTGCAGGGCTTAAGTTAAGGCTCGACATTAGGCGGCCTTAGCATGGCGACGTGCATGCTTTTTGATATTGAGTTGACGCTCGAAACGAAATACTCGGTCAACCACAAATCCCGTGCCCACCATCACGCACACACTGCCCATGACTAAGGTGAAGAGAATATTCACCCCATATTGCTCAAATAGGCCTTCGTACTTGATAACAGAGATCACTGGCGGAATAAAAAACAGCAGCAACTCACCAATCAACCAAGCGGCACCAAGCTGCACCGCGTTTTCAGGGATTAACTTAGTCGCGAGTAAAATCAGTAAGATACCTAAACCCAATACACTACCAGGCACAGGTAAATGCGCCCAAGTGGCGAACCAATGGCAGGCGAAAGACAATAAACAAAAGAGGCCTATTTGAGTTAACAATAAAGCCCCATGACGGCATCGACGTATTGCGGCTTGCAGGAAAGACATGCGGTTTCTCGATTTACACTAAAGTTGCTATGGGAATATTTTAGGCTTGCCTATTCAATAAAAAAAATGAATATTAAGCATGTAATCCATGAATTTTAAGAATGTATTATCGAGGCAAGAATGGATCTTAAAGTGCTGCGTTATTTTATCGAGATCATCGATGCCGGCGGTTTTGGCAAGGCCAGCGAAAAGGTTCACCTCACCCAACCCGCCCTCTCCAAGGCGCTGCGTCAATTAGAGGAAGAACTCGATCTGGTACTACTCGAGCGCGGCAAACGTGGCACTCAAGTTAAGCTCACCCAAGCGGGAGAAGTGGTCTATCGCCATGGCAAGGAGTTACTCGCTGGCCGACAACGCATGCTGGCCGAACTCAGTGCCCAGCGCAGTTTAACCGCAGGCGAATTGAAACTCGGTCTCGCGCCACTCGGCAGTGCTGAAATTTTTGCCCCTATCATTGCCAAATATCGCCAGCAATATCCGCAAATTGATATGCACCTGCTGGTGCGCGGCGGCGTGGAGCAAACCTTAGCTATTCAAAAGGGTGAAATTGAACTGGCCACCGGGATTATCAACTTCGACGATGGTTACCACGGTATTCGAGTGTTTAACGATCCCATGGTGGTGGTGCTGCCCAAGGAGAATCCCCTCACCTCGCGACCAATGCTGTCGATCCACGACTTAGTCGACGAGCCACAAGTGATGTTTGAAACCGAATATACTTTGTATCAACTGGTGTTAACCGCTTGCCAACACGCCGGATTTACTCCTAAAAACATCACTCGAGTCAGCCAAGCCGACTTCGGAATTGCCCTTGTGGCGGCGGGCACGGGCGTGATGATACTGCCGCGCTCTATCGCGCGGCGTTACAGCGTATCTGGGGTGGTGAATATTCCATTGGCGAGCGATGAACTGCGCTGGGAGTTATCACTGTTTTGGCGCAAAGAACAGGTATTGTCCTTTGCGGCGCAGGCGATGATTGCGTTAGTGGAGAAACACTTAACGCAAAAGTAGCTCACTACCAAGGCACGACTAAGCTAAAGCGCACTAAGGTATCGTTATCCCAAGGCAGGATGGGCAAGTAGTCGGGTGAGTGCACACTCTCCTTGGCATAGTGGTCCAGATTATATTCGGTATGCTCCACATACAGTAACCACTGGCTGCCCTTCTCCCAATAATCCGTATCGTAACTCATGCTGAAGCGATATTGATTTTCAAGCCATTTATCACCGTCGTTCCAGTTTTGCGCGGCAAAACTCATGTTTAACTTGGGCGTGATATCAAAACCAAAACTGCCCATTAAGGTGTAAGCGAACTCGCCATTACCAAAATCGCCCCGATCGTAACCACGGGTACGGGGCACGTCGTCATCGATTTCTAAATAGTAATAACCCGCGCCCGCCTTTAACTGGGCCTGCGATTCCTGCCCCTTATAATTGGCGGTTAATTCAGGGAATAGCTTGGCTTGCTTTTCGATGGAACTCACAGTGTTACGTTTACCCTGTAGGTCCACCTGCCATCCGAAGAAAAAGCGAGGATCGATATGGTAGAACTCACCCGAGGCCACATAGTCCGATTTAAACCACACAGGAATATGGTCGGGGTCGAGATCGTCTGTATCAATGTCGATAAACATATCCAGCATGGCAGACAGGTAAATATCCGACGCCGTGGTATGTTCAATCATAATGTTGCCGTTAAATCCAAAGGTATGTGAACTTTCCTGTTCCACAATAAAATCGTGTATCCCCATGGTGTAATGCCACTGGGTCGATTCTTCTGCACTGACCGAAGTTGCTAGGCCCAAAAGGAGTGCCGCTGGTGCCAGAGTTAGGTATCTCACATTTCGCTCCATAAATTGCTATTTGATCCTGCATTAAGATTAGATTAACTGGGCATAATTTAATGAAGTTTTTACAATTTTTGTTAGAAATCGTTCATCGCTAACTATTTTAGCCGTAAAAATGAATAAAAAATGATATATCCCGCACAAGTGAAAGCCGAAAATTGCTATTCACGGTCATCCTAAACAATTCACTAACGCTTTAAAAACGTATCTATATCAAACACAGCCAGCGTTGTAATCACAAGTGTTTAGGCATACAACAATTGCGACCTTGAATGCATTTTTAATCATTTTTAAAGCATAATTATTGACACCAGAGCGTCGCATCCCTATAGTCGCCACATTGCGAGTCATTCAAAAGAGAGTCTTAAATGAAAAAATCCATGTTATTAGGCGGCCTAGCCCTCACTGCCACCTTGTTGTTAGCTGGATGTGGGAAAAGCAACGATGTTTTAGTGGTTGGCACCAATGCGGCCTTCCCGCCCTTTGAATACGTTGGCGGACAAAGTGGCGACGAGATCAAAGGCTTCGACATTGAGCTTGCCAAACAAATCGCTAAAGATGCCGGCAAGACGCTCAAAGTCGAAAACATGAAATTCGATTCACTGATCGTCGCGCTAAACTCTGGCAAGATTGATTTTATCGCCTCTGGCATGACCATCACGCCAGAGCGCCAGGCCAGCGTTAACTTTTCGGAGCCCTACTATGAGGCAACTCAAGTGCTGCTCGTAAATAAAGATAACGACACCATTCATACCCTTGATGACATTAAAGACAAGCACTTTGCGGTGCAGCTTGGCTCAACCGCCGATATGATGTCTAAAAAATACACTCAAAATGTCACCGCTTTTAACACAGGCTTCGAAGCCATCATGGAACTGAAGAATGGCAAAGTCGACTTAGTGCTATTCGATAGCGAGCCTGCGGCGAACTATCTGGCGAAAAATCCCGATCTCAAACTGATCAAGCTGAACTTTCCCCCTGAGTTTTATGGCTTTGCGGTATCAAAGCAGCAGCCTGAACTTCTCAATAGCATTAATAACACGCTGAAAAACTTGAAAGAAAGCGGCCAATATCAGGCGCTCGTTTCAGCCCATATCAAGTGATCCCTATGTTAGAAGCAATCAATACTTCGCTGTTTAGTCCCATTGGCGACGACGGCATGATAGGCATACTGCTGATCCTAAATGGCTTAAAAGTCACCTTGATTGTGACCTTCTTCGCCATGTTATTAGGCGCAGTATTAGGCGTGGGTACCACACTGATGAAGATGTCTTCAAAGTGGTATATCCGCTTCCCCGCCGAGCTTTATGTTGGCGTGATCCGCGGCACGCCAGTGGTGGTGCAGTTAGTGATCCTTTACTTCATCGTGCTGGCCGCATTCGATGTTGATAAGGTCACCGCCGCCATCATCGCCTTTGGTTTAAACAGCGGCGCTTATATCTCTGAGATTATTCGCGCAGGGATCCAAGCCGTCGATAAAGGTCAAACCGAAGCGGCTCGCTCGCTCGGCCTGTCACAGGCGATGACCATGAAGCTGATTATTCTGCCGCAGGCGATTAAGAATATTCTGCCCGCGTTAGGCAATGAGTTTATCGTGCTACTCAAAGAAACCGCCGTAATTGGCTTTATTGGCGGTGTGGATTTAATGCGGGCGGGTGAGATTATCCGTAGCCGTACCTTTGAAGACAGTATCCCACTCTTTACCTGTGCACTGATTTACCTGTTCCTGACCTACAGCTTCACATTTATGCTGTCGAAATTCGAAAAGAGGTTGAAGCAAAGTGATTAACATAACCAACCTACACAAAAGTTACGGCGATAATGCGGTCCTTAAGGGCATCAACGAACATATTCGCCAAGGCGAAGTGGTGAGTGTTATCGGCCCTAGTGGCAGCGGTAAAAGCACCTTTTTACGTTGCATCAATCTGTTAGAAAAACCCACCCAAGGGGATATTGAAATCGAAGGGCAATCCATTACCGCCAAGGATGCCTGTGTCGATAAATTGCGGCAAAAAGTGGGCATGGTGTTCCAAAACTTCAACCTATTCCCCCATAAAACCGTATTGCAAAACATTACCTTAGCGCCAGTGAGCCTAAAGTTAATGGCCCAAGCCGAAGCCGATAACAAGGCGCTGGCGCTGCTCACTCAAGTGGGTTTGCAGGATAAAGCTAATGCCTACCCTTCGAGTCTCTCGGGTGGACAAAAACAAAGGGTTGCCATTGCCCGCGCGCTGGCGATGGAGCCGGATCTGATGCTATTCGATGAGCCCACCTCGGCACTCGACCCTGAAATGGTCGGCGATGTACTGGATGTGATGAAGGACTTAGCGCAAAAAGGCATGACCATGGTGATTGTCACCCACGAAATGGGCTTTGCACGCGATGTTTCGGACAGAGTCATCTTTATGGATGGCGGCTATGTGGTGGAGTCCAATATCCCCGAGGAATTATTCACCCGCCCCAAAGAAGCCAGAACCCAAAGCTTTTTAAGTAAGGTGCTGAGGTAATAAAGACTTATACAACATTGAAAGTTGAACAATGGTATTGGCTCGATGACACGCAGCATGCTTTGAGACAGAAGCGATTAATCTTTTTATCTATTTATGGAGTTTATTGTCATTGTTTCCCCAGTGACTCGCCGCCTCTTTATTTAACATGAAGTATCCCTATAGGCTCGACGGCGACATCCATGTCGCCAACGGTCACTGGTGCCCCAATGCCAATTTCAACTACCCATTTGCGATATGTACGTAAAAAGCAAAGGGACAAAAGCGTGTTAGATTCTCGACTCTAATTTTTGAGTTTCAGATTAAAATTTTCTAAGGGTTTAACGCCTCAATCAGCTGCCGCGCCAGCGGTCGGCTGCATTGACTTGTTATGCGATTTTAATTCGTCATATTTATGCTTAACAGCTCCATCCATACGCTTTAGTATCTTTACGTACAAATACTGGCGCTCTGACTTTGGGTTAAAGTCTTCGATTTCTACAACTTCAGCCTGTACAGGATGACCACCAAACATTTTCGGCCTTAATGTCCGCCCAAAAACCTCATCGATTGCATCAGCAAAAACATCATACGGAGCACCTAACTCACTACAGCGATTAGTCACAACAGCTAAGCTTTCACCTTCTTCGTTGTAGATTAATATAGCGCCAGGCCGAGTGTCCGTAATTCCTCTAGCAATATAGACTTTAGCCCCAGCATATATGCCAGACAAATCTTTCATGAAGCCTTTGCGAGGCTCCCAGAAACCTCTTAATTTAATAAATTCATCATCAATGATTTTTTTACCTAAATAGATAACAGCTTCTTTCACCTGATCACTTTTACTGCGTTCCACTGATACTTTATGGCGTAATTCAGGAGGCAGCTTTTTGGATAAGGTGGCTATCTTCTGATTTACGCTATCATTTTTTGAATTGTCTTTTTGATTTTCTTTAGATGACGACTCTAGCCGTTCTATTTGTGCTGAAATTTCTAGCTCATCTTCAATAATATCTGCCCAGTCTGATATAGATGAGTTAATAGTATCTTGGGCATTTACAAGGCTAAACTTAGCAACCGACAAGCAGCTTTTTAGATCTTCCTCATACTTTAGTGATTGATCAATATACTCTTGTGTTCTCTGTATATTTCTTTCAATTTCTTTAACCCTTCTAAATGCCCCAATGGCAAATTTCTTTTGCTTATCCTTATGGGTATTGTTAAATACAATAATAGATAGGAGCCATGTAAATCCAATTGAACAAATATATTGTAGCGCACTAATTAGCGAGACCTCTAACTTCGTGGGGTTTGAAGAATTTAATACCTGAACAACTACAAGCCCTATAGAAGCCAACAGTAGAATTACAAAAAGCAGTAGTTTTCCCCATTCTTTCTTAAAATCAATCATTGTCTATTCCTTGCTATTTGTATTCGCATAACTTGTTAGTATTTATGCTCTGCGCTGTTTGCAGGGCATAAATCGCTTATTGGACTTAGCCACAGCCACATCCATGTCAATTGGTATAAATGATGCTATCGGAATTTGCTTTTTTGCGGTAGCAGTTTTTTATACAGCTTGATGGGTAATCACTTGATATTGTTTTAGCTTTCTCATTCTTTCACACTTATTTTTTGCTGATGAACCTCTATCTAACGACTCAAAACGCCAAGGAATACACCTCCCCTCGGAGTTGCCGCGGGGCGAATAGACAAATTGCGTGAGTCTTGCCATGGATGGCAAGCTAGCTTTCGCAGGTGCAGGGACGCATCCTTCGGAAGCGATAGCAAATTTGTCAATGAGCACAAGGGGCTTTCAACTCCGTTAGGGGCGTCTTGGAGCATCCAAGGAGGATAGGACGAGTAGTCCTCCTTGGTCGGGTGTGGGGTGAAGCCCCACGACTTTGATTTTGATTAAAGCATTCAAGCTACGAAAAAGATGGGATACATAACATCTAAGTCGAACCATCAACTTTTCTATACGTAGAGCTTTACTTGTCTAATTCCCCTTTTGAACTGCGAAACACACTTTGGGGCAAAAGCTCGTTCGCCAGAAGCCAACGAAAATTGGAAATGGGTCGAAGTTAACAAGACTAGGCAAGTTTGATCCACTTTCACCTTTGAATATTGATAGGGTAATTCCAAATTAATACAGCAACTGATTACCAATGACCTTTTATCACCAACTTATGGATATAAAAGATGGATATAAAAGACTGTGCAAACATCTGTTTGTGACTTCTTCGGGGCTGCACGCTCTAAAACGGTCTCTAGAACATAACCTCTAATGGCATTACATTCCCGCAGGTTTCTCGCAGGTCTCATAGTTCTGCTGAGTACAAAAGGTCACAGGTGTGTAGATAATGTCGTCGTATTTTTGTTTGGTGACAATTTTATATAAGGTCAAAATGGCCTGCCTGCCCATTTCATAGGGACTTTGACCAATGTTGATATGGGCAAGGCGGTCTTTCAACATAGTTAATTGCTCTGGAGAGGTGTCGGTAATAATAATGACGATGTCCTTGTTATCGATTTTATTTTGATAGGGAGCCATCATTTCACGATAGAGGGCTGCATCATTTTGTGCCCAACCGCCTACGGCAACGAAGGAATTTGCTTTTACTGGCTTGCCTTTCATCACGGACTCCATTTGCTTAACCGCTTGACTAAGTTGGTCAAAATTAAACAAAGGCTCGCGCACTTCAGTCCAGCCCTGCTCGTTATTAAGTAATTTCCCTGGAGGGGCATTGTAGGTTTTGCCAGATAACGCGGAGCGCACGCCCATCAGTCTTAAATTCAGATTTGGAGAATCGGGCCGCCCCGATTGCATGATGAGGGTTCCCCCATTGGGCCGTAACTTTTTAAGCTCCTCCCCTAACGACTGACCTAGTGCAAAATTGTCGGTGCCGATATAAGCCAAACGTAAATTTTTAGGAGCTTCATCGATAGAAGCATCCAAGTCTGAGTCATAGGTAACAACGGGGATGCCGGCTTCCTTTGCCCTCTTTAGGCTATTTTCGGCAAGATACTTAGATTGCGTAACCGCAACGGCAATTCCATCCACACCTTCATCAATCAGCTGGTTTATCACTTGATCTTGCAATCTCACACTACTTGATTCGGGTCCGCGATAGATGCATTCAACCCCTTTAATTTGTGCGGCGGCGTCAACACAACCCGTTTTGCTTTGATCAAAAAAAATACTATAGAATTTAGGCACTACTGCAAACTTAAGTTCCTTTGCGTAGCCACAAGACAGTGGTAATAGGCTAAAAGCAATCAGCAGCATCAATAATCTCGCCATACATTCCCCTAAACAGTAAGCTCGACTTAATAAAATGTAGCAAAGGAATAGATTAAACCATACGAGCGACAACGGTATTTTGGAGGACTTTTGATCTCACTCAGTATTTTTGAGTTAGCTCACCTATCTACCCACATCAAAACCGCACTCAGCAATTTGTATAACCAGCTATAACGTCATTAGGTGACTCTTACTATTCACTGCTCTTCACAAAAAGTCTCTCAGCATTCATTGCGCACAACGGCTATTAATTTCAAAAATATTTTGAAACTGATAGCCGTTTTGATCACATTGTTTTTTACTTAAACCCGCTTAAAATGCTGTCGTTGATTTTGTATTCCTCGATGATTTGGAGCTGTTACATGAGTGATTTAAGTTTTCTCGCTAAAAAGCGTTACACCACTAAAGCCTTTGATCCAACAAAGACGATTCCTGCCGACAAGATAGCCGAAATCAAGACATTACTGCAGTTCAGCCCATCATCGACTAACTCGCAGCCTTGGCATTTTGTGTTAGCAAGCACGGCCGAAGGCAAAAGCTTAATCGCGCAATCGACCGAACACTTTGCCTTTAACACCCAGAAAATCCTTAATGCTTCCCATGTGGTCGTGCTCTGCACTCGCACTCAACTCGATGAAGCCCATTTACTGCAAGTGTTAGAGCAAGAGGCTGCAGATGGCCGTTTTGCCAATGAAGAAGCCAAGCAAGGCCAGCACAACGGCCGCTCTTTCTTTGCCAATATGCACAAGAATGAGTTAAAAGACGCCCAACATTGGATGGAAAAACAAGTGTATTTAGCTCTCGGAACCCTAATGTTAGGTGCGAGCGTACTCGATATCGATGCCTGTCCAATCGAAGGTTTTGATGCAACTAAACTCAATCAAGTCTTAGGCCTGCGCGAAAAAGGTTTCTGCGCATCTGTGGTGGTCGCTCTAGGTTACCGCTCCGAAGAAGACTTCAACGCTAAGTTACCTAAGTCACGTTTAGCGCAAGAGGTTATCTTTACCGAGATCTAAACCTCGTTCGCTAAGTTTGCATATGCCCTTGTTTGTGATTGCAAACAAGGGCATTTTTATCGCCTGCTCTCCAGCATCAGCCAGATCCCATTGCCGCAGTTAAAACCAACCAAAGTCGGAGTGACCTCGGGGTAAATTGCTCTAGAATCCTTCTTTGCCTACACTTTTCCTCTATGGCATAGTGTATTCCAAGCTCGGTAACGACTCGCATTAAAATAAGATAAAAACATTTAAAATCTTATAGATAGTGAAACCTTACTTTTAATCACACTCGCTTGATAACAACTTAGGATGGGACAGTCAGTATGCTACTCGCTAAACCTTCACTCAGTGCAGAAGCTCAATCGGCAACGCTCTCGACCACTAAGGGCGATAACCCGTTAATCTGGCCCGTGTTATCCGTGTTACAAGCCTCTAATCAAAGCTGGAAAATCCATCACCTGGCGACCGAACTGCAAAATCGCGGGCTAATCCATCCGTTAGATGAAAACCCTGGTAATGATTTGTTTAAACGCAATTTTTTACTGATGAATGCCCTGTTCGAACTGCAAGAGATCCTGATGCCAAAGCAATGGCTGCAAGTCAAAGCGATGGAGATCCAGATTTTCCGCCTCGTGCCTTCCAACGTTAACCTATTGATAATGGAAGATACTTCCCTGCGGGAATACTATCTTGACTGGAATAACTACGACACCAGTGAAAACGTAGTACGCGAATTATTGGAAGCCTTCTGGAGCAGTTATAAGAGCTATATTGGCCTGAACGTGAACTTGATGCACAAGGGCCACGCCCTGAGGGTATTCGAGTTAGATGAGAGCGCAACACCAAGGGACATCCGCAAACAATGGCGCCGTTTAGCGCTGAAATGGCACCCCGATAGACCCGAAGGCGATGCGGCGCGTTTCCGTGAAGTCTGTGAGGCTTGGCAATCCCTGCGCGATATTGCTTAAGTTTTTCCTTTTATATCTGTGATCCTCTTTGCAGTCTGACAAAGTTATCGAGCTAAACTCCCGCGGGATCACAGATTTAGTCCAATATCAGCCGCCCATTTCAGCGATAATTAAGCATCCCAAACTAACCTAAAACCATATACGCTGGTATAACGCGAGCGTAACTCCGAGACTGAAATCACCTGAGCCACCTTAGTCCACTTAGGTAGGTACAGCGCATGCAATTGATGCGGTGAATTCACTCTAACCGACTTTGAGGGTTCTATGATCAAACCAATCGCCTTGGCTGTCGCCTTAATCGTTGCACCATTTAGCACCTTTGCCGCCAACTTTGTCGAAGGCACGCACTACACGCAAATCTCTGACAAAGCACCGAGCAGCGAGCCAAAACTCACGGAGTTTTTCTCCTTCTATTGCCATAACTGTTTCAATATGGAAACCAACTATCTACCTGATATCAAAGCCAATCTAAACAAAGGTATTGCATTTGATACTAAGCATGTCGACTTTATGAATAGCGACATTGGCACCGAGGTGATGCGCTCACTGGCAGTTATTCATGAGTTAGATAATAAAGATGCGTTAACCCATGCGATGTTCGCCGCCATCCAAGGCGAAGCTGGCGCAAACGGCCACGACCACAGTGCGCCAGGCCATAAGCACGAGCCGCAAATCAACAGCCGTGACGACATTAAGCAAATTTTTGCCAAGTTTGGTATCGATGCGGCCAAGTACGACCAACTCGCCGACAGTAAAAGCACAGATGAGAAACTAGCCCTGTGGCGTGCCCAGCAAAACCAATTCCGCGTTGAAAGCGTGCCAGCCTTTATCGTTAACGATAAATATGCGGTTAACTTAAGCAGTATCAAAACCTTAGATGAGCTGATTGGCTTAATTAACTATCTGGCCGTCGAGAAGGATGCTCAGGCGCCTAAGAGTTCAGGCGGCAGCTTAAACTGGTTATTCTTAGCCTTTGCAGCCGTTATCGCCCTTGGCCGCCAAAAGCGTTTGAGCTAAGGCTCAATTGACGAGCAGCCAATAAAAAAACCAGCAGTGATGCTGGTTTTTTATTTGTCCGGTTAATGACTAAGGGAAGTTACGCTCGGCAACCCCTTTGGCCGTCACTGTCACCCCAGTTTCTGCGGCGTGAATAAAGAAAGGCGATTCCACATCATCGGGATTGTTACTCACATCTGGATCATCATTTTGCGCTAGGCAGGTATAACCTAAGCTGTAATCCCCTGCGACCACAAAGCCAAATTCATAATCGTGGTCGATGACTTGGCCGTTTGCATCAGTGACATCATTCACCCGAGCCGCCGCAATAGGCGCAATCTCAGTGGCCGTGTCGGCCTCAGTTCTGAAATCCTTCATCTGCTCCAGCGTGGTATTAGCAGGATACAAATAAACCGCTGGCGAGAACACTGAGCCACCCGCAGCGACTTCACAGCCTTCCATCACAGTAGCGCCAACTGTGCCTTTAATCGCGCCCACTTCGGACTGATTAAATAATTGCACTGAAGTCGGTTTTAGCGTCCAGTAATCTTTATTACCGTGGGGATCTTGCAAACCTTTGCTTAAATCAAACTCGGCAACAAAGCTATTGACGCCCGCCGCAATGGTGAATTTCTTATTGAAAAACAATCGGCCCGTATCGCTTTCCTCGGCACCCACACCGCCGCATGAGCCGTTGCTGTTGGTCGTTAGCCCATAGAGAGTGTCGTCTAAGGTTTGTACGTGTGAGCTGTCGCTATTGGCTACTGTGCTGTTTTTCATATACAAACACATTTGATATTCGCCCACGGGAATCGATTGACCGCTCACTAGGGTATCTACCGCACTGCCTTGAAACTCCAATAAATCGACAAATTTAAGCTCGCCATTTGGGGTGACATTGAACGAGTAGCTACCTGTATCGTTCTTTAATACCACTTGCCTGAATGCAATCGTGACCGATTTGGCATCGGCGGGATTATCGGATACGCCTAGGCTGAATGTCGCCATTTGGGTGGCAGGTTCACTCGAATCTGAGCCACCGCAACCAAACAGCAAACCTGTCAACGCTATCGCTAGAGCACTTTTTTGAATATTCATAGGATACCTTCATTAGTCTTCCACAAAATTCTCAACATCGTCATACCTCGCCCCATGAGCACAAATCGTAACGCCAAAGCATGAAAACAACAGCTCAAACGGGCTGGGTAGGCATGTAGAGATAAGTCTAGGGCTGAGTGTGCAGCTTGTCGATGAACGTACGCTGAACGGTGAAAATCCGTTCAACGGTGGAAGATATTAAGAAGGCGTAGGACTCGAGCAGAACAAAGCCACATCCTTAGGTGCATCCGAACCTATTTGCGACTTATTGCCTGATAAATTCAATAATATGAGATGCCGCTAAAACCAAGTGAACCACTAAAAAGCCAATAAATACATCGGCGCAAACTTGATGGTAACCACGCCATGTCATCGCCAGCGGGGTACCTTGATAGAAAAACCACAACGCCCCTGTCATGCCCGTTGCGACCAGCAGCAACATGCCAATACCCTCAACCGTGCTGAATAAGCCCTTGCCCCCGGCAACGGGCAGTTTTCCCTTAAAAAGCCCTTTTACATCCTGTATGAGTTGCCCCCAATCCCCCACCAGCCAGGCGAAGTATTGATGCCATTTGCCTTGAATACTGTTGCGCAGTAAAAATAAGATCCCCAATGCAGTAGCAATTAACCCAAGATAAACATGCAGATAATCCCAGATACTGGCATTGGCGCGCAGGCTTCTACCGATAAAAATCCATGGGCTGGTGCAGACGAGTAGCCCCACGGATAGCACAATCCACAGGTGTAGACGCGCCAACACAAAATCGAATATCTGGGTTACGTTTGCCGACATAGTGGGTTTCCCCTTAAGAGCTAAGCGACGGGCTCGCTCAGGCTTGGTGGATCAACAGGCCGAAATCATTCACTTTTTGCCAATCCGTGTATTCAACATTGGTGACAGGATCCGTTGGCCCCTTAGTTAACCACATGATAAAGCGGATGATATTTCTATCGAAGGCATTATAGCCTTGGTAATTTAGATTACCGCCAAACACTTGCAACAGGGTTGGGCGCCAAGTGGTTTTGCTTAAAAACGCCTGCATATAAGGATTGGTTTCTGGGGTGTTTTTCTCAGGTTTACGGGCGACTAAACTGACGGAGAAAAAACCGCTCACCTTTTGCGTGAGGATCTTTTGATGCTTTTGAATAAATTCGTACAACGCCGGATTATGTTTTCCGTGGCGAATACTGGCGCCAATAACGATCTTATCGAAGGACTCCATCGCCGGCACAGCCTTAATATCCGCAATCACCACAGAATTACCTAACTCTTTGAGTTGTTGCGCCAATTGATTGGTGATTTTGCGAGTTTGACCATGAACACTAGAGAAGATGATCAGAATTTTTTTCACTTAAGCCTCGATTATCTCAACAAAAATAAGAAAAAGCGGCCAGAAGAAAGACAAAGAACGGCGGCTTTATGTTGACCTAAACAAACCGATAAATTCAGCCCCTATAACACATTTCACCACTTTGATAATCAAGCGCCTGCGAAGCGCATCTATGGTGCATGAGTCAAATAGAGGCGGTTTAGGTTTACCACGCAAAAAGCAAACTGCCTATTACGATATTGCATACTAGGTGATTTAGTCACCAATTTACATGAAATAGATCACGGACTTAGCGCCAAATGGCCGCTGGATATACGGTAATTCTAGCTTGCTCACAAAAATAAATATCCGCATCTCTGGGATCAAAATGTTACAAAATCAGAAATAAGTGCCAATCCTTAGCGCTAGCGCATAAAAGGCAAAAGCATTAGCATTTGTTCACTTATCGCTTGAGTACCCTACCCATGAAAACAACTCAAAACGCAGATCCCAAAGCACTGCTGCTGTGGATGACGTTTGTTATGTCGCTCGTGTTCGCCGTTTGGCAAGCCCTACTGAACAACTTCGTGATTGAAAAAGCCCAATTCACTGGCGCCGAAATCGGTATGCTGCAAAGCCTAAGGGAAATCCCCGGCTTTTTAGCCTTTACCGCTATTTTTGTATTGCTGTTAGTGCGCGAACAAGCCTTCGCCCTGTTGTCATTAGCCCTTCTGTGCATTGGCGTGGCGATTACCGGCTTTTTTCCGCAGGTATTGGGCTTATACCTCACCACAGTATTGATGTCGGTTGGGTTCCATTACTTTGAAACCATTAACCAATCCCTCACCCTGCAATGGGTCGCGAAGCAGGATACTGCTGGTTTTATGGGTAAAGCGCTGGCATGGCGCTCGGCAGCGGCCTTAGTCGGCTATGGCAGTATTTGGCTTGTCATGACTTGGCTTAAACTCGATTACTGGCATATGTATTTGATTATTGGTGTATTAGGTCTACTGATGGTGATCAGCATGAGTCTGTACTACCCACAGTTTGATACCCACGAAGTGCAACACAAAAAAATCATCCTACGTAAACGCTACTGGTTGTATTACCTGTTAACCTTCTTCTCTGGCGCCCGTCGGCAGATTTTTATGGTGTTCGCAGGCTTTATGATGGTCGAGAAATTCGGCTATACCGTCAGTGAAATCACCGCACTTTTCCTGATCAACTATGTGGTCAATCTACTGTTTGCGCCATCCATTGGTCGCCTAATCGGCCGTATTGGCGAGCGCAACGCCCTCACGGTGGAATACATTGGGTTATTTTTTGTGTTTGTCAGCTATGCGCTTGTCGAGCAACCCCATATGGCCGCCGCCCTCTATGTGATTGACCATTTGCTGTTTGCGATGGCAATTGCCATGAAAACCTATTTTCAAAAGATTGCCGATAGCAAAGATATTGCGGCCACCATGTCGGTCAGTTTTACCATTAACCATATCGCTGCGGTGATTATCCCTGTGCTCTTGGGCTTACTGTGGCTGAGCGATCCCGCCCTCGTCTTCTACATTGGCGCCGGATTTGCGGTCTGTTCCTTAGTATTGGCCCTCAATGTACCGCGCCATCCCTCACCTGGGAATGAAACCAATTGGGCTTGGTCTGCTAAATCTATCGAAAAACCGAGTCTCGACAGTTAAAAAGTGCCCGCAGCGTAATAAAAGCAATCCAGCGCAGAGACTTAAGGATTGCAATCGACTAAGCTGGAAGCATTTCGTGGGGTCAACTTGATCCCACGAGCTAACAAAAATAGGGCCAACACAAATAGGTCAAACAGGATAAAGGCATGAAGGATTCAGATATTTTAATGCTTGCGGATGAAGCGGCTCCCGCTGCCGAGGTCTCGGCCCGTAAAAAAGCGCTGGTACTGGGTCGCCAACTCGGGCTCGCCAGTGAGCAGGAATATCGCCCCGCCAATGCCTCGGTTGCCGAACGCGCGCAACATAGGGAGCGTAAACTCGCCAGCCAGTATCAAGCCAATGTCGAAACCATTTTCGCCCTCGCCTTGAGTTACACCCCGTCGGATGTCACTGGGGTCGATCTGGATCCCGACTGGAGCCATCAATTTTTTTTGATGGCGGAACAAATCCACAACCGCAAAATGCAGGATCTGTGGGCGCGTATCCTCTCCAGTGAAATCGTCAACCCGGGCAACTTCAGCCTGCGCACCCTAGCGCTGTTAAAACAACTGACCCATAGGGAGGCGCAAATCCTCGAGAAAGCACTAGGTATGGCGGCCAAAGTGAATAATGAGCAGCGCTTAAAGCTGATCAGCGGCTATCGGCTCACGGGCGGACTCGGCCAATATTTTCGTAAAAATACCAGTGTCACCCTAGGCTTATCCCAATTTGGTCTGCCCTACTCCAGTATTCTCACTTTAGTCGATGCGGGGATCCTGCACAGCAGTGAGTTTGAAACCGGTTTACTCAACAGCAAAACCCCCATCCAACTCACCATGCCCGGCATCCAAATGAAGCTCACCCCAAAGAGTGGTAACTTGCTGTTTAGCTACTATCGCTTAACCCCGATTGGTGATGAACTGGCGCAACTGGTGCTACCAAAACAAGACCAAGATTACCTGAAGGCGCTACAGGCGCTATTTGCGAAGGATTTTAAAATAGAGTAATCGCTTAAACAGACTTATATATCTGACCACGAAATCTTTTCTTGAATTACCCCTGAGTGTCGCAAATACTTTGAGTATAAAAAACACTCAATTCTAAACTGGGTAAATAAGGATGTTTCGACATCTCAAGGAAAGAGAATATGGTCAGCCAATCGCAAGACATTATCTTCTTAGATGAACCCGAACCAAGTACCGCGCTAAAGGCGACGAAAGCGGTCAAAATTCTCACGGTAGACGATGATATTAACTTCCAACGCTCTACCGCTTTCGCCTTGTCCACTCTCACCATTCTTGGCGCAAAAATAGAATTAACCCAAGCATTTAGTTACGCAGAAGCCTGCCAGATGGTCGCCAATGAAGACGACTTTGCCATTGCCTTAGTCGATGTGGTGATGGAAACCGAAGATGCAGGCCTCAGACTCGTGCGAGGCATCAGGGAAGTGCTCGGTAACGAGAAAATCCGCATTATTCTGCTCACAGGGCAACCCGGTATGGCGCCCGTATTTAACGTGATGCGTGACTATGATATCAATGACTATTGGACTAAATCGGATCTTTCCGCCGACCGTCTACAAACCATCTTGACCACTAACCTACGCTCCTACCAACAGATCAGTAATATCGCTAATGCAAAGCGCGGGCTGCAGTTAATTGCCGAATCCAGCGGTGCCCTCTACACCTCGCGCAATATCAAAGAGCTGTCGAGCAAAATGCTTCAACAATTGGCAATTCTGCTGAATTTACCCTCGGGCGGCATAGTCTGTGTTAAAGCCATAAACGATCTGCATGAATTTGGCCATATGCATCAGATCATTGGCGCTTCAGGAGAGTTTGAATCCTACTACGGTAGAGCCTTACAGCAGCTCGAACAGCAACATATCCGCATCCAACTCGAGTTGTGCCTGAGCAGTAAGCAATCCCGTATTGAGTCGCAATATACCTGCCTGTTTTTCCCCGGCGAGCTTGCCGGTAATGACTACGCGGTTTACCTGGCTACGGGGCGACTACTCGATGCGACCGAAACCGAACTTATCCGTGTTTTTAGCATGAACATTTGCGGCGGCCTGCACAGCGTATCGCTAATGAGCCAACTGGATAAAATCGCCTTTGAAGATCCCTTGCTCAGAATACCGAACCTCAACGTACTCATCCGTACACTCGATGGCATTTTGAAGGAAGACATTCGTGACAAATTCAATCTATTACTCATAGACATAGATAAGTTTTCAGACTTCAATCATGTGTTTGGCTCAGAGCATGGCAACAATATGCTCAAGCATGTGGCAAATAGTCTAAAAGATCAGTTCGACGCCAGCGTGCTGGTCAGCCGTTTAAAGGATGATAAATTTGCCATTTTAGGCCCTAAACATTTAGTTTCAGCCGCTCTGATTGAGCAGTTATTTGTTGCGCCCTATCAACAGGGTACCTCCTGTATTACTGTCAATATCAGTACAGTTACCCTGCCTTTGGAGCTCGCCGAAGGGGATGCTGTCGCCGCCATCACTCAGCTGAATATGGCACTGAAAAAGGCCAAGAGCCTCGGGATACGTCAACATGTGACATATCAACCATCTAAAGATGATGTCGCCACGCATTTTGAATTACTGCAGGCCTTGCAACTTGGTATCACTCAAGGAGATATCCATATCGCGCTGCAGCCACAGGTGTCGTTACAAACGGGGGAAGTCGTGGGTGTCGAAGCGCTGGCGCGCTGGACCTTGCCCAATGGCGACAGCGTACCTCCCTTACGCTTTATTCCCATCGCCGAAGCTACGGGGCTGATCACAAAACTCGGTAAACAATTATTTGTGCAATCTTGCCAAGCCATGCATGCCTTAACAGAGGCGGGTTACCCGAATCTGCGGATCGGCGTTAACCTCTCGGCGATGCAGTTTGAGCAAGAGCAAATCGTCAACCAGCTCAATGCCGATATCCAAGCGGCACAAATTGCCAGTGATCAAATTGAAATTGAAGTCACTGAGTCGATTGCCATGCAGAATTTTGAGGTGATCAATAAGCAACTCAAAGCCCTGCGTAATATGAATATTAACGTCGCCATCGATGATTTTGGCACGGGTTTTTCATCGCTAGCCTATCTCAGTAAGCTCACCTTCGATCGCATTAAAATTGATAAATCCTTTATCGATAATGTCACCACGGATGATGGTGCAGCGGCGATTGTCGATAGCATTATCCTGCTCGGGGAACGCTTTAAGATGAATGTGATCGCCGAAGGTGTCGAAACCCTAGAGCAAGCACGTTGGCTGAAACATCGAGGATGCCACGATGCCCAGGGCTATTTTTACGCGAAACCAATGCCACTCAAAGAACTACTCATTTGGTTGGCCAACTTCCAAAAACGCATTATCGAATGATATTGAGCGAAACCATGACGCCCTTACAACTGCTTAGTCGCTACTGGCTAAAACTGATGTTGCCTTGGTTACTCTTGGTACCCTTGCTAAGTCTCGTGCTTTATCAAAAACGCCATGAAGAAGCGATGACGCCTTTAGCGCGACAGGCGGCGATGGTGCTGGCCGATGCCAACCAAACCATAGCCTACTATTTGGGCAGTCTTAAACGGGATGCGCTGTTTCTCGCTAAATATCAACTTCTTCTCGATACCGCTTCGGGCAAAAATACCGATCTCAGTACCGTCGAACACTTTTTTAAGGCATTCAGTGAGGCGTCACAGCAATATGACCAAGTGCGCTGGCTCGATAACGACGCCATGGAAAAGGTACGCATTAATCTCATCAACCAAGTCGCCCAAATAGTGCCGCAGACAGAGTTACAATCTAAACAGGGGCGCTACTACATAGCACCGAGTCTGGCGCTTGAGCCCGATACGTTTTACTTCTCCCCCCTAGACTTAAACGTTGAAAACAAAGTCATTGAAACCCCGATTAAACCTATGCTGCGTATCACCACCCCAGTGTTTTTAGCCTCGGGGGAAAGGCAAGGATTTATTGCGCTGAATTTTCTCGCCCAAACCCTGTTAGACGCCATCGCCAGCACAGCTAAAGGCGGAGTCGAATTGTCGATGCTAAACGCCGATGGTTACTGGTTATTGGCGCCGCAGCCGCAAATGGCATGGGGATTTATGTATGGTCGAGAAGATTTAAAGTTTGCCAATAACGATCCCGAAGCATGGCAAGCCATCAGCAAAAATACCGAACTTGCCTTTACCACATCAAATGGATTTTGGGATTATGAGAATGTGCAAAATCTCGGTAATGCGACGCTACCGAATTGGCGCTTGGTTGCTCATATTTCCCCAACAGTGTTAAGCCAAATCACCCTACAGTGCGCTCTGGAGTCTTTAACTATCGGGCTAATGTTGTTGATTTTAGGCGGCATAGTCTGTTGGCGCGCGGCTAAGTCTATGTACGAACGGGATAAACTCCACGACGATTTAACCGAGCAACAGCGACGACTGGCAAGCAGCAATAAAGCGCTGGCACAATCTTTACAACACCTGCACGACACCCAGCAGCAATTAATTGAAACTGGCAAACTCTCCTCACTCGGGATGATGGTCGCGGGGGTCGCCCATGAGCTAAATACCCCTGTGGGCGCATCTTTAATGACCCTATCGAGCATGAAGAATGAATGTCTTCGATTACAGTCTGCCTTCGAGACCGGCCTTAAACGTTCCGATGTAGATACGTATTTTGAGCACTTTAATGAAGGCGCAGAGATAGTCAGAGCCAACTTGGAGCGCGCCGCCTCGCTAGTCAAAAGCTTTAAACGCTTAGCGGTCGACCGTACCGGGGAAGAACGGCGCGTCTTTAAACTCACAGGCTTAGTTCAAGATATGCTGCACACCTCATGGCTGAGGATGAAGAAACAATCCCATGAGTTAAACATCGATATTGCGCCTGAGATTGAATTAAACAGTTACCCTGGCGCCCTTGGCCAAGTACTCGAAAATCTCGTGTCCAATGCCCTCATCCATGCCTTTGATGATGTCGGTAATGGCCAGATTTACATCACGGCTTACCGTCTTGAAGATGCCTTCATCGCCATAACTGTTAGCGATAATGGCAGCGGAATGGATGATGCGACCTTGAAGCAGATCTTCGATCCCTTCTTTACGACTCGCCGAGGTAAAGGCGGCACAGGCTTAGGATTACACTTAGCGCATCAACTGGTGACGCAGTTACTTGGCGGGTATATCAAGGTGACGAGTGAACAGGGAAAAGGCACTTGTTTTACGCTAACGCTGCCAACAAATGCCCCCGAATCCCATAAAATGGCCTTAGGCTAAGGCTTTGGCTTTATCTGGATTAATGACTTCAATCGCGGTCAAATAGTCAATCAAGGCACGAACTTGCGAGGCTAAATCCCCTTTGCTGGTATCAATCGTCAGCTCCGCCGAGAGCGGCGCCTCATAGGGAGATGAAATACCAGTAAAGTTACTGATCTCACCGCGACGAGCCTTAACATACAAGCCCTTAGGATCGCGCTGCTCACATACGCTGAGCGGTGTTGACACATGGATCTCAATAAACTGCCCTGTCGGGAAACGCGCACGTATGCTATCGCGCTCCTCACGGGTCGGCGAAATAAAGGCCGATAACACCACCAAGCCCGCATCCACCATGAGTTTTGCCACTTCGCCGACGCGGCGTAAGTTTTCATCCCTATCGGCAACGCTAAAGCCCAGATCCTTACATAAACCATGGCGAACATTGTCACCATCGAGCAGATAAGTGTGAAAGCCCGCCTCAAACAGTGCACGCTCAAGCGCCCCAGCCAAAGTCGACTTACCCGCACCAGACAGCCCAGTAAACCAGAGTAATACCGGATTTTGTCCCTTAAGTTTGGCTCTGGCCGCTTGGTCAACGCTATGTTGGTGCCACACAATATTGCTCATAAACACTCCTCAAACCTTAGGTTGAATAACAACCTAAGATAAAAAATCATTAAAACGGAAAGATAACTGGCACCATAAAAATTACGATCAGCGAATACAGCAGGGATAAGGGCAGCCCTAAACGCACAAAATCACTGAAACGATAGTTCCCCGCATTAAACACCATCAAGTTGGTTTGATAACCATAGGGCGAAATAAAGCTGGCACTGGCACCAAACACCACGGCCATGATAAACGGCCGAGGATCGACGCCATAATTCAGCGCTACCGCATAGGCAATCGGAAAGGCTAAGGCCGCTGCGGCATTATTGGTAACGAGTTCTGTCAGCAGCAGCGTGACTAAATAAACGCCCACAAAGGCACCAAACACTCCGTAGCCATTGATGGCACCAAGCAGCCCCTGTGCTAAACCATCAGCAAGACCTGTGCTCATCATCAGGTTTGCCAACCCCAAAGCGCTGCCCACAATCACGACTAACTCGAGCGGGAAACGGCGCTTAAGTTCAGATAAGGTCACGGCGCCGATGGCAAAATAGCTGAGTAATAACAGCACGAGTCCTTTGGCTAAGGGTAAAATCCCCGTCAAACTCAGGCCAATCGTCAACACAAATCCGGCTAACACGATACGACTACGCTTAGTGTCTAAACGCACATTCAAATCGAGTCCGCTCACCGCCGCAAATTCGGTACCGAGTTTTGGATTAGCACTAAACCCATCCCCCGGCGTCAACAGCAACACATCGCCAGGCTGTAATACGATATCGCCCAAGCCGCCCTTTAGCGGATGATGGCCACGGCGAATCGCCATCACCGCCGCATCAAACTGCTCGCGAAAGCGGGATTCTTTTAAGGTGCTGCCCACCAGACTCGACGAAGGCGCTAACACGGCTTCGACCAGATTTTGCCCCTTGGCTTGATGTTTTCCAAACCAATCGAGACCATCGAATTGATGTAACAATTCCACCGACTCCACAGCGCCACTGAAACGCAGCACATCGTCCGCCTGTAGCACTAACTGGGGCGGGACAGGGCAAATACAAATGCCGCTTCGCTCAAGCTCAACTAAATAGAGTTTTTTCAGTGCTCTTAATTTGTTATCCACCACGCTGCGACCGACTAAAGACGAGCCTTTGGCCACGTGAGCTTCTAGTAGATAGGGCAACGCTTCCTCAGTCGATTCATCCCGCCTGTCGGGCAAGGTATTGGCCAGCACAATCAGCAGCACTATGCCTAAGAGCACAATCAGCGTGGCCACTGGAGTGAACTCAAAGAACCCCAACGCTGGCAAGCCAGCGTTTTCGACAAACGAGTTGACGATAAGGTTTGTGGAAGTGCCAATCAAAGTCAGCGTACCGCCCAAAATCGCCGCATAGTTGAGTGGTAGCAACAACTTAGCCGGAGCGTGAGCCTGATTACGGCGCACCACTCCAATCAAAGACGCGACAACGGCGGTGTTATTGGTAAAAGAGGACAGCAGCGCCGTTGAAAATCCCAGTTTTGCCATCGTCACCGCAAGCGAGCTGTTACCAATCACTTGGCTTAACTTGCCCAGCAGTGAGGTTTTCTCCAGCGCCGTCGCCGCCAGCACCAATAACACCAGTGTGACTAAACCTGTGTTGGTAAAGCTAGTGAGCGCCGTGTCGAGTGATACCATTCCTAAAAGGTAACAGAGTAAAAAAGCAAATAAAAACAACACTGCGGGATTAATGCGGCCGGCGATTAAGCCAGCCACTAATCCAAACAACACAATAGCTAATAGCCACAAGTCACTCACGTATTAGGCTCCAAGCTTTGAAATATCAATCGCTTGCCAATGCGGGAAGTGCTTACGCACCAGTGCATTAAACTCGATTTCAAAGGCACTAAATTGTGAAGATACTTGCTTATTCACATGCTGACCCGATACCACCATCACCGCCGCCACAGTGGCATTGGATAAACGGTCAATCAGGATCATGCCGCCGGTATCACGCACCAAAGAATAGGCATCGAAGACGATATCTTCGGTCAGCTCTAAGGTCACACGGGCGATGGCATTGAGCCCTAAAGTGTCGGCGCTGCTGCGCGCAAGCGTGTTCACATCAACCACATAGTCGATGGCAGTAACAGAGGCTTGGGTCTTCTTACCCGCGACTTTAATGTCGTATAACTGGCCGAGTTGTAATGGCTTTTCATCCATCCACACTAGGTCAGCCACGATTTGGTTGGCAACCTGTGGCGCACTCTCTGGCAGAGCCAGTAAGTCACCACGGGAAATATCGATTTCATCTTCTAAGGTGATAGTCACGGCTTGACCAGCCGTCGCTTCGGCGAGATCGCCATCGAAGGTCACGATACGTTCAACCTTGCTACGCTTACCCGAAGGTAGCGCAACTACCTCGTCCCCCACCTTAATCACGCCAGAGGCTAAAGTACCGGCAAAACCCCGAAAATCCAGATTGGGACGCGACACATATTGCACTGGGAAGCGCACGGGTAAGGCACTCAGTTCACGTTGAGTATCAATAGTTTCGAGTAGCTCCAGCAGTGTGCCGCCCTGATACCAAGGCGTATGCAAGCTCGGCTCAACCACGTTATCGCCATTGAGTGCGGATAAGGGCACAAAGTGGATATCTAAGTCACCAAAGTCTTTTACGAACTCACTGAAATCATTAAGGATACGATTGAATACTTGCTCATCGAACCCGAGTAAATCCATTTTATTGACCGCGACCACAAAGTGGCGAATACCCAGCAAAGAGGCAATAAAGGCATGACGCTTGGTTTGAGTCTGCACGCCGTAACGCGCATCCACTAAGATCACGGCTAAATCACAGGTTGAGGCGCCAGTCGCCATATTGCGGGTGTACTGCTCATGACCTGGTGTGTCAGCGATGATAAACTTACGCTTGTCGCTTGAAAAATAACGATAAGCGACATCGATAGTAATGCCCTGCTCGCGCTCGGCTTGCAGACCATCCACCAGCAAAGCCAAGTCTATGGCCTCGCCTGTTGTGCCCATCTTAGCGCTATCATTTTTTAAGCTCGCGAGTTGGTCTTCATAAATCTGCGCGCTGTCATGCAGTAAACGGCCAATCAGGGTGCTCTTGCCATCGTCTACGCTGCCGCAGGTTAAAAAGCGCAACAAACCTTTATGTTGTTGCTGGGCTAGATATTCTTTAACCCCGTGCTGGCTAATTTCTGCCGCCATACGATTGGTTTTATTGACCGCTTTATCCATCTTTATCTCACTCTTATCTTGCTCACTGTTCGTGAAGTCGCTGGTACTTGATTGCTCTAAAAGCCTTCATCGGGACATTCACGAAATCGGTTTAATTTGTCTCTCAACCTGCGCTCGAAATGCCTTGGTTTAGAAATAACCTTGGCGTTTCTTCTGCTCCATCGATGCACTCTGATCAGAGTCAATCAACCGCCCTTGGCGTTCGCTCGAGCGAGTTAACAGCATTTCTTCGATGATTTTTTCGAGATTATCCGCCTGCGAATGCATCGCTGCCGTCAATGGATAGCAACCTAAGGTTCTAAAACGCACCACCTCATGCTTAATGGTTTCGCCTTCTTCGAGTTTCATGCGCTCATCGTCGGCCATAATCAACTGACCGCCACGCTCAACCACAGGGCGCTCTGCGGCAAAATACAGTGGTACTAACTCAATGTTTTCTTGGTAGATATATTGCCAAATATCGAGTTCGGTCCAGTTAGATAAAGGGAAGACACGAATACTTTCGCCCTTATTCACCGCGCCGTTATAGGTGCGCCACAGTTCGGGGCGTTGATTCTTAGGATCCCATCTATGGTGACGATCGCGGAACGAATACACCCGCTCCTTCGCGCGGGATTTTTCCTCATCGCGGCGCGCACCACCGAATGCGGCATCGAAACCATATTGGTTTAAGGCTTGTTTTAAGCCTTGGGTTTTCATGATGTCAGTGTGTTTGGCACTGCCATGGTCGAAGGGGTTAATCCCTTGGGCAACGCCTTCTGGGTTGGTGTGGGTTAATAATTCAAAGCCAAACTTTTTCGCCTGCGCATCACGAAAGGCGATCATCTCTTTGAATTTCCAGCCCGTATCCACGTGCAACAAGGGGAATGGGATCTTGCCGGGATAAAAAGCTTTACGCGCAAGGTGTAACATCACCGAAGAATCTTTTCCGATGGAATACAACATTACTGGATTGTCGAATTCGGCAGCGACTTCACGAATGATCTGAATGCTTTCGGCTTCCAGTTGTTGTAAGTGGCTTAATTCACGCCCGGCCATACTCTTCTCCGTTTACCTAAAATGGGCTGCGACAGGCAGCTGGATTTAACTTAACTATTTCTAAAAAATGATCTGATTTAACTAAATTTTTGCCACAATCTTGGTGGCATCTGCGGTATCGAGCGTTGACTCGCCTTCACCCTTAGGTTGGAACCAATTTAAGCTATCTGCCAGCGCAACCACTTCGCCAATAATCATCAGGGCGGGCATTTGCAATTGCGGATCGGCCGCAAGCTGCTCGAGTGAATCTAATTGGCCAATAAAACGCTGCTGCGACTGAGTGGTCGCCTTAGAGACAATCGCTACTGGGGTTTGTGGGCTACGGCCAGCATCGATTAATCCTTGACGAATAATGCCCGCATTTAAAATCCCCATATACACTACTAAGGTATTGTTTGGATTAGCGTAACCCTGCCAGTCCATGGGGCGGCTTTCGAGCTGACAATGGCCAGTGATAAAGGTCACCCCTTGGGCATAATCCCTGTGAGTTAATGGAATACCCGCATAGGCCGAAGTGCCACTGGCGGCGGTAATGCCAGGAACCACTTCAAATTCGACGCCTGCTTCGACTAAGGTTTGTAACTCTTCACCACCGCGACCAAAAATAAACGGATCGCCGCCCTTGAGGCGTACCACGCTTTTACGGGTATAGGCTTTCGTCACCAGTAACTGATTAATTTCATCTTGTGCAGCACTATGCTTACCGGCACGTTTGCCGACGGCAATCTTCTCTGCATCCTTAGGGACCAAATCGAGGATATCTTGGCTAACGAGCGCATCGTATAGCACAGCGTCGGCGGACTTGAGAATGCGCCAGGCTTTGAGGGTTAAGAGTTCAACGTCTCCGGGGCCTGCGCCAACAAGCCAGACTTTGCCCTTCGCCCTTTGGCCCGGTAAAGATAAAATTTCCATCACATTCCCCGATATGAGATCAATGTGTAGCAATATAGCCCTAGTTATATTCCTTAATAAATATAAAATCATTAATTGTTATATCAAAAAGAAATAACAAAAGTGCTTCGAATTAAGCCTGTTAACGATAAGTGAGGGTAACCAAAACGCCAATGGCCTAAAAATCGCTTAAGCAAATGAAATAACTAAATAAAATAGGATTTCATGCCGAATATATCGGCAATCAAAACTTGCGTCACCTCACATAACCGCACTATGTTATTGCTAAAAATTCTACTCAAGCGTCTCTTTTGCACATAAAAATGGGCGCAAGCTCGCGCCAGTTGCGTAACTCTCTGGCAGGATTTCTCACAATAGATCCACAAACTAATGTTAAGCTGGGCAAACAACGAGAAAGCGTAAGGCAAACAGACACATCAAGGAGGGCCGATGTCCCGATTTAATAAAGGTATCGCATTAATTGGACTGTTAACTTGTACAGGGCTTCAGGCGGAAGAATCCCTTGTTGAAGGACGCGTGCAGGACGAACTTGCCACCTCAGAACGTCCCTTCGTGATCACGCCACATAAAGTGAATTACATTTTACCCGCCACCTACAATCCCGATCCCAACTTGGCCCCCTTTGCTCAAGATGCGGCGGAGAACAACTACACACTGGACGAGATGGAAGCTAAGTTCCAGATAAGCTTTAAGTTTCCTATTTGGTACAACGTCTTTGGCGACAATGGCCACCTGTTTTTTGCCTACACGAACCAATCCTATTGGCAGCTGTATAACAAAGATATTTCTTCCCCCTTCCGTGAGACTAACCACGAACCCGAAATCTTTATGCTTTTTAACAATGATTGGAAAATCGGCAGCGTGACTAACTCCTTCTGGGGCTTTGGCGCTGTACATCAATCCAATGGAAAGTCAGGGCTATTATCCCGAAGCTGGAACCGTATCTACGGCACCATGATCTTCGATGCAGGCCCATTGGCCTTCTCAACCAAGGTGTGGTGGCGTATTCCTGAGGACGAAAAAACCGATATCCATCAACCCCGTGGTGACGATAACCCCGATATCGATGAATACATAGGCAAAGCCGAGTTTGTGGGAGTGTATGGCATAGATGACCATAGATTCACCCTAACCCTAAAAACCAACCTTAAGGATATTGACCGTGGCTCGGCAGAATTTACGTGGAGCTACCCAATCATCGGTAATTTACGCCTTTATACTCAATACTTTAATGGCTATGGCGAGAGTCTTATTGACTACAATTACCATAACCAACGCATCGGTATCGGCGTATCACTCAACGATATCCTCTAACGATTTAACCGTGACAGAGCACAAAAAATAGCCATAATTCTATGCTGACTTGCCAAAACTGCTGCTAAATTGCTCAAATGGACAGGAGCAAAAGGGACCGAATGATGATTTTTATTGCCAAAATAGGCATTTGCATCGATAGTCGCACACCTTTTTAGCCGTAAAAGTAAAGTGGTCATGGAGGAGTATGAGTTTTAGCTATCGCACTGTCGTTACTTTACTGAGCGTGATCATTTGTGCGAGCCTCATCAGGCTCGCGTTTTTCGCTATTCCCGAAAAAGCCCAACCCACGCTGACGACCAAGGATATTCGCCAAGATCTCTATATTCTGTTCGATCAAATTGAACAACACTCGGCATTTTACGCACTGGACCCACAGGTTAATGGGCAGCAACTCAAACGATTAGCTGGATTAATCACAGAACAATATCAAGATGTTATCCCTAAAGAACGCTTTGCCGCCGAGCTCACTAAACTGCTCAATACCTTAAAAGATCCAGGGACACAGGTCGCGAAAGTCGAAAATAGCAGCGGTGAGCTGCCCTTAACGCTCAGGCCTGTCAACGAGCAATGGCTCGCCTTGGACAGCAAAAATAACCCCATCAGCGCCGATTTTCCCTTTATTACCCATATTGATGGCATCCCCTTAAGCAAGTGGATTTCAGCCAGCCAAGCCTATTTATCTGAGCCTGCAAAAAACAGCCAAGAGATGCAGCTAATTTGGCTCAAGCGACTCAATTTACTGCGGGAGGACTTAGGCTTAAGCATCAAGCCCCATGTACTTATCAGCTTGATTAATGATGATTTGCAGACCACGCAAGTGACTATCGCCCTGCCGCAGCCGTCAAAAACCATAGTCAAACCGATTAAAGATGAGACTGAGCTGAGCTTTGAAAGCCTCATCACCCAACTCGATAATTTGGCCCCGACGGCGCCAATCAAGCCAGATTATTTACTGGAACAGGTCAATCCAACCACGGCTAAGCTCAAGATTGATGATCTCTACGCCTTTGAACTCGATAAAAACCAGCAGGATGCGCTCCGACAGGGAATGCAGCAGCCGTTACTGATTGTCGATTTGAGGCAAGCCAAGGGATTTAGCCCTAAGTTATTGACCATGTTGTCGCGTTATCAAGATATGCCGCCCCAAAGCCAGCAATATCATTCGGCGCTAGAACAAATCATGGGCTTTGCCCATTATCGCCGCTCCCCGGAACTTAGGAATGATTATTTAAGGCCCCTCAATTTTAGGCCGCTCGAAGCATTGGAACTCAGTTCACCACGGCTGAATGTACTAACTCGGCGCTTGCCCAGCATAGATGAGAGCCGATTCAGCCCTTGGTTTGTCCGCACTAAACCCGAAGTGCTCGCCGAAGGTAATAATCGCCTTGCGCTACTTGTCAGCCCTTTGTGTAAACAAGAGTGCGAGTGGATAGCCTACCGAACAAAAGCCTGGTCTAGAGTGAACTTGATTGGTGAAAAAACCTCAGGGGATTTTGCCAGACAGTATCAACTCACCTTACCTAACAGTGATTTAGATGTTCGTTTTAGTAGCTCACTCACCTATGACGCCGCAGGCGAGCTGCTTTCAGGAAAAGGCACTGAGCCGGATATTT
The DNA here is from genome assembly GCF_023283775.1 of Shewanella seohaensis. Classification (NCBI taxonomy): domain Bacteria; kingdom Pseudomonadati; phylum Pseudomonadota; class Gammaproteobacteria; order Alteromonadales; family Shewanellaceae; genus Shewanella; species Shewanella seohaensis. Next base: position 245,478 of record NZ_JAKILE010000001.1, read on the forward strand.
GGCTGCCACAGAACAACGATATTGAATGGCAAGGGCTGGTCAGTTTAGTGCGCTCCGCTAAACCTAAACCCACAGATACGCCCCTTGGTTCTCAACCTAAGTTAGCCCAAGCCAATTAACAAAAAAGCCAGCAATAAGCTGGCTTTTCGATTAATGCACGATTGGCATAAAGCTTACTTCTTCTCGCTCGCCTTTGAGTTCATCACTGAACCAAACACTAGGCCCTGTTTATTCACATCGAAGCTCATTTGGACGCGCATATTGTAATCTTTCAGCGCTTGCAGCTCTTCAGGAATCGGCTCACCAGTCAGTTCTAATAGGGTTAACACTGGGGTAAACATCTTACCGTAGTCAGCCGACATGCTGTAAAGCCCATTGGCCGAAGGCTTTTCGCCAGCCAATTTATTCGCTAACGCTAAGCCTTTATCGCCAGAGTAAACCACTAAGTGTTGTCCCTTAATGGCCAGCATCGGTTTGATGTTCATCTCAGGCGGCAACATTAACAGTGGTGATAAATCGGTAGGCTCGCCATTATCAGCAACTTGCAGTTCAGCCAGCATAGGAGCAAAAGGTTTCACCATGTTGAACAGCATTGATGGGTTATCGGCCGTTAAGCTCACTAAGGCATCTAAGCTTTCAAGCTTAGGCTCTTGGTCTTGAGAACTCATCTTATAATCGAGCAATGACAGGCTCACACCTTTAACGCCGTTCGCCATGCCAGTAAACATACCCAGCATCGCAGGGCTTTGTTGGCTTAATTCGGCTTGTAACTCAGCAAGCGGCGCACAGGTTAACTGTGGCTTTTGCAGATCGTCCCAAATCGCCGTCAGTGAAGGTGCAACTTCATTAACGTCAATCCCCAGTCCCATCGAGAAGATAGTGCTGTTAATGTCAGCTAAGTGGGTTGGAATGTAGCCACGCATTTTTTGCAGCGCAGTTAGGATTGCTTGGTTTTTGCTTTCAACCACAAAAGAGGCCGCCATATGGCTTTCTTTTTCGGTCGAACTAAATGCCGTTAATCCCGCAACCGTACGAGGCCAGTTGGCAGCAATGGCAGTTAGCTCAGTTTTGCACTCAGGAGTACGGATTTCCGCTAACGGATCTTCACCATGGTTTTCTTCAGCCATGAATTGAGTGAGCTGCTTACCTAACATATTGCCATCGGGAGACGTAATCGCTTTAACAATCTCAACGTGGTTGATAAAGCTGATGCTGTCTTCCATAAAACCATGGGTTTTGATGATGTCTTTCAGCATGCCTGAAGCGGCTAAGGATTGAGTCGGTTTCTTTAATCCAAAGGCCATTTCTAAGATTTCTGGCTCAATCGTTGTGCCAGATAAGGTCACAGTTAAGATGCCATCTTTATGGGCAAATAACAGGTCAACCTTCTCAGTAGAACCTTCTTCGGCCAGTGAATAAGCACGATAATCAACGCCCGCTAAGGTGCGCTTTTCATGGGTGAAGCCGCTGTCTTTCTCGGCTTTATCCAAGACAGCCCAGAATGCATCAATTTGATCCACATTGGTTTTAAGAACAGGGATCACACCCAAGGTATAGAAAAAAGGCTCGACTTCATTTGGTAAACCAAAGGTCTTAAGCAATTGGGTTGGATCTTTCATCCCATCCATATACTGCGTATAGATGCTGACAAAGAACTTGGCCATAGGACTATCTAATGCACCTAACTCGGCCAACGAATCCGTTGAGAATTGCTGGTAATTGCTAGAAATGGATTGCAGGTAGTTTTTCAGTGGGAAAGGTTTTAATTGACCAGAAAATACTGGGGTGTCGGCAGGGATATAATCAAGCAAAGGATTGGCCGAAGCACTCGAGCTAGTTCCATGCTGAGTGTACCAATAAGCACCTGCGCCCGCTGCAATAATAGCCGCAGCAATAACAATCTTCTTCATCTAAAACTCCATTTAATTACCGTCAAAGTGACAAAAATAATACCGAAAGCACTCGCCTTCGGTATTTAAATACTGACCTGTTGTCATTCCTTTTTACACGCGTCATGGCACACCAACATCCGACACAAGCTAAGAATTAGCGAGGGGAATAGCCCAAGGACAGAGTGTATTTGAAGGGGAAATTCGTGCGCTAATTTACCATTAATTAACCTAGGATGCGAATCAAGCTGTGCTTTTAGGCGAATTCGCTTAGCAAACTAAATTAATTTCATATTCAGCGCCTAATTCATATTAAAGATAAAGTTTATCGCAGCGATAAAGCGCATGACATGTTAATAAGACGAAGGTTATCGCCTTATTTCCCCGTTAATCGGCATTATGAACACGGTTAAGCGTCACTTCCCCTAACTGGCGCATTTGCTTACGGATCCAAGCGGAGCGCTGCTCAACATAAGGTGAAGGCGGTGAGACTTTATATCGCCAAGGATTGGGTAATACCGCCGCTAATAATGACGCCTCATAACGGGTTAATTTGGCGGCACTCTTACCAAAATAATGTTTCGATGCGGCTTCGGCGCCATATATTCCGGGGCCAAATTCGACGATGTTCAGATACACTTCGAGGATCCGCGACTTATCCCAAATCAATTCCATCAACAGGGTAAACCAGGCCTCTATTCCCTTGCGGATAAAACTGCGGCTCGACCACATAAACAGGTTTTTCGCCGCTTGCTGACTTAAGGTACTCGCACCGCGAACCTTGTTGCCCTTTTGGTTGTATTCGATGGCCGAACTTATTGCGGCTAAATCAAACCCCGTGTGGTTGGCAAATTTTTGATCCTCTGCGGCAATCACGGCTAATTGTAATTCAGGGGAAATTTGCTCGAGTGAGCGCCATTGATGTCGCACCTCTGTCACTGGTGCGGGCGGGAATAGTGCCCGTTCAATCCGCCAAGTCCACATCGGCGGGTCAATAAATCTCAGTAGCACCACACTTAGAACGGAGGCGAGTAGTAAGCCCAAGATAAGTTTAACGAACCAAGCGACTATGCGCTTAAAGCCGCGCGATTTGGGTCTGGGCGCTGGGCAATTGGATTTGTTCCCTTGAGGACGATTGACATGATCGCGCATGGCATACAAAGGGGCGGTCATCCAGTTATCCTCATCAATAGTTTCACCAAAGGGGCCGTTTGCGGTGGCATTGGCCACACCGCATAAAATAGCACAGTGTAAGTTGATGATAATATTGTCATAAACAGCGCCAAAAACCGAGCTGAATTGATGAATTAGCGAAATAAACGATGTTAACTATGTTGGCTCAACCTCGGCAGCTTTGACGACAGCTGACCGAGGTGAAATGGGCAGATTAACGAGGGCTAGCAAGTCAATCAAACTGCTTGATACTCGCGGCGGCGAGCAAGGTCTTTTGGAAGTGCTACTGTTTTCCGTCTCGTTATATCGTTACACAGCAAACTAAGCCCATAAATAACGATATTCAACAACTTAACTTGGCAAAATACCGACTAAGGCATATCTGCGCAGTAAACTCCCTCAAAACCATCTACGGGAACTTTGTAATATAGCTCAGAACATTCTAATGTGCATAACCCTGTGAGTAAAAATGTACAAAAATTTTAACTCAGGCAAACGCACCTTAACTAACTCTATGAAAATACAATTTATCTGACTTTGATGACGCCAGAATGACACACAAAATACTTTAACGGCCAAACCGCTTTAAAATTGAGCAAAATACCATTTTGGTGGCGTAAAATAAAAAATGCCACAGGGAATGCTGTGGCATTTATCTATTAAATCAAATAGATGATTATATTTCGTAATGCAAACCGCATTCACGTTTTAGACCATTAAAGCGGGTTTCTTCTTCAGTCATCCCTAATTCTAAGGGTTTACTCGAATGGGTATCCCCAACAGAAACATACCCTTGATCCCATAGCGGATGGTAAGGCAAGTCAAATTGCGTCAGATACAAGTGCACATCTTTGTTCGACCATTCGATAATCGGCAGCAGCTTAAAGCGAGTTCCGTGGATAGCCAATATTGGTAACTCTTCGCGAGTGCTTGACTGACTGCGACGAAGTCCCGCAAACCAAGTGCCGACTTCAAGTTCCGCCAAAGCACGTTGCATCGGCTCTACTTTATTCAGTCGATTGTAACGCTCGAGCCCATCTAAGCCTTGCTCCCACAGCTTGCCAAAACGCGCTTCCTGCCATGCAGAAGTCATCGGCGCTTGGTAAACCTTGAGGTTTAAGGATAAGCGCTCGGTAAGCTGGTCAATAAACTGATATGTCTCAGGAAAGAGATACCCAGTATCCGTTAAGATCACCGGAATATCCGATTGCACCTGACTCACCATATGCAGCATCACCGCCGCCTGGATCCCAAAACTGGATGACAGCGCGTGATTTCCCGGCAAATAGGCTAAGCCCCAGAGCACTCGTTCTTGAGCCGTCAATCCGGCCAAGAAGCGATTAATGCGTTCCAGTTCCGCTCGCTGCACATCCTTAGGCGCCGTCAGCAGCGCTTTCAGTTCGCTGTGACTTATCACGCTCTGCAACGCGTTCGGCAAGCCGGAACCCGTCACCCCAGAATCAAGATCAGCCATGGAAATCCTTAGCGGCATCGATAACCGCCTTCACTACGCCCGTGCGGACGGTGAAGTTACCAAAGGTTTCGCCAGCATTACGCTCAACCGCGTAACGGGCAAATAATGCATCCAATTCAGCAAGGATCTCAGCCTCTTGGATATTCTCTCTGTACATCTTATTCAGACGAGTGCCTTCGAAGTTCGCCCCGAGATACAGGTTGTAGCGACCGGGCGCCTTACCCACTAAGCCGATTTCAGCGGCAAATGGGCGCGCACAACCGTTTGGACAGCCGGTCATACGCACAACTATGGCTTGATCGCTAATGCCATTTTTAGCCTGCAGCGCATCGATATGGTCGATAAACTCAGGGAAATAACGCTCGGCTTCCGCCATCGCCAATGGACAGGTTGGCAAGGCCACGCAGGCAATCGAATGACCGCGAGTTTGGGTCAACACTTGGCCAAGTAAACCGTGTTTACGGGCAAGGCCTTCGATGGTCGCTTTATCCTCGGGCGCCACACCCGCAATAATCATATTCTGGTTTGAGGTCATGCGGAAATCACCCTTGTGGATCTTCGCGATTTCACGCATACCGGTTTGTAAACTCTTTCCGGGTACGTCTTTAATGCGGCCGCTTTCGATAAACAGGGTTAAATGCCACTTACCATCGACACCTTCGACCCAGCCGTAACGATCGCCGCGATCGCCAATCACCACATCGCGCTTGGGTTCAAACTTAACGCCGGCACGGGCTTCCACTTCGGCCTTAAACTTCTCATAGCCATGGTCGACGATGGTGTATTTCAGGCGTGAACGCTTACGGTTGGTACGATTACCCCAGTCACGCTGCACTGTCATCACAGCTTCGGCAAACTTCATCACATCTTCAGTTTTGATGAAACCAAAGTCATCGGCCAAGCGCGGGAAGGTCTCCACTTCACCGTGGGTCGAACCCATGCCGCCGCCAGCGGTTAGGTTAAAACCGACTAATTCGCCATTTTCAGCCACAGCAATAAAGCCTAAATCGTTGGTGTAGACGTCAACATCGTTATCCGGCGGAACGGCAACGGCCATCTTAAACTTACGTGGCAAGTAGGTTTTGCCGTATACAGGTTCAACGGTTTCGTCTTCTGTGGTCAGTAACTTCTCTTCATCTAACCAAATCTCGGCGTAGGCACGAGTGTGGGGCAGCAGGTGATCAGACAGCTTTTTCGCAACTTCATAGGCCTGCGCATGCAGCTTAGACTCGACCGGATTCGGGTTACACATCACGTTACGGTTAACGTCACCACAGGCGGCGATGGAATCGAGCGCCTCACGGTCCAAGCCTTGAATAATGGTCTTGAGATTACGCTTTGGAATACCGTGGTATTGGAACGTCTGACGCGTCGTTAAACGAATGCTGTTAGAGCTGGTGAGCGTCGAGGCAATTTCATCCACGCCTAACCATTGCTTAGGCGTACACACACCGCCTGGCACGCGGGCACGTAACATAAAGCTATATAAAGGTTCGAGTTTTTGCTCTTTACGCTCGTTACGTAAATCACGGTCATCCTGCTGATAGAAGCCGTGGAACTTGATCAATTGCTGATCGCCATCGCTAAAACTGCCCGTCACCGAGGAATCTAATCCCTCTTTAATGGTGCCACGCAGATAATCACTGTCGGTCTTTAGGTATTCGTTTAATGCTAACTTTTGCTCACTCATGGCAACTGCCTCTTAAAATTCGTTCGGCGGCAGTATCTCCGTGGATACTGCTCTCTATCTTTGGGATCGATTAATTAGTACACGTCTTTTTGGTAACGTTTATGACTGCGCAGGGTCTCGAAATATTCTTCCGCCGCCTCGCTCGACAGTCCGCCAAACTCCACCGCAACCCCTAATAGGGCCTGGTGAACATCTTTAGCCATACGTTCGGCATCACCACAAATATAGAGATGCGCGCCATTTTGCAGCCATTGCCACAGGGTTTGTCCCTGCTCTTTAATGCGGTGCTGCACGTAAATCTTATGGGCCTGATCCCGCGAAAATGCCACATCGATACGGGTTAAATCGCCGTTTTTCAGATACTGTTGCCACTCGGTTTGATACAGGAAGTCCTGCTCAAAGTGAGGATTACCGAAGAATAACCAGCTATCGCCCTCAGCGCCTTGCGCCACGCGCTCCTGCATAAAGGCGCGAAACGGCGCAACCCCAGTGCCAGGGCCAATCATGATGACCGGCGTTTGTGGATCTTCAGGTAAACGGAAATGCTTGTTCGGTTCAACATACACTTTTACTTCAGCGCCTTCCTCTGCCGAGGCTAAGAAATGCGATGCACCGCCAAAACGGGCTTGTCCTTGGTGCTCATCTTCCACCAAAGCCACGGTGAGATGCACTTCGGTATCGACTTCACTCTGGCTCGAGGCGATGGAGTAGAGTCTTGGCGTTAATGGACGTAATAACTCCACTAACTTGTTTGCATCGAGATTAGCATCGGCCTTGAGCTGATAGTTCGCCACTAAGTCTGCAAATTGATGATGTAAGATAAACTGGCGAACCTGTTCTTTATCTTCGCTCAGGGCAAGCAGCTCTGGGCTTGCGGACAACTCGGCCCAAGCTTTGACTAAACCAGGATATAACTGTGTCAGCTCTTTCTTCTCGATTAAGGCTTGTTTGAGGCTGATGGATTCATTAGCGACAGTCACCTTAATATCGGCCGCTAACCCTAAGCCCGCTAAAATCTCATCGACTAAAGTTTCACTGTTGCTAAACCACACTCCAAGGGCATCACCGACTTCGTAGCGTAAGCCTGACTCGCCTAAATCGATTTCAACGTGGCGCACGTCTCGGTCTGAACCACGTCCGGTGATCTTTTGGCTCACCAACACTTCGGCACTGTAAGGGTTTTGCTTAGTAAATTCGCTCTCGCTGGCAGCGAGTGCCGAGCTGGTATCATTGAGCGCCACCACGTTAGCCGTGGTTTGAATGAGTGGCTTCACGGCGGTGAGTATATCGGCGTGCCACTGTCCGGCCGCAGCTTCATAGTCCACATCACACTCAACCAGAGGCAGCAGCGCTTTGGCGCCTAAAGCCGAAAGACGAGCATCGAAGTCTTTACCTGTCTGGCAGAAAAACTCATAGCTTGAATCGCCCAGCGCCAACACAGAGTAATGTAAGTTGTTTAATTGAGGGGCACGTTTCGATGCTAAAAACTTATGTAATTCAATCGCATCATCCGGTGCTTCACCTTCACCATGGGTACTGACCACCAGCAATAACAAGGTTTCTTGCTTAAGCTGGCGCACATTGTATTCACCCATAGAGGCTAAATTCACGCTATAGCCCTGTGCTTTTGCCTTCTCAGCCAAGGCTTTGGCAATACCACGGCCATTGCCGGTTTGGCTGCCATAGAGAATGGTCACTGTCTGTGCCACCGGTGCATCGGACACGGGCGCAAGCTGGGCCAGATTACCCGACGCATTGGCCGTTGCGGCTAAATAACCGCTCACCCAAGCAAGTTGCACCGCGTTTAATTCAGCGGTGAGTTGTTTCAGCTTTTCGACCTGCGGTTGCGACAGGGGTGAAGCCAGTGATGAAAGTTCTTTTAACAACATGAGACGGCCCTATGACAGTGTAATGTCCAGCAGATTAGCGTGGTTTTAGAAAAGCAAAAAAGAATAATATTTGATTTTTAATTCCATTTTGGAATATACAAAGTGCAAAATTTAAGCTACAAAAGTGTGCACTGGTTAAAAGTTTTTGATACGACCAGTTCAGAAACGACCAGCTTGAGCAATATGCGCTTGTGTCAAACCAAAGTATTGCCACAATGGTGACGAGCCTGCTGTACAGTACCTTCTGTTGCTCGCAAAGAAGTTTGTTTTCAAGCACAAATTTCATACCAAGATTGAATGCGCTAACTGCCACAACTGAATAAACGAGTTCATTCTTATCGCGGCCTAGCCCTACCTAGGTTTAGCTCAGGGGAAGCACTCAGGCGGAACGATTATATAAACCACCAGGGAGTAATCATGCAGATTGGAATACCGAGAGAGAGTCTCGCCGGTGAGACTCGGGTCGCCGCGACCCCTGCCACCGTCGAACAACTTAAAAAGCTCGGCTTTGAAGTTGTTGTTGAGGCCAATGCTGGCTTACTGTCTAGCTTTGACGATGCCGCTTTTGAAGCCGCAGGGGCGAAGATCACGGCAGAGGTTTGGCAAGCGGATCTGATTTTTAAAGTCAATGCACCGACCGATGCTGAAATTGCGCAAATTAAAGAAGGCGCGACCTTAATCAGCTTTATCTGGCCCGCTCAAAATGCTGAGCTGGTCGAGAAACTGTCTAAACGCAACATCAATGTGATGGCGATGGACATGGTGCCACGTATTTCCCGTGCCCAATCCCTCGATGCTCTCTCTTCTATGGCCAATATCGGTGGTTATCGCGCCGTTGTTGAAGCCGCGCACCACTTTGGCCGTTTCTTTACCGGACAAATTACCGCCGCGGGTAAAGTTCCGCCAGCCAAAGTGCTGGTGATTGGTGCCGGTGTAGCGGGTCTTGCTGCCATTGGTACCGCAGGTTCGCTAGGGGCTATCGTTCGCGCCTTCGACACACGCTTAGAAGTGGCTGAACAAATCGAATCCATGGGTGGCCAGTTCCTCAAACTGGACTTCACCAATGAAGATGGCAGCTCATCGGACGGTTACGCTAAAACCATGTCGGACGAGTTTATCGCCGCCGAAATGGCACTGTTTGCCGAGCAAGCCAAAGAAGTCGATATCATCATTACCACAGCGCTGATCCCAGGTCGCCCTGCACCTAAGCTCATTACTAAGGCGATGGTCGACAGCATGAAACCCGGCTCTGTGATTGTCGATATGGCCGCGCAAGCGGGCGGCAACTGTGAATACACTCAGCCAAGTGAGCTATTCGTGACCGAGAATGGCGTAAAAGTCATCGGCTTTACCGATCTTCCCGGCCGCCTGCCCGCGCAGTCTTCACAGCTTTACGGCACTAACTTAGTCAACCTGATGAAGTTAATGTGTAAAGAGAAAAACGGCGTCGCCAGCATCAACTTCGATGATGTGGTGATGCGCAATATGACAGTGGTCAAAGCAGGCGAAGTGACCTTCCCGCCACCGGCGATTTCGGTGTCGGCAGCGCCCGCCAAACCTGCGGCTAAGGTTGAAGTCAAAGCGGCTGAAGCCAAAAAGCCATCCAAACTTAAGTATATTCTCGCTGCCCTTGGTGCTGCAGGTTTTGCCGCGGTTGCTTCGGTTGCTCCAGCCGAGTTCTTATCCCACTTTACGGTTTTTGTCCTGTCCTGCGTGGTGGGTTATTACGTGGTGTGGAACGTATCCCACTCACTACATACGCCTTTAATGTCAGTGACTAACGCGATTTCGGGCATTATCGTTGTCGGCGCCTTGCTGCAAATTGGTCAAGGTTCAACCTTGGTCACTGTGCTGGCGTTTATCGCCGTGCTGATCGCCAGTATTAACATCTTCGGCGGTTTCACCGTCACTCAGCGCATGCTGAAGATGTTCCGTAAAGATTAAGGGGGTATAACGTGTCTCAAGGACTGGTAACAGCAGCTTACATTATTGCCGCCGTGCTCTTTATCTTCAGTCTCGCAGGATTGTCGAAGCAAGAAACGGCCAAACATGGCAATTTATTTGGTATCACAGGTATGGCCATCGCCCTACTGGCGACCATTTTTAATCCTGACACCAGCGGTGTCGCTTGGATTATTGTCGCCATGGTGATTGGTGGTGCCATCGGCGTGCGTTTAGCACTTAAAGTCGAAATGACGGAAATGCCCGAACTGGTCGCAGTACTTCACAGCTTTGTGGGTATGGCGGCGGTATTAGTGGGCTTTAACAGCTTTATCGACCTACACCCTGAGCAAGTATCGCAAGTGGTTGTGGCCGTTGGCGGAGATATCAACTCCACCTTAGCCGCAGTGCAGGATGCGCTAAGCGAAGCGGCCAAAGCCGCCGAGAAAGCCCATTTAACTGGCGCTATGCTCAACATTCACTTAGTGGAAGTGTTCCTCGGGATCTTTATCGGTGCGGTGACCTTCACGGGTTCTATCGTCGCCTTCGGTAAGTTACGTGGATTAATTTCCTCAAAGCCTTTGATGTTGCCACATCGCCATAAACTGAACCTCGCAGCGGTATTGGTATCATTGGCGCTATTGGTTTACTTCGTACAAACGGGTGGCACTATGCCAGCCCTACTGTTGATGACACTTATCGCCTTCGCCTTTGGCTGGCATTTAGTGGCTTCAATCGGCGGTGCGGACATGCCAGTTGTGGTCTCGATGCTGAACTCCTACTCAGGTTGGGCGGCTGCGGCGGCGGGCTTTATGCTGTCAAACGATCTGCTGATCGTGACAGGTGCGCTCGTGGGCTCATCGGGTGCGATTCTGTCTTACATCATGTGTAAGGCGATGAACCGCTCGTTTATCTCGGTTATCGCAGGTGGATTTGGCACCGATGGTGTGGCCTCATCTGGCGATGAAGAAATGGGCGAATACCGCGAAACCAACGCCGAAGATGTGGCTGACATGCTGAAAAACGCAACTTCTGTCATCATAACCCCAGGCTATGGTATGGCAGTGGCACAGGCGCAATATCCTGTGGCTGAAATCACTCAAAAACTGCGTGATCGCGGCGTGAAGGTACGCTTTGGTATTCACCCTGTCGCGGGGCGCTTACCAGGCCATATGAACGTACTCTTGGCTGAAGCCAAAGTGCCCTACGATATCGTGCTCGAAATGGACGAAATCAACGAGGACTTTAGCGATACCGACGTAGTACTCGTCATTGGTGCCAACGATACGGTGAACCCTGCGGCGATGGAAGATCCGGGCAGCCCAATTGCAGGCATGCCAGTGCTCGAAGTGTGGAAAGCGCAAAACGTGATTGGCTTTAAACGCTCAATGAACACGGGTTATGCGGGTGTACAAAACCCACTGTTCTTTAAAGACAATACTCAAATGCTATTCGGCGATGCTAAGGCCAGCGTTGAGGCGATTTTAAAAGCGCTGTAATGCTTAAGTTTGCGTATTAACCCTAAAGGGAGCCACTTGGCTCCCTTTATCTTTTCCCCTGCTTAGGGATGTGTTTTCACACGTTTTTAAGCCAGCTCAGCTAGTCTCTGCGCAACTTACTTGTAGTCGCCCCATTCATTGAAAGGATAGCTTGATGCTGCTTGGATTATTTATGCTGTCGGCAATTTTGATTAAAACCTCATTGCTGGGGCTCGGCTGGATATCGATTGGCATTGGCACTGGCGGTTATCTATTTTGCCGCTATTACCGCTTTAATCTCGCCGCTCGTTTGGTGCAAAAGTTTAAGCGCCTCTTTATCACAGGAGCGATATTACACTTGCTCTTGTACCTTGGGCTTATCGTTAAACTCTTTCTTATCGATAGTATTGAGGATATTCCAGCCTTCTTTATCAGCCATTTGGTGTTCCATCATGCGCTTTGCGCCTTGATCGCTGCGGCGCTGACCTTTATGGCTGTCGGCGTTTATCTTACCCAACAAAAGTTAAAGCAAGCGCAGCTGTCTCCCCCATTGCAGCTTAACTAACTTAACAGCGCGAACCGTAATCGGCGCGCCAAACCATAGAAACAAAAAAGGAGCCAGAGGCTCCTTTTTTGTGGTGATACTTATGATTATGCCGCTTTGGCAACATCAAAATTAGACAGCAGCATAACCGCAGTACGGCCTAATAAATGATTGATAGTGCGATCGCCGACCAATCCTAATTCAGCAATGGCTTGCTGACGTGCTGTACTGACCGCTCTGAAGAGGGTGATTTCATTATTCGCGCCACCACAGAGGCTGAAGAATAATCTTAACACTGCGCGGTAATGCTCTTCTTGCATCGCTTTCATCCAAGAGGCTTCTAAGGCTTCTTGGCTAGAAAAGTCGAGCGCGGCAACAAATAAATTGCCAATACGACTATCTAAACGGATTAAGAAGTCGTTTTTACGCGGAAAGTGATGACTAATACCGGTGCGGCTAATCCCCGTTGCTTCAGATAACGTGGTATAAGACATAGTCTCAAAGCCAATAGTCAAAATTTGTCTTAACGCTTCATCCATAATCTGATTTATGGTCTGCTCAGTCTGTACTCGCGAGCGCTTAGCCATAGTAAAGTCTCCCGTTGTTCTTTTTCTGGGGTAGAGCTTACCAAAGCCTTTCAGGGATTACTGCTGTTTGGAAACGCCAAACAAGTGTATTTCGCTTTTGTTCAGCTAGGGTTCAGTTTGAAACAGGGGGATTTATCGATTCCGTTTACATATTCACAACATTGAATTTTGTACTAACCAGTCGCGGGCCTTTGCCTCCCCCATCAGCAATGTCAGTGTCGGGTTAAGGTAACGTCCAAGATCTGGCTTACGCCAAGATAGGTATGCTGGCAGGGGTTGCAGCACAGTCTCACCAAAAGTACGCTGCATTAAACTCGAATACTCACGAAATACCTCTGGTTCTATTTGTACTATTTTAGGATAAAAATCGGCGACAAAATCACGATATTGGCTGTAGTGGGCAATCTGGCTCACTTGATACTTTTTTAACACTTGTATCATCATAGGGCTGCTCCAGTGAGACATATACTGCGAACTTGTTAACGCCGCAAGGTTGCGTCTGTGGTATTGCTGCCAGGCTAAATCCAGATTGCCTTTGGCCTTAGCAACACGCCAAACCAGATAGAGATCCGCTAACCACTCATGCTGGTAAGCTGTTAATTCTTTTGGCAATAAACTGCCCTGCAAGGCCAGATTCTCAAGGTGCCCTAGCTCATGCCACAGGGTTAATAATGCCTGTTCTTTGAGGTCATATTGATAAGTTGTGCCATCGATATTGAGCAGTTGAAACTCTGGTGTTTCTCGCTCATTTACCAGGATTAAACCGGAGAAATGACTATTTTCGACGGGTAACACCATGGCACTGCGAAGCCCAAGCTCAGTTTGAAACTGGGCTTCACTGCGGGGGAGTTGCTCACGAACCTGAGTTGGAAAGCTTGCAAGACACTGACTCAATTGCGCTAACGGGCAAATTAACGCCTGCTTGTCGCCAATAGGCACCCAAGTCAGGCTAGAGATCAGCGTCAGAGCAATGAGACTCACTGTTTTGCCATGATATTTTGGATAATGGCCGTCGTTGATATCCCGTCTTCAAATCCCAACACTTGGACTTGACCGCCCGCGGCAATCACCTCGGCGCCACCGGCGATGTCTTCAACCTTATAATCACCACCTTTGACGAGAAGATCGGGGAGCAATCTGGCGATGATCCGCTGTGGTGTATCTTCACTAAAAGGCACTACCCAATCGACGGCGGCTAATCCCGCTAATACCGCCATGCGTCTATCCACTTGATTGACAGGGCGACCTTCGCCTTTTAAGCGCTTGACTGAGGCGTCATCATTCACAGCCACAATCAATCTATCGCCTAAGGCTTTGGCTTGCTTGAGGTAACTAACGTGCCCCGCATGCAGAATATCGAAGCAGCCGTTGGTCATTACCACTCGCTCGCCGCGCAATTTGGCTTGCTCTAGGGCATAGGCAAGTTGGTCTTCACTCACCACCCCAAAACCCGACTCACCGTGGTGCAGTGCTAAGGCTTCAATCAGCTCGATACGAGACACGGTTGAAGTGCCCAATTTACCCACCACAACCCCTGCGGCGGTATTGGCAATGGCGCATGCCTGCGGCAATTCTGCGCCCGCGGCAAGTGACGTCGCCAGAGCAGAAATCACAGTATCGCCAGCGCCTGTTACGTCATACACCTCACGGGCCACCGTAGGAATGTGTAACTCAGGGGCATTGGCCGTCACTAAGGTCATGCCCTTTTCGGAGCGAGTGACTAAGATAGCGTCGAACTGATGTTTATTGAGTAAGCCTCGAGCCTTTTCGAGTAGATCGGCCTCAGAGGTTACCGCGCCCACCACGGCTTCAAATTCACTCATATTGGGTGTGATCAGTGAAGCGCCATGGTAACGGCTAAAATCGGAACCCTTTGGATCGACAAGCACTTTCACGCCTTTAGCGCGAGCCAGTGCAATAAAATCCTGCGGCTTATCGATAGCACCCTTTGCATAATCCGACAGCACCACTACATCGACCGAATCGAGTAAGGCTTCAGACTGTTTGAGTAAACGTGCACTATCCTGCTTATCGAAGGACTCTTCAAAATCGAGGCGAATGAGTTGCTGGTTACGCGACAATACCCGCAGCTTGGTAATGGTCGGTTTGTCGGCAATATTCAACCACTGTGGCTCAACACCCAGGGCTTGCACGCCAAGGGTTAACGCCTTAGCGGTATCATCCTCACCGACTAACCCCGCCAATTGCACTTGGCCGCCGAGGGTCGCGATATTTAGCGCCACGTTGGCCGCACCGCCCGGTCTGTCCTCGACTTGGTTGATCTTCACCACGGGCACAGGCGCTTCGGGCGAGATACGTCCCGTCGGCCCAACCCAGTAGCGATCTAACATCACATCGCCGACAACTAACACTTTGGCTTTTTCAAATGCTGGCAGAGAAACCTTCATAGCGCTCTTATCTATTGCAGAAATTAAACCGTGATTGTACCTAATTTTCGGCAAAATATGAGTTAGAATAAGCAGTAATTTTCAAAAGTAGCGAGTATTTTTGTGGTCGAGAAAGCTGAGTTTTCATCATCCTTATATCATCCGAAGCACTGGCCCATGTGGTTTGGGGTGTTAGTGATGCGGATTACCCAAGTGTTGCCTCTCTCGTGGCAGATGAAGTTAGGCAAAGGCCTAGGCCGATTAGTCAAGGCTATTGCAGGCAGTCGTACCCATACCGCGCGCCGCAATTTAACCCTCTGTTTCCCCGATATGCCCGAGTCGGAGCGTGAAGCCCTGCTGACCCGCAACTTTGAAGAAACGGGTAAAGCGATTTTCGATACCATCAATGCCTGGTGGTGGTCAGATGAAAAAATCCAACAGCATATGCAGATAACCGGCAAAGAATACGTTCAAGACACCTTGAACGCTGGCCATGGGGTGATTCTGTTTGCCGTGCACTGCTTACCACTGGAAATGGGCGCACGTATTTTTGGTCAATTCCAACCCGGTGTTGGGGTATACCGCCCACACAACAATCCGGTGATGGAATACCTGCAGGTAAAAGGCCGCCTGCGCTCGAATAAAGCCTTAGTACCTAAGCGTGATCTACGCCAGATGGTACGTTGTTTACGCAATCCCGATGTGATTTGGTATACCGCCGATCAGGATTTTGGGCGTTCGAGTGCGGTATTTATTCCCTTCTATGCCGTGCCCGATGCCGCGACCATTACCGGCGCCACTACACTGGCCAAACTTGGCAAGGCCAAAGTGCTGCCCTTCTTCGTGGAGCGCACCGAAGGCGATAAGGGTTACCATATTGAGATTATGCCGCCGCTTGATAACTTCCCGGGCGAAGATGAACTGACCGATGCCATTCGCGGTAACAAAATTATCGAAGGGATTATCGATAGAAATCGCGCCCAATATATGTGGCTTCACCGCCGCTTTAAGACTCGCCCAGACCCAACGGACAAGTCCTTATATAAATAAGCTTTTGTTCAATCTGTTCGAGATAAGCGCTTAAAAGCGAATAAAAAATGCCAAGCAATCGCTTGGCATTTTTTATCTTAGATCTGTTGGTTTAAGACATTGTTGAGGGTTGAGGGTTGAGGGCTTGAAACCCTAAGCATCATTTCCTGTTAAGCCCTGCATCGCTGGCTTAAGCACTGATTACGCCTCTGCCGGTAAGCGAATACCCACATTGGTGACTTTGCCTTCATAAAGCCCTGCAACCACCCAATGCAGTGACTGCCACAGGAACTGATCCCCAAGTACCGGATGTGAACCTAATTCTGCCGCCACTAAATCCGCGACCGTCATATCACCTGTTCCTTCGTCTAACTCCAGACCATAAATCGGCGCCAGATCCAGCAGCTTAACCTCGGTATCGATAAAGAAGTCCCCGAAGAAACGTGGCACTTCCTTGGTTTCGGGCGCCTGACTAAAGAGGTTACTCAAGGCCTCTAGGCTCTTCTCTTGCCCGAGCACACACAAAATATCCCCAGCTTCTAGGCAGGTACTGCCCGATGGATGCAACAGTGTGTTTTGGCGAAATACCGCCGCAATCCGCGTGCCATCCGGCATAGAGAGACGTTTAAGCGGCTCGCCGATACACCATTTGTTTTCACTCAAATGGTACACAAACACTTCCCACTCGCTGCTCGGGTAAATTTCGACCCCAGAGCGTGAAATAGGTAATGGCTTAGGCGGTAGCTCCACCTTAGCTAAACGCGCCGCCGTGGTGAGCGATGCCCCTTGCACTAACAGTGACACTAACACCACGAAGAATGCCAAGTTAAAGTACAACTGAGCGCCCGGTAATCCCGCCATCATAGGGAATACGGCTAAAATAATCGGCACGGCGCCGCGAAGCCCAACCCAAGAGATAAACCAACGGTCACGACTGCTAAAACTCTTAAAGGGCAGCAAGCTGAGCCAAACGGCTAACGGTCTGGCAAACAGGATCATTCCAAAGGCTAATGCCAAGCCCGGCAGCCAAATATCTAACAAGTCAGACGGTGTGAGCAGCAGCCCTAATACGAGGAACATACCGATTTGACTGACCCAAGTCATGCCATCCAATACGTTTAAGATTGAATGGCGACCACGGGTAGGCTTGTTGCCAAGGAATAGACCGACTAAGTAAATCGACAGGATGCCGCTGCCGCCAAGTTTGTTCGACGCGGCATAAATCATCAGGCCGCCACTAAGCACTAAAATCGAATACAAACCTTCGGCAAGCTTGCTTAAATTCACCAACTTCCACAGCAGCCAACCGCCACCGAGGCCGAGGAAAATCCCCAAGCCAAACTGTTTGATAAAGCTTATCAGCATAAAGCTTGCGGATAGCTCGGCGTCCACATTCGCGAGGATAGCAATCAGGGTTACGGTTAAAAACACCGCCATAGGATCGTTGCTACCCGATTCGATTTCCAGCGTCGCGCCAACACGCTCGTTTAAGCTACGCCCCTTTAATAGTGAGAATACCGCCGCCGCATCGGTGGAGCCGACAATCGCCCCCACCAGCAAACCTTGTAACCAATGTAAGTCAAATAGCCATGCGGCCATTACACCAGTGATACTAGTGGTGATAGCGACGCCGAAGGTCGCCAGTGACAATGCCGGCCAGAGTGCCACCCTAAAGCTTGCGACACGCGTACGCATACCGCCATCGAGCAAGATAATGGCTAAGGCTAAGTTACTGACAAGATAAGCGGTTGAGTAGTCGTCAAATAGAATGCCACCGGGACCATCTTCCCCAGCTAAAATCCCTACTGCGAGGAAAATTAATAAGATAGGGATACCCAAGCGCGAAGACACGGGACTTAACAAAACACTCACAGCGGCAAGCAAGGCACCGATCAGAAAAAAACTATTGATGGAATCTGCATCCACACATGCCTCCTTAAATACAAGAGTGTTTAGTTAAACGATAAAGAAATCACCTAGATTAAAAATGACTCAGTTGAAATTTTTTGTGTTTCTATACTAGCATAAAAAATGCAAATTAATGGAGTTTTAAATATTAAATTTCAAACATCTACATTGAAATCCTCAGTAATAGGCCATTTTGACTAACTTTTATATATAAACCAGTACAAGCAAAAATACCTACTGAACATAACCTAAGCCCCATAAACAAGATAAAATCTTTATTTATCAATACATTTAAAAAACCTATTCCATACAAACTCACCGCATACAGCCTAAATGGTGGGGATAACCATATAAAAATGTACTGTATCTTCCCAATGCCGACTTAAATCCCATTAACTCCGCAATAACTTGAAAGCATAGATAAAATCCCCTTTTTCATTGTGTTATCGACATTCAAGCTCCTAAAGCTGTCATAAAGACAATAATTGTCATATCGACAATAAAAATTCAGTATCAAAAAGACAATACACCATAACACAAAACTTGTATTTTCCTTTATTTTCAACAACAAAAACATTTGGCACGTATTACGCAATAGCAGGTGAAACGTATCAAAATGACGTTGCATCAAGGAGACTTATGAGCAAACAAAAACTCACCGCTATCGCACTATTAGTTGTGCTGATTGCTTCATTCACTGTCCTGCTGAGCATAGGCAGTGAAATTTATCGGGAAAAACCGCCGATACCCAACGCATTTACGGATGTAAATGGTCAGGTTGTGTTTAGCGAAAATGATATCGAACAGGGTCAATTGGTCTGGCGCTCCATGGGCGGCCATCAACTGGGGTCGGTTTGGGGACATGGCTCTTATGTCGCCCCAGATTGGACCGCCGACTGGTTACACAGAGAAGCCGAAGCTTGGCTCGATATTCGCGCAGAGCAGCAATATCAAACGCCGTTCGCCCAATTAAACTCCCAACAAAAAGCCGGGCTTGAGCAGGCATTAAGGGAAGATTTACGCCATAACAGCGTCGAGCCACAGGCCGATGGCACAGTGCTTATTCGCTTGTCTAACACTCGTATCGAAGCGATTAACAGGGTCGAGCAGCATTATCTATCCCTGTTTGGGAGCGATCCAGCGCTTAGTCATCTTCGTGAACAATACGCCATGAAAGAGGGTACAGTGCCCGATCTTGCCCGCCGCGAACAACTCAATGCGTTTCTTTTTTGGGGAGCCTGGGCGGCAATCACTGAACGCCCAGATGCCCCCTATACCTACACCAATAACTGGCCTTTCGATCCCCAGTTAGGCAATACACCGACCTCGGATAATATCGTCTGGTCGATACTCAGTATTGTGACCCTAATTGCGGGGATTGGCGGATTGATCTGGCACCATGCAAGCGGCAAACACGAAAGCCTGCCCAAGCCTTCGGAGCAAGATCCGCTGTTTTTCACTAAACCAACCGCCTCACAAAAAGCCGTTGGCAAATACTTCATCACGGCAATTGGTCTGTTTTTACTGCAAATTTTACTCGGCGGTATCACTGCCCACTATGCGGTAGAAGGCCAAGAATTTTACGGTTTACCGATTTCAGAAATACTGCCCTACTCAGTCACTCGCACCTGGCACACCCAATTAGCGGTATTTTGGATTGCCACGGCCTGGTTAGGTACTGGGTTGTATATTGCTCCCGCCTTATCGGGTTATGAGCCAAAATATCAACGTCTTGGCGTTAACGTACTCTGGGTAGCCTTAGTGGTCGTAGTGCTTGGCTCGATGGCAGGCGAATGGATTGGGGTACAGCAGTATTTTGACCTCGATATGAACTTCCTCTTTGGTCATCAAGGATATGAGTACATAGATCTTGGCCGAGTATGGCAAATCTTACTCCTCGTTGGATTATTGATTTGGCTTGCCTTAGTCACCGCCGCCATCAAACCTGCCCTCAAAGTGCAAGGCGAGATGCGCCCTGTTATTTGGGTACTCTATGCCTCCTGCGTGGCGATTGGTTTGTTCTATGGCGCCGGCCTCTTTATGGGTAAACACGCCAATTTAGCGATTGCAGAATACTGGCGTTGGTGGGTAGTACACCTGTGGGTTGAGGGCTTCTTCGAAACCTTTGCCACCGCAGTGATCGCCTTGATGTTAGTACGTTTAGGGTTAATCCGCGGCCGCAGTGCCAACGGTGCAGTGTTATTTACAACGGTGATCTTCTTAACCGGAGGTTTGATTGGCACTCTACACCACCTTTACTTTACTGGCACACCGACCTCGGTGATCGCTTGGGGCGCCATCTTCTCCGCCTTAGAAGTTGTTCCCCTCGCCATTATTGGTTTTGAAGCCATGGAAACCTACCGCCTGCGTAAAGCCTGTGGCTGGATGCAACGTTATCACTGGGCGATTATGTTCTTTGTGGCTACCGCGTTTTGGAACTTGGTCGGTGCCGGTATGCTAGGCTTCTTAATCAATCCACCTATCTCGCTCTATTACATTCAAGGATTAAACACCACGGCCACCCATGGTCACGCCGCCTTTATGGGAGTTTACGGTATGCTCGGCATGGGCTTGATGCTCTTCTGTCTGCGGGGCCTCACCGGCAATATGCAGTGGAATGACAAAATGCTCAAAGGCGCCTTCTGGAGCCTCAATATTGGGCTAGCGGCTATGGTGTTCATGTCGTTATTACCCGTGGGGATTACGCAGTTTTTTGCCGTCATCGACCATGGATATTGGTTCGCCCGCTCGCCAGAAGTGATCCATAGTCCGCTGGTTGAAAGACTGGTTTGGATGCGCATGTTCGGGGATGTCATCTTCGGTATCGGTGGTCTCTTAATGGGCGCCTTCTTGCTCGATTTGATCAGAAAAGCCCTGAATAAACCAGCCAAACTACAACAGGAAGTCTTACAAACAAATCACTAATCACAGCGATAAATCCGGTCTGACCAAGGTGTCGTTTAGGCACCTTGGTTGCCGATTTTTTATAGCTTGCGCCGTTTATCGTCCACCACACTTTTATAGCCATACCGCATTAACGGTTAGCAGTGTCTAAATAACCTGTGTCAATATAACAATCAATGGTATAAATCAGAGAAGCCTCGCTGCAGGAGTTTTTATGGCCCTTAGTCAAACCGACCTTACCCGTATCGCTCTGGATATCACCTCTGGTTTAGCCCACAGGGACCGCTTCACACGCTTGCTCGATACGGTGAGAGCTAACCTGCACTGTGATGCGGCAGCACTACTCACCTTCCATGGACACTATTTTACCCCGCTGGCCATCGACGGTTTAAACGAGGATGTGCTCGGCAGACGCTTTATCCTGAATGAGCATCCAAGGCTTGAGGCCATAGCCCGTGCGGGGGATATAGTGCGCTTTCCCGCCGACAGTGAACTTGCCGATCCCTATGATGGTTTGATCCCCAATCAAACCGGGGCACTGAAGGTCCATGCCTGTATCGGACTGCCTTTATTTGCCGACGAGCAGCTTATCGGCGCCGTGACTATCGATGCCTTTAATCCTCTACAGTTCGACCAATTCAGCAATACTGAGCTTCGCAGCTTAAGTGCGATTGCCGCAGCATCCTTAAGCAACGCCCTGCTGGTTGAAAAGTTGGAGCGTATGGCACTCAATAGCCACTCGACCCATGTGCAGGAAAAAAGCCCCAACCTTAACCACGATGCCGAAATCATCGGTAACTCGCCCCAGATGCAAAGCTTAAATCGGGAGATAGAAGTTGTTGCCCATAGCGACCTTAACGTACTGATTTTAGGCGAGACTGGAACGGGCAAAGAATTAGTCGCACAGGCAATACACCAAAAGTCCGCGAGACAGCACAAACCCTTGGTTTATCTCAATTGCGCGGCGCTTCCTGAATCGGTTGCCGAAAGCGAGCTCTTTGGCCATATCAAAGGTGCGTTTACCGGCGCCATCAGCCATCGCAGCGGCAAGTTTGAAATGGCCGATAAGGGCACACTCTTTCTCGATGAGATTGGCGAGCTGCCACTCACGCTTCAGGCCAAGTTGCTGCGGGTACTACAATATGGCGATATTCAAAAAGTGGGCGATGATCGCAGTCTTAAAGTCGATGTGCGTATCATTGCCGCCACCAATAAAGATCTTAAAACTGAAGTGCTTGCTGGTCGCTTTAGGGCCGATCTCTACCATAGATTAAGTGTGTTCCCCCTGCTGGTGCCGCCCCTGCGGGAACGTGAGCAGGACATCACCTTGTTGAGCGGATTCTTTGCCGAGCGATATCGGCAAAAGCTTGGGATGAAGCAGCTTAACTTCAGCCCCAGTAGCTTAATGTTGCTCAATCAGTATTCTTGGCCGGGCAATGTGCGTGAGCTCGAGCACGCCATTCACAGGGCAACCGTGCTGGCGCGCGTCTCGGCACAGGATGGCTGCTGCACCATAACGCCACAACATTTTGATTTACCGTTTAAACAAAGCTCTGTAGAGACAAACGCATCGACAAGCTTAAGCGTAAACGAAACACAGCTTCGCCCGTTAGAAGGAGCCAGTTTAGCCCAAGCGACCGACGCCTTTCAGCGAGACTTCATCAAACAAGTGCTCACAGCACATAATGGCAATTGGGCCGCCTCGGCCAGAACCTTAGGACTCGACCCTGGCAATCTGCATCGCCTCGCAAAACGCTTAAGGCTAAAATAAGTGATAAATACGCCGTACGGATCATATTTCAGTTGAAATAATGGCCAAAATAAGGAAGGATGCGAGCTTCGCGCGCCAGTGCACTTTGCCCGACAATTTGCCGCCCTGTTTTGGGGAGAAAAAGCCGCGTAAAACAGGTTATTTTATTAACAGGAATCGTAGTATCCGCTTATGAGTATGCTTCGCACCACAGCTTTATTATTGACTCTGGTTTTTCCGAGTCTTTCCGCTTTAGCAACGGAATACCCTTTACCGTCTTCGAAGAGTCGGTTAGTTGGCGAGAACCTGTATTACACAGTGCCAGAGGGTAAACACACCCTCGAAGATATTGCCGCTAAATTCCAACTCGGTCTAAGCAACTTGCTGGAAGCAAACCCTGGCGTGGATCCTTTCCTACCAACACCAGGCAGCAAGCTATTAATTCCTCAACAGCTCATTCTGCCAAATGCGCCGCGTGAAGGCATTGTCATCAACGTCGCCGAAATGCGCCTGTATTACTATCCAAAAGGTAAGAACACCGTTGAAGTGCTGCCAATCGGTATTGGTCAGATTGGTAAAGATACCCCTGAAAACTGGGTCACCAGTGTTCAACGTAAACGCGCTAACCCAACTTGGACACCGACACCACGTATTCGTAAAGAATATGCGGCAAGGGGCGAAATTCTGCCTGCGGTATGGCCAGCGGGTCCCGATAACCCAATGGGACTCTACGCGCTCTACATTGGTAACTTGTATGCCATCCATGGTACCAACGCCAGCTTCGGTATTGGTTTACGTGTCAGCCAAGGCTGCGTGCGTTTACGCCACGATGACATTGAACACTTATTCAAAACGGTACCAGTGGGTACCCGAGTACAATTTGTGAACCAACCGATTAAAGCGACCGAAGAGCCAGATGGTAAGCGCTACTTAGCCGTGCACCAGCCACTGTCACGCACCATTGCCGAGTTTGAATCAGCAGAGCCAGTCTCTCTGACCTTACCGAAAGAAATCGCCAAGTTTATTGCTAAGGCCGATACCGATTCAGCAGTGATTAAAAAGCTGCTCGATGAGCGTACAGGCGTGCCAACGATTATTAATCAGTAATCGGCGAGCGTAATCGTCAGCAGCGGTTAATACCGCTGCGCCCATAAAAATACCCGCCTAGGCGGGTATTTTTGTTTCAATCGAAATAGAACTTATCGAATCAATCGCATAATGGTGCGCAAAGGGCCAAGAAATGGGTCATTGCCGCGCTATTTGCCAAGACGCGTTGGTCGAAGTTTTGCAGTGCTGGTGTTTCGGTACAGGCACCGACACGCGCGCCGCTACGCACTAAACACGCCTCAAATGAGGTATCGAAGTGGTTGAAAATGAGGCCATCTTTAACTGGGCAACCATCAATTTCACCATCTTCTGCGATAGGGAAATAGCCACCTAAGGTATCGCGTAAATCGATACTAAAACGTCCTGGCACTTGGCTTGGCTCGAAGGAATACACATAAGCATCACGGCTCAGCACGTCCTCATGGCAGGTTAAAATACCGTCACGGCTCGCCGCGATCAGTAACTGCGCATGGTCTAACAGCAGTTTACCTTCGACCGAGGTGTTCTCATTGGCCTTAGGTTTACCATTTTCAAACACGAAACCACGGTTAGGGTTTTCGCCAAACTTGTTAAATCGATGACCACGCTTAAAGCCTGTTGGATTCACCAGAGGCAGAATGCTCAAATTCACCCGTTCGAATAAATCGGCCGATGCCTCACTTAAAAAGTGCAGTAAGCCCCAAGGACCTGCCGATTCTTCACCGTGAAACCCTGCGCTGATCAATAACGAAGGTAAGCCAGATTTGGCGGCGGGAGATTGATACAGACTAACGCTGTACTTGCCGACTTCACCGAGTTTTTTCTCAACCATCCCCAAACGGGACATTTCCTGCTCAAGCTGTAGATAAAAATTATCGATATCAGTGCTTTCACAGTTAAAAATATCGCTTTTCCACTGAAAGGATTCGAACGGAGATCTGCTTACCATATCTTGTACTTATGCCAGAAAAAGAACTGTGCCATCATAGCAGTTCTTTTAAAAAACTGAATGCTATTCAACTGATTTAGATGAAATCAGACGAGTGGGTTAGCCTGCTTACCAACCACACGGATGAAAGCCTTCAGCGGGTAATTTAGATAGGATGCTAAATGAGACCATACCTTAGCGGTTATTTTGGCCTAGTTATCGCGTTGCTTAGCCCTTCACTTAAGGCGCAGTGCCAGATAACGGGCGCCGAGCGACTGTATCAACTCGAGTCGCAAATTGAGACTTACACTTTGGCCAATGGCCTCACGGTACACCTCTTGCCGCAAGCGGATATGCATACCTTGACCATTGCCAGCCAGTTTAATGTCGGCGCACGCAATGAGACCAAGGGCCAAGCGGGCTATGCGCACTTATTCGAGCACATGCTCTTCAAGGGCAGCGAGCTGGCTCCCGGCGACAGCTATGCCCAGCAGTTAAGTGCTCTTGGGGCGCGTTTTAACGCCAGTACCCACTTCGATTACACCAATTATTACGTCACTCTACCCAGCCAAGCCCTCAACTTAGGGCTGTTCCTCGAGGCCGATCGTTTTATTCGCCCCGATTTGAACCAGACTACGGTGAAAAATCAGCAGGAAACCGTGCTCCAAGAAATGGCGCAAACCATAGATAACCAGCCCTATGTGCGCAGTGCGATGGAGTTTCTGCTAGAGCAGGTTAAGGATACGCCCTATGGCCACGGCATTATCGGCAGCCGCGAGGATATTACCGAGGCGAGTCCCGAGCGTTTAACCGCCTTTCACCGCGACCATTATCGCCCCGATGCGATGCAGTTATCCTTAGTCGGCAAGCTTCCCTCCGACGTTAAGTCGCTTATAGCACAATACTTTAATGCTTGGCCCACGCCTGAACAGTCCATAGCTGAATTTGATGAGCTGAAAATCACTCCCAAACCCGTGCATGCAGAGCTTATCGATGAGCGCGGTCCTTGGCCTGGCTTACTGCTCGCCTGGCATACTGTGGGTAAAAATCATCCCGACGCCGCCGCTATTCGCCTGCTTGAAGGCGATTTATTCCAAAATACCCGCAGCGCCATAGCGCAAATCAGCCAGCACGATCCGGCACAAATGTTGAGTTATTCACTGCCCTTTGAGCTGGAAAATCATGGCATAACCAATCTGGTCTTAGTGCCTAGGGCCAAAACCTCCCTCGATGACTTAACGGAAAAGGTTTTAGGCGTGGTTGCCAAAGTGCAGCAGACACCATTGAGCGACGCAAAACTGTGCCAACTCAAACAAAGCTGGCTGAACAATCAGTTAGCGCTGCTCGATAACACTCAGGCACTTGCCACCCTACTATCCGCTACGGCGAAACAAGACCAAATGCATCCTTTAACGGCCCAGTGGCAACGGATTAACTCCGTTAGTGCAGAGGATATTCAACGGGTTGCCACGCGATACTTAACTACCAATCTGGTCAGGGTTGACCTGTTACCGCCTTGGTATATCCGCGTAGGAAAGACATTGTTGGAGTGGCTGCCATCGGGTGTGAGCGATAGCCTTGAGGACGCGGTACTATGATAAAAACGATTTCATTCACTAGATTGGCAATAGTGCAAAATCTCCTTAAAGGCCTAAAAGCCATGAGCCTTGGCCTTATCGGTATCTCGCTAATGGCCTGCCAACAGACCCAGCTTAACTTTACCGCCACCCAAGCGCCCAGCTTGGCAAGCTTCGATACCCCAACTCAGCTACCGGAGGTGGGGCTGATCCGCCTGCCCACGGAATCGGCGTTTATCGATGTGGTGCCCGATGGCTTAACACTCCCCTACCAGCTCCACACAGCACACAGCAGCCAAGGGCTGAGCAATAGGGTGAGCCTCGTCGCCATCAGTCCCAGCATGCCCTTCGAAAATCCAGATATTTTACAGTTCGCCCTGCAGGAGAAAGCCCGCAGTCTGGCGTTCAACCAACCCGATGCCTGCCTTGAAACCTTCGAGACTCGCGTTACCCTGCACAGTATCAATCTGAGCCTAGCCTGCCCCATGCCGGTTAATCATCTCTACCGCCTATTGATACAATTTTGGCAAGCCGATGCGTTTAGTGAACATGGAGTGGCAGCGGTCGATATCGACAATATCCGCCGCCAATTGAAACTCAATAAGCACTTAAATGCCTTTAGTGGCGTCGAAATTGATAAAGTCTGGCGCGATAAACTCCTTGGTGCGGCACATCCCTATAATCAGAGCATCAATAATCAGCCACTGTACGACTCTCTCACCTTAAGTGAACTGTCGCAATTGCAGCAGCGCACGTTTGCCCAAGCAAAGTGGCACCTGTTTTTAGAAGGCACAGAGGCCGCAGAAGCCGAGTTTGATCTCAAGCAAAGCCTCGCCCAGTGGCCGAGCGATACAAACTCAAGCTTGCCAACGGCATCAACTAAACCAAAGCCACTTAATCGGGCGACGTCGTCGATAAAGCAGTCCCACACTATCTATCTGATTGATGCGCCGGGGAGTGTACAAACTCAGGTACGGATCGGTTATGCCCTCGACGATAAACACTTATCAGCGCAGGATATCCCACTCGCTTGCCGCAGTTTGGCCGCCATCTTGGGACGCAGTTTTTCGGGTCGACTCTATTACGACTTACGTGAACAGCGCGGCTTAACCTATGGCATTTACGGCCAATGCGCTAATGCCCCGCTCGCCACCAGCATCAAGTTTTATGGCAGTACGGCGATAGAGCACACGGGCGCCTTTGTGGTGGGGATTTTAGATCATCTAAAGCTGCTAGCCTCTACGCCCGCGAGCGAAGAGGAAATTGCCGCCCTTAAAACCTATCTGATTGGTGAAGCACTGTTAACCCAAGATAATCCCAGCCAGCGCGAAACCCAGTTTATTCATCAACTGGTGTTGGGATTAGATCCCCAGTCAGGCCAAGCGATGAACGCAAAGCTGCAGGATCTGACGCCCACTCAGTTGCAGCAATTAACTCAGCAAGCCTTTAGCGGCGAACCTTTGGTGATTTTACGGGGGGATGTCGATAGGATAACGGCCGACCTCACCCACAAGCTGCCGGGCTGGCAGCTAGAGGTGGTCAAAGTAAACGATTAATTTTTAGAGTTTACCGCTAGGTACATCGCTCGCCGTGCCCTGTTGTAACATCTGGGCATGGCCTTGCTCCATTTGCGCTAAGTCTTCCATAGCTGCGCCAGAGTCCATATTAGGATGCCCTTCGCTTGGATGTTCTGGATTGCTGCCATCGTGATTATCTAATCCCATGGCTGAAGCCGTTTGCGTGTCGTTATCGCTTGCTGCAGCGCTATCATTGGCGAGCGAGTCATCTTTCACGGGTGATGGCAGCAAAGTTTCACCGCCCTCATTCTGCGCGCGCAAATTCTCACGATTCTGTGCCTCGCCCTTGGCAGTATTTGCTGTAATGGCCGCTGGTTGACCAAGGGTGCTTAGCCAAGAGGTTAACTTTGCGGGTGTTATGACACTGACCAGCACAATGACGGCTGCAGCCGCGGCGCCATAGGGTAACCATTTGCGCGCACCCGGCTGATTATCCCGAGCATACAAGGCGTTAGTCTGAGCGGTTTTGGTATTTTTGGCTGCGCCCTCTGGCGCTAAGGTTTGTAATAGCTCGGGTAGATGTTCCAACTCTTGGCCGATAACACGCTGACCGATAAATTGACCGCCCTCATAAATTTCTAATTGGTGGCTAAGCACTTCGCCCTCGACCGTGCCAGAGCTGACAATC
This sequence comes from Shewanella seohaensis, assembly GCF_023283775.1. Lineage (NCBI taxonomy): Bacteria > Pseudomonadati > Pseudomonadota > Gammaproteobacteria > Alteromonadales > Shewanellaceae > Shewanella > Shewanella seohaensis. The sequence goes on from NZ_JAKILE010000001.1 coordinate 273,917, forward strand.
ACTAATTTATTACAACGCACCTTGCCGCGAAAAACTCCGCAGACTTTCAGTTCATCACAGCTGAGCTCACCCGAAACTTCGCCACCAAGCTCGATTTTAATCTGTCCGGCGCAGCGGATATTTCCCGCTAATTTCCCCGCAACTAATGCCGTGCCCGCCAGTTGCATCTCGCCCTCAATGGAGGTTGAGGCACTGATAAAAGTGACACCATTACCTTTGCTACCCATAGGTTTAATTCCATATCATTATTTTTGTGAAAAAGATGTTAAGTGAAAATACCTGAAGAATAAAGCATTGGATTCCCTTGATATTTGACTTGAGTCGGTTTTAGGTAAGATTTTAGTCCGCTAATTAACTGTGTTAGGCTGGCAAGGTTTTTCAGCAGACTTAGGCTTAGCACCTCACACAAAATAAGCCTAAGCTTGCTGCCGCAAAGGGATAACACTGACTCAATTGATGACAAATTCCATGGTCTTAAACCCACTCACAACGGCAACCGCCCCCCAATCACCTCAGGCCATTTATCAGGCCAAAATCGGCGCCGAGCTGATTGAGGATCCCGCGCAGGCACAGGCGGTACTCGCCTTAGATAAGCTGTATCAGCAGATTATTGGTCGAACAGACGCTCAGCCAATCAAAGGCTTATATCTGTGGGGTGATGTTGGCCGGGGTAAAACCTTTCTTATGGATTTGTTCTTCGATGCCCTGCCACAACAGGGAAAGCTTAGATTGCACTTTCATCGCTTTATGGCGCGGGTGCACCAAGCCTTAAAGGAACATGCGGGGCAGCGCGATCCGCTTAAGCTGATCGCAAAAAATCTAGCGCAGGAGTGCAAGGTACTCTGTTTCGATGAGTTTTTTGTCTCAGACATAGGGGATGCCATGATCCTCGCCGGTTTGTTTGAAACCTTGTTTGCCCAAGGGGTGGTACTTGTCGCCACATCCAACATTCCCATCGAGCGCTTATATGAAAATGGCCTCGCCAGACACAGATTTTTACCCTGCATTGCCCTGCTCCAAAGCCATACCCAAATGCTGCATCTGAATGGCGAGCAAGACCACAGGTTGCACGCCTTGAATCACGAGCCATCGGCAGAGGCCATTGCCGCCACCTCAAAGCATATTGGGCTGACTGGCACACTGGATTTCGAGGCCATTTTTACGACGCTGACGCATGGCGTGCCCGCGTTTGAAGCCAGTACACTGCGTATCTGTCAGCGGGATATTCCCGTCGTGCGCGCCACTGCTGAAAACCAGCAGCCTTCGGTCGCTTGGTTTGATTTTCATGCCCTGTGCGATGGCCCGCGCTCGCAACTCGACTATATTGAAATTGCGAGCCGATTTAAGGTGTTAATGCTAAGCAATGTGCCAAGACTCGGGGGCGAAGTAAAAGGTTGGATCCGCGCCCGCGGTACTGAAGATGGCACAGGCGACAACCAAGCAGCCACCACGGGAGAGCGGCAACTGTCCTATGCCGCTAACGATGACCCAGCGCGGCGTTTTATCAGCCTTATCGATGAGTTATACGATCAAGGGGTGAGCTTATATTTAAGTTGCGACGTGCCACTGAGCGAACTCTACCAAGGCGGCGCCCTCAGTTTTGAGTTTCGCCGCACCTATAGTCGACTCATTGAAATGAGCCAACAAAGAGTAGAATGAGGGAAACGTCCATGGTCACGATTAACATCAGAAAAAAGCGAATATTTACCACAGTACTCCTCTAGACCTTGATAATGATAAAAATGACCTCAAAGGTGCACTTAAGATCGTGAAGCCACTTATGAATAAATCTAAGATCTACCGCAGAGTAGCAACTATGCCTATATCCATATCGATATATTGCGGTAAAACAACAGGGAAACGACGCAACTTTGGATGTAATAGATATCCTCATGTAAAGCACATTAGCGTTTAAGCAGTATTGTTACCCACTAAATCGCTGACTTAACTGCTGAATATCCGCAGCAACCCACTCAGGTTCAATACAGTCGGCAAGTTGGCTCGCCATAAACGACACCAACTGCATGGCAGCATAGGGTAAGCGTCTATCCTTGCGCCCCACCAGATACCAGTTACTCTCCAGTGGAAATCCGTTCACCGACAAGATTGCGGGTTTTTCACGCCCCTCTTGCAGGGTATGCGCCGAAATCACCGATAATCCTAAGCCCGACGCCACGCTTAAACGAATGGCCTCGTTGCTCTCAATTTGCATAGTGTCGCTCAAGGCAATCCCTTGGGCGCTACACCAAGACTCAAACATCAGCCGTGTGGCAGAGCCCGGCTCGCGCATGATAAAGCGCTCTTGTTTTAACTCGCTAAAATTGAGGTGTTGGCGCTCAACCGCCCAATGGTCCTTAGGGGCTATCAGTTGCAGCGGATTTTTAATGATCCGCGCCGATAACACATGCTCACCACTTGGGGGATGACTAAAGAGATATAAATCATCTTCTTGGCGCTCGAATCGCCCCAAAATATGCGCACGGTTGCCAATATTTAAGGTGACTTTTACCTGCGGAAATTGCCGATAGAAGGCCCCTAGAATCCGAGGCATCACGTATTTTGCCGTGGTCACTAGACCAATATTGATATGGCCCACACTGCCGCCCCTCGCCTGCTGGATAAAGGCATCAAAGTCTTCGAAACGACTCAAGGTATCGCAGGCGACCCGATAGAGCTCTTGCCCGACTAAGGTCGGCTGCATTCGCCCCTCTGCGCTTACCAATAGAGGCTCACCCAAAATATCGGCCAACTTCTTAAGCTGAAGAGAGACTGTCGGCTGGGTAAGATGCAAGGCGCGCGCGGCGGCCGAGATATTGCCAAGCCTGACCACCTGCACATAGACCTCGAGCAAGCGAAAGCTTAAGTGCCGAAGTTTAAGTTGGCCTTGGGATGATTTATCCATAGATTTTTATCTATACCTAATCTGCAAACAATTTATTTTTCAATATAGCGAATTGGGTTCAGAATCTCCAGCCATCGATGCCCGTGGAACTTTCTCGGCGCATTATTCTGTTGATGTCATGATTAATGAGATACTTATGCCAGATATTGTCATTGCGTTTTTCGCCTTAGGTTTACTCGCCGGTTTGGTTAAATCCGATCTTAAGGTCCCCCCCGCCATCTACGAAACCCTCTCGATTTTGTTAATGCTGACCTTAGGGCTTAAGGGCGGTATGGCGCTGCATGGTCATACCCAAAACCTAGTGATCACCGAATTGGTTGCCGTTGTCGCCTTAGGCTTACTGATCCCCTTAGTGCTTTACCCTGTGCTGACGCACTTAGTGCAACTCGGTCGAACCGATGCCATTAGTATCGCCGCCCATTATGGGTCGGTGAGCGCGGGCACCTTTGCCGTGGTTCTCGCCATGGTGGAAAAATCAGGGATGACATTAAGACCCGAAACCACCCTATACCTAGTGCTGCTCGAACTGCCCGCAATTGTGGTTATGCTCTGGCTGCACAGATACTTAAGCTCAAAACAGGCGGGGCAAGATGCCGCGCCAACGGCCCATAAATCCAGTGTGTTGCACGAGGCACTCACCAGCCGTGGCGTCGTGCTACTAGTAGGTGGTGTCGTGATAGGTTGGCTCTATGGCCCGACGGGACTAGCCCCTCTCACACCTGTGCTGCTCGGCGGCTTCAAAACCCTACTGGCACTGTTTTTACTGGAGATGGGCTTAGTCACGGCGAAAGTCTGTTTACCGCTGCCACTGCAACAATGGCGCCTGTTAGTATTTGCCACCGTAACGCCGTTTATCTTGGCATGGTGTGGTATCGGTGTCGGTTTGTGGTTGGAATTGCCCGAAGGCAGCATCTTAATACTTGCGGCCTTAAGTGCTAGCGCCTCCTATATTGCAGCGCCTGCCGCTATCCGCGCCGCGATTCCCGAGGCCAATATCGGTTTAGCGATGCTGGCATCGCTGGGGATTACCTTCCCGGTAAACGTGCTAATCGGTTTGCCCCTGTATCAGCACTGGGTGCTACAAATTACCGCTTAAACTTCGCCCATAAAAAAGGGAGACGACAGTCTCCCTTTTTAGCTTTTAAAGCTACTTATCACTGAACCAACGCCCAATCCACTAGGGCTTATGTAAGTGGTGCAAGGCTTTGTTTTCATACATAGCCCGGTCGGCGGTATCGAGTAAATCCTCAAGGTTCATATCGGATTCTGGCGACCAATGGGCAACACCGATACTGGTTTCTAACGGGCGCTGCTGCGGACGTTGCTGATTATATTGCTCAAGCAATAACTTAAAACGCTCGATGGCATAACCGACGGTGTCAGGCTGCACAAAACTGAGCAGCACCACAAACTCATCTCCGCCCAATCTGGCTATCACATCGGACTCTCTAAACGCTGCCATTAAAATATGGGCAAAATCATAGAGCACTTGGTCGCCCTTACGATGACCAAAGCTGTCGTTCACTTCTTTAAAAAAGTCGAGATCAAAAAACACTAACGCCGCTTTTGCGTTAGTACGTCGACAACTGGCAAGAGATTGATAGGCCAGCAGTTCGAACCCACGCCGATTAGAGATCATGGTGAGCGGATCTAAGGTATTTTGCGCGATAAACAGCAGCTCGGCCTCAACCATTTGCCCCAGATCCGTTAAGGTTTCAATGTCATCGTCGCTAAACTCCCGCGGCTCATTGCCGATTAAACACAGCGTCCCGACCCGATATTCCCCTTGAATGGTAAGAGGATAACCCGCATAAAACCGGATATGCGGAGGCTCGGTAACTAAGGGGTTATCGAAAAAACGGGGATCCTTGAGGGCATCGTTAACGATAAACACGCCATCATGGTTAATAGCATGGGCGCAAAAGGAAATATCCCTTGGAGTTTCAGTCACCTCTAACCCTTGGCGAGACTTAAACCACTGACGATTCGCGTCGACTAGGGTCACCACGCAAATCGGCAGGGCAAAGATCCGCCGCGTTAGCCGAGTGATCCTGTCGAATCTCTCCTCGGCATCGGTATCGAGTACATTCAGCGCCCTTAGGGTGGCTAAACGTTGTAACTCATTCTCAGGAATGGGAGGTAGTTGCATAGTACACTCCGCTAATGGCTCTCTAACAAGCTTAGACTAACTGCAAGGCTCACGTTGATTTACTCAAGGATTGCCTGATAAATCACAACCACTCGCTCCGCGTGGGCCGCCACATCATCAAAGGCCAACTTACCGGCTTTTTGTTGCAGGGTGAGACGATGATTTTCATCCCGTAGCCAGCAATAACTCTGGGTTAAGTGCTGCGCACTCATGAGCGGCAAAAGCTCAAGCTCGGCCAGCACACCAAAAATACGCACGTTATCAGACCAAATCGACAACTCGGGATATTCATGTGCATGGGCAAGCACTAAATATTGGGCGATAAACTCAATATCCGTGATCCCGCCGGGGCTCTGTTTCAGATCGAATTCACCATCGCTGACCTTGAGTAAATGGTCGCGCATCTTTTGGCGCATCTCACGCACGGCCTTTTTCAGCTCGTCCTTGTCCCTTGGTTGCTCAAGCACGGAGGCGCGGATCTGGCTAAATTTAGCCGCTAAACTATTATCGCCAAACACAAAACGTGAACGCACTAAGGCTTGATGCTCCCACGTCCAAGCCTCCTGCGCTTGATACTCACCAAAGCGCGCAATCTCACTCACCATTAAGCCCGATGCGCCAGACGGACGCAGGCGCATATCCACTTCATATAACTCACCCGAGGTGGTTCGGGTCGAGAATAAGTGCAGAATACGTTGAGCCAGTTTCAAATAAAAATGGCCCACTTCTATCGGTCTATCGCCATTGGTAAGACTGTTGGCCATATTTTCGGGCGCTTCGTAGAGGAAAACTAAATCCAGATCCGAACCGTAACCCAGTTCGATACCGCCTAACTTGCCATAGCCTATGACCGCAAAGCCGGTGTCGTTGCCTTCCTCAAGATAACTGGGCACACCATGGCGCACCGCCACTTGTTGCCATGCCTGCATCACCACTTGCTCGATAATGGCTTCGGCCAAGAAGGTTAAGTGATCGCTCACCTGCATCACAGGTAAAACGCCAGTCACATCGGCGGCGGCAATTTTCAGCTGTTGTGACAACTTAAACTGGCGCAGCGCCTCCATTTGCTGCTCCATATCATCTTCAGGTACTCGCAGCAGATACTGGCGCAGCTCACTCGGATAATCATCGAGCGAGGTTGTGTCGTACAGATGCGCTGGGTCGATAAGCTCATCGAGCAACATCGGGAATTTAGCAAGCTGCGCCGCAATCCAAGGACTGGCGCAGCACAGGCTCACAAGCTGTTGCCGTGCGCCGGGGTTTTCGCACAGCAACTCAAGATAGGTCGTGCGCGTCAGAATTTGCTCTAACACCTTTGAGACCGGCTCAAAGGCCGCTGAAGGGCTCGGCTGATTGAGTAACTCCTCGAGTAACCTTGGCATTAATTTATCGAGGGTCTCACGGCCACGGGGACCAATCGAGCGTTTAGTCACGGTGTCGCGCCAACTGCTGAGCAGCGGCCAGAGTTTATCGTCGTCAATCTGCTGCTCGGCGAGGAGATTGATCGCGTGATCGTCCTGCTGCACATTCCACAGCTGCGCAGTCCAATGCTCGGCTTTCTCCTCGCCTTCTTCGCCGCCCACTGTGGCTTTAAAATGACGATGAATTTTCGCCATCGCCGCCTCGATATGGGTGCGAAGATCGGTTTCGTTGGTCATATCCAGCACTGCGCAAAGTCTTGCCCAATCGAGGGGATTATTTGGTAGAGTCTGGGTTTGCTTATCATCAATCGCCTGTAACAGGTTCTCGACTCGACGCAGTAATAAGTAGCTGTGTTTTAGCTCATCGACCGCCAAGTATTCGAATTGCCCTAGGCTGTAAAGGGTGTCCATGGCCCCAAATAGGCTCTGTTGGCGCAGGGCGGGTTCACGACCGCCGCGGATCAGCTGGAAGCTTTGCACCACGAACTCCACCTCACGTATCCCGCCCGCACCGAGTTTAATATTGTCGGTTAACTGGCGGCGACGCACTTCTTGGGCAATGAGTTGTTTCATTTTGCGCAGGGATTCAATCGCCGAGAAGTCGATATAACGGCGATAAACAAAGGGGCGCAGTAAGCTGTGTAATTCGTCGGAAAAATGGTTCCAAGGTCCGAGCGAACGGGCTTTGACCATGGCATAGCGTTCCCAATCCCGCCCTTGCTCTTGGTAATAATCCTCAAGGCCACTAAAACTCACCACCAATGGACCACTCTCGCCGTAGGGACGCAGGCGCATGTCGACGCGGAACACAAACCCATCGACGGTAATTTGGTCGAGTAAATTAACTAGCCGCTGCCCCATACGGATGAAAAACTGTTGATTATCGAGACTTCGGCGCCCACCCACGGTTTCGCCATGTTCAGGGAAGGTAAAGATAAGGTCGATATCGGAGGAAAAGTTCAGCTCACGCCCACCGAGCTTGCCCATGCCCAAAATAAGCAAAGGCTGCGGGTTGCCTGCCTTATCCATAGGCGTGCCATATTGGGCACACATTTCTTTATAGAGCCAATCCCTTGCCCCAATAACTAACGCTTCGGCGAGTGCCGAGAGGTCTAACAGTGATTCTTCTAAGCTGGCGTAATCTAAAAAATCTCGCCAGGCTAAACGCACCATTTGATAGTTACGGAATCGGCGTAATTGACGTTTTGCGAGGTTTTCAGTCGTCGCACTATTTAACTGTTCGTGTAACTGGGCATCAAAGGTCTGCCGTTCCACTTGCTGCAGATCGCCCGCGAATAAAGTGTTAATCCACTCGGGTGACCGAGTTAACTGCGCTGCGATATAATCGCTTAATCCTAAAACGTTTTTCAGTTCCTGCTGCTGCGCAGGCGTTAAATTTGCCAGTCCTTCTGACCATACTTCGGCGAGGCGTGCCCAATGCCGCTCTGCGGCTTGAGTAACGAGGGGAGACAATGACTTATTACTGTCTTTTTGTACGGCCATAATAATCCCTAACAAATTTAAACGTCGACATATTATGTCATAAATGATATAGAATGAAGCCACATCAGGTTTGATGCCATTGCCATGCCTCAAGGCAAATTTCCCTCCATGGCAAATGCAAGCTCAGCCCAACAGAAAGTGGCCCCCCTCTTTCTTGGCTGTTTAGGGTACTATAACCTGTGAGGCAAACATATTGGGCAAGTAGATTATTATTGTCCGCCCATATTTGAGTTTTATTTCAGCACTTTTGGAGAAAACATGGCAGGAATGCTAATGCGGGTTCTCACGTCGATACTCATTTTGGCCGCGACCTTATCGCTTACGGGTTGTGGCGATGACAGGCCAGAGAAAATTGAGAAGTATCAACAACTCACTCAGCAGCGCCTCTCGACACTCAATACCATGCTCGAGGACGGTCAGGTACGTAACGCCAATCTGCTCAAGCAATATAGCAGTTTGCTCAAACAGCAAAAGCCCGATTTCGCGCCACTCTTGGATGAATTAGCCAAGGATTCAACCGCCGAAGGGCCAATGTATACGTCGCTGAAGCGCCGCTTAGACGATGCCAAGAACCCGGCTAACTTTACCGATCTCGACCAGCAACTCGCCGAGGTTGAGAATCTCTATCAAGCGGCCGATCCCAGCCTGTATAACGACATGCTTTCCGATCCGGTCAACGTGATTGCCGATATGTCGGATGGCAAGCTTGCCCGCGTTAATGCCATCAGCCGTGAAGCGGCGGCCCTTGCCAATAATGCCGAAGATTTTGGCCCTGGTAGCCAATTGGTGGGTAACCCAGCCTACGGCAGCTGGCAGACAGACTCGAGCGGCATGTCCTTCTGGGCTTGGTACGGCATGTATTCGATGTTTTCGAATATCTTCCACCGCCCCATTTATTACGACCGTTGGTCGGGTAACCGTGGCTACAGCTATTACAACGACGTAGGTCGCTATCGCTATACCTCGCCAAAACAAGCACAGGCGCAGGAAAAAACCTTCGAGCAGACCAAAAAACGTTTCGATTCTCAAGGGAAACGCTTCGACAGCCCCTATTCAAAATCGCGCACGGGTGCCACGGCTCTCTCCCGTGAGAGCAGCAGCGCGCCTAAAACCAATACCACAGCGAATAAGTCGAGCGCGCAGTCGGGCAGCAAATTCCGCTCAAATTATTCTAAAGACAGTAGCTTCCGTAATTCCAGCAACCGCACGACCCGCAGTGTGCGCCGAGGCAAGTAAACTAAAGGATCTCCCATGACATTATTTCAGGATTTCGGTATCACACCAGAGCTAGTCACCATACTGGCAATTGACCTCACTATTGCGGTTATCTTGTTGACATTAATGCGTTATTTGCAGGGTTGGAGCGTCAGAGTCAACAGCAGTAAAGAACTGGCTGAACGCGATAACTTTGCCTTTGGGATCAGCACCGCCGGCGCCGTTGCCGCGCTCGGCATAGTGCTGACCGGTGCTATTACTGGCACAGCTGCGCCCTCGTATTTAACCGAAGCCATTGGCATGAGCGCCTACGGGTTATTTGGTTTAGTGCTGATTAAACTCGGACGTTTTTTACACGACAAAATCGCGCTAAATGAGTTAGATAAGAATCAGCAAATCCTTAAAGGCAATGTGTCTGTCGCCATTGTAGATGCGAGCGCCGCCATCGCTACCGCGATCATTATTCGCGCCGTCCTGCTATGGGCCGAGGATTTAACACTCGATACCTTTATTGCCATCTTCAGCGCCTTTGCGATTTCGCAGTTGATGCTAGTGCTACTCACCCGCCTACGCGAAAAACGCTTCGCGAGTCGTAATCAAGACTCTTCCATGCAGCAAGCTCTCGCCCAAGGCCACACTGCGTTAGCCATTCGCCACGCAGGTTTTATGATCGCCATGGCGTTAAGCTTTAATGCCGCGAGTCATTTTATCCTGTTCAACCCAACCGCCTATGTGACCAACATCATCGGCTGGTTAGTGTTCTCTATCATCATGTTGGTGGTACTGACACTGCTGCTATTCGTAATCAAAAAGCTGGTGCTGGCACGAATCGATTTAGCGGATGAGGTAGAGAGACAGCACAACATTGGTATCGCTGCCGTGGAAATGGCCATCAGTATTGCTATCGCACTTATTCTCACGGCCCTAATGGCGTAATCCAATGCACGAATCCCAAATAACCGGCTCTGCGACTCAAACGGTAAAAACGAGTCGCCTAAGCTGGTTCGATGATGTCCTACTATTGGGCATTATGGCCGTACTCGCTGGGTGCGGCCTGATCTACGAATACCTGTTGTCCCACTACGCAGGCCGGATCTTAGGCGCGTTAGAAGCCGCCATTTACACTATGATCGGCCTGATGATCGTCTCCATGGGTCTTGGTGCCTTTGCCGCTCGCAAAATTAAAGATGCTTTTACTGGCTTTGTGGTGCTCGAACTCACGGTCGCGCTCTGCGGCTCGCTGGCGATTTTAATTACCGCAGCCGTGATAGGTTTTGGTCAGCAGCTACCGATGCTTATCGCCTCCACCTTAGGCTTACCACCGGATCAACTGCCCGAGGGTGGCATGATTGGCTCGCTGCAAAAGCTGAGCGAATATCTGCCCTATGTCTGGGGCGTTTTGCTCGGCTTGATGATCGGGATGGAAATTCCGCTGATCGCGAGGGTGAGGCAATCTCTATCAGATGAGCACTTACTGCATAATGCCGGTACTATTTATGGCGCCGACTATATTGGCGCAGGGATTGGCGCGGCCATTTGGGTCGGCTTTATGCTGGCCATCGATATTCAACTCGCCGCCGCGCTGACCGCCAGCTTTAACTTGCTCGCGGGCTTTGTGTTTATCTGGCGTTTTTGGCCCAAGATCCAAAGGGCGAAATTATTGCTCGCGGGGCATTTTGTGGTCACGGGCGTATTATTGCTGCTCGCCATTCAAGGGCCGAATTGGGAGCAACAGTTCAACAATCTGCTCTATAAAGACAAAGTGGTTTACGCTAAGGCCTCGCGCTTTCAACAACTCACCTTTACCGAGCGCTTACGCGGCAATGGCCTCTCCCCCATATACTCTTTGTATATCAATGGCCGATTACAGTTTTCGAGTATCGATGAGCATATCTACCATGCGTTTTTAGTTCACCCAACACTAGCTGCTAGCGCTCGCCACAACAAAGTATTAATCATTGGTGGTGGTGATGGACTGGGCCTAAAGCAAGTGCTGCGTTGGGAACCTGAGCAAGTGACCTTGCTCGATCTTGATGCCGCATTGGTGCAACTCTTTAAAACGCCCGATACGGATATGCCTAAGCGCCTAAGCCAAGCCCTGTTAGCCCTCAATGGCAATGCCTTTAACGATCCTCGCGTTAAAGTGATCCACGACGACGCTTTTAATGGGGTCGATAAATTGATTGCCGCAGGAGATAAATACGATGCCATTATTGTGGACTTGCCCGATCCTAGCCATCCCGATTTAAATAAGCTCTATTCGGATTATTTCTATCGCAAGCTCAAGGAACTAATGAGCAGTGATGGCGCTCTGACTGTACAGTCAACCTCGCCCTATCACGCGCAAAAGGCCTTTATCTCGGTCGCGAAAACCTTGGCTTTAGCGGGGTTTGACGTAAAACAGTATCACCATAACGTCCCAAGCTTTGGAGAATGGGGCTGGAGCATTGCCACTGTATCGGGAAAAGATGCCCAGCATCGCTTAGGCGAGCTGACAACACTGCCGATAGCGGATGACTGGTTAACCTTAGGTTTAGTCAAAGGCGCCTTTGAATTTCCTGCCAATTTTTATCAGGACGCCGCCAATATTAAGCCTAACGAACTCGGTTCGTTGCAGTTGTACCATTATCATCAACAGGCATGGTCCGAAACCCAAGGACTGGATCTTTTTTAACGGATAAAGATAGTGCTTGACATATTATGTCTCGGTGCTATCTTTGAACACAGACATAATATGTCAATAAGGACAAATATGAATATCCATACTCTTGCTAATCACCTCAACAGCCTTGGCAATAACAGCCAGACCGGCTTCCAATTCGATTGCTATCCAATTGATGGTGAAGTCGAAGTGTTGCAAGTGAATGTGGTCGGCCGTGAAGAAATCCCGGTATTCGTATCGGTTACGGACAACCAAATTCTCTGCATCAGCTACCTGTGGGGCGAGAACGAAGTAAACCAAGAACGTCGCAGCGAAATGTTTGAGACCATGCTCGAATTAAACATTCCAATGCCATTGTCAGCCTTTGCCAAAATTGATGACAAATACGTGGTTTACGGCGCGCTGTCTCTGCAATCTAGCATGCTCGAAATCGAGCAAGAGTTAGCAGTCTTATCCGATAACTGCTTAGAAGTTATCGATGAAATGGTCGACTATCTGAAATAAGGAGCCACAATTATGGGCATTCTGAACAAAATTTTAACAGCGTTTCGCGGTGGTGCCACCGAAGTTGGCCAAAGCATCGTAGACGCAAACTCGACTCGAATTTTCGAACAGGAAATCCGTGATGCCGAGAAACATTTAACCAACGCCAAGCGCGAACTGACCGATGTGATGGCGAAAGAAATGCAAGCCAGCCGCGAAGTTGACCGCTTAAAGCGCTCAATTGCCGAACACGAAGGCTATGTAACTCAAGCATTAGATAAAGGCAACGAAGCCTTAGCCATTGAAGTGGCTGAAAAAATTGCTCAATTAGAGCAAGAGCTGGCAGAGCAGCAAAGCGCCAATGACAGCTTTAGCGCCCATGCACTGCGCCTGAAAGACTTAGTGAAGAAGACCGAGCGTCAACTGTCTGATTATCAACGTCAGTTAAGCATGGTTAAAACCACCGAAAGCGTACAAAAAGCGACGGCGACCATTACCGACTCTTTTGCCTCAAGCAACTCTAAGCTGCTGAATGCCAAAGATTCATTAGAGCGTATCAAGGCGCGTCAACAACAGTTTGACGACAGATTGAAAGCCGCAGAAACCTTAGCCGAAGAAGGCAGCGATAAATCATTGCAGGCCAAATTAGCCGAGGCAGGCATTGGTGAGCAAAAATCGAATGCCAACGCCGTGCTCGAACGTATCAAGGCACGTAAAAGCTAATTCATGATTGACCAAACGCCGAGCACCGATGGGACCATCACCCCCTATTGTGCTCGGCTTTTTTGTTTTTTGTTTTAGACACACGGATATGCCCAATCAGCCACTCATGGTGTGAGCTTTGGCATGGTGCGCACTGTTTAGGAGCGAATATGGGATTTTTTAACAGTATTTTTGGTAAAAAGACGCCGCCAGCGCGTGAACTCAATCATCCCTCTGCGCTCAAGATCGGCGATATGGTCTCCATCGACAATAGTTTTGCTCTGCCGCCACAATTGCGCGGTCAACAACTGAAAGTCGAAGCGGTGAATACCTATGAGTTTGAACGCAATCAGCAAACCGAGTGGGTGCTAAAAGGTCACGGTAGCGAGACGCTATTTTTGAGTCTTGAAGAAGACGATGAAACTTACCTCGCCTTCTCCCTTAAAATTACCCGTGCACAGGTAGAACAATTATTCGATTTAGAGCAATTCAGTACCCTGTTCGATGAACCAGGCCACGCCGAACTTACCACCCAAGAGTTATCGCCTCAGCTAGCCGAGCAGCTCGAACAATGGCTGGGTAAACAATACCATCAAGTAACCTTTGCGCTGTTTGGCTATTTTCACCGTGAAGACTACCGCGGCCTAAAACCGCCGCAGGATGCCAATGGTGCAACCGGCGAGCCCTTCGAATATTATTTACTGCTCGACGATGACGAAAGCCGCGCGGTAGAAGTCGAAGTGTACGAAGGCGGTGATACGGACGTAGTACTGACCTTATACCGCCCCCTGTCGGACATTCGCGACTACTGGCCCGGTCAATAAAGTTTGGCATAGGATAAAGTGCGCGACTCGCACTTTATCGCTTAAGCCATTACAATCCCAATTGAATTCGCTCGAAATGTACGGTTGATAGCAACAGGTAACGCCTAATGAGTAAAACGAAACACCCTCTCCCAGAGCAATGGCAAAAGAACCAGCAAGCCGCAAAAGCGACGCAAGTGGCCTTCGATCTCGATGAAAAGTTTCAATATTCTATTCGTAAAGCCGCGCTCGATGCGGGTGTCAGCCCTTCCGATCAAATCCGTACCATTTTAGGCTTAAGTGTTTCAAAACGTCCGACTCGCCCCCGCTTAACCGTCTCACTAAACGCCGAAGATTATGTACAACTCGCTGAAAAATATGGTCTTAGCGCCGATTCTCAGCTTGAGATTAAACGCCGCGTGCTTGAAGACTTAGTACGCTTTGTCGCCGAAGATTAATCGCAGTTACGCCTCTAAGCATTTAAGCGCCCGACAAACCTAAGTCGGGCGATTTATCACAAAGTTAATTTACTCATAGCGTAAACTCTTTTACCTTAGACATTCGCCTTAAAACACAGGGATCATGTTAGGCATGACAGATAAAACCCCTTGGTCGCTCCGCTCTTTGGGTAATCCATCTCCCTTCGAATTCGCCATGATGCTGTTGTCGCTGCTGTCGGTCATCATAGTGTTAGTGATGACCTTTGGCCGACTCGACAAAGAAACCTACCGGTTACTGTTTTTTATCGATACCACGATTTGCATGATTTTTATGGTTAACTTTTTCGTTGGCCTATTTCGCGCACGCGATAAAGTATTTTATCTGCGCCATCATTGGATTGATTTTATCGCCAGTATTCCCGCCATCGAGGCACTGCGTATCGCGAGGGTGTTCCAAATTCTGCGGGTGATACGCTTAATTCGCATGAGCCGTTCTTTCCTTATTCCATTGATAAAGCAGCGAAAACAAGCAACCCTCGCCAGCTTACTGGTCGCTATGGTGACCATTTTAACCTTCGCTTCTATCATCATTCTGATTGTCGAAAGTGGCACCGAGGGCGCCAATATCCAAACTGCCGAGCAAGCCATTTGGTGGGCCTTAGTGACTATTTCGACCGTGGGTTATGGCGATTTTTATCCCGTCAGCACTGCAGGGCATATTGTTGGCGGCATAGTGATTGTCAGTGGCGTGAGTTTTTTCGGGGTGATTTCGGGTTATATGGCCTCGGTATTTGTCGCTCCCGATGAAAGCGAGCGCCAAGAACGTCAAGACGCCCATAAGGCAGAGATTAAAAGCGAACTCGAAATGGCTCTTGCCAGAATGGAAGAAAATCAGCGGCAGATGGAGCAAAATCAAGCGCAGATGCTGGCCAAAATTGCCGAGTTAAAACAGGCATTGGAAGCCCAAAAAAATTAGGAAGGCATGGCCTTCCTAAGCTTCATTCTATGGGTTGATGACCAATCGGCCATTTACCAATAGGTCGTTTGCGTCATCGCGTTTTGTCTCGACGCCTCCATCGCAAAGAGTAAGCTTTGCTGCTTAGCCTCAAGCCAGTCGCTTAAGTCGATGCCAAGGGTTTGCGCCGCCAGCGTTAATTGCTGATAACAAGCTAAGGTTCTAATCCCTAACACTAAATCCTGCCAAGGTGCCCTAAAGGCATCGCGGGATTTTGCCTCATACAAAAGCCCATACGCTTGTCCAACTTGAATACTCTCATCCAGTAACGACGCGCACTGCAAATAATCCTCGGCTGTCATGGTCTTATCGCTTGGCATGGCCGAGAGTACCGCCTGCCATGAGGCTTCCTGCGCATGATCAGCATGCTGGGATAACCCAAGCTCTGCGGGCAGTTCGATATTCCCCGCGCTGAGCGCCAATAGGATCTCAACAATCGCTAACTGCAATTGACCGTATTCAACACTTTGCCAGAGTGAGTCTAACCGCCCAGAGATATCCATGGCTTCAAATTGCAGCTGTAGTTGTTGCATCAAAGCTTGACGGGCGTCGTGCCGAGCCAATAAGCCTTTTTGACTGCCAAGCAAGGCTGCGAGGGCCTGTGCCTCTTCAATGAACACCAGTTGCGATTCAATCAGATTAAAGTGCTGCATCAAAGTAGTGTTAGCGAGGCCAAACTGGCTTAGCGTCATCCGTAATAAACGGATACAGGCGCGCATCCGCCACCACAGGGCTATTACGGCTTCGTTGTCTTGTTCTTCAACAATCATGGCTTCGAGCAGCTGCCAACGTTCGAGTGCAGTTTCCAGTAGCACTTGGCAGGTAGCCGTTAAATCCTGTTGGTGGGGCTGATGAAGGTTGAGATCCTCTGGCACGGGCAGCGGTAAAAACTCTAGCGCACTCAAGGTTAACGGCTTAGATTGCCCCGCGAGTCGATAGCCGCGCTGCGCCTTACTGGCTTTACCTAAACGAACAGGAACGCTATAGGCCACTTGCATCGCCAAGGTTAATAAGGCACTGGCATCCCCCGACAATAGCTCAAATTCGAGTTCGCATAGGGCTTCATGCTGACCATTAGCGGTAATATCACCCGTATCCAAAGCAACCTCAATAAGGCTCTCTTCAAGAGTCACATGCCAGGCGCGGCGATAAAAATCGGTGTGAAATACACAGCCAAGCGCCGCTTGCACTGAGGCTAAATCGGCATTCGCGGGCCAGATAGTGGCGGGAAAGAGGCTTAAATTTGGGCTGTCGGCTTCAATGGTGACGTTATATTCGGGACGCGAATGGATCCCGCCCACAACTTGCCCCGCCGTCTTAATGGTTTGCTCTTTGTGACCATCAAACCCGCGTACCCTTAACCCCATGTCCCATTGGCGTAATTGTAACCCGGGGGTATCAAAGTAACCGTTGCTTAAGCGACGCTTTCCCTGCGGAGTGGCGTTTGGCAGGCTATCTAACTTATTTATCAAGGATTCTTGAAACTTAGGAAGGAAAAACAGTTTTAATTCTATCTCTGCATTCATTGCGGCACCGCTCATTTTGTCATCAAATATTCATTGATGCGTCACTTTTAGTTCATAATGTCACAAATGTGTCATAAAAATCCCGTAGGATTTGGTTTTGAAGTTGGTATATAACCCGTTAGAATAAAGCTGTGATTTTTTCTCAAAAAACACAGTTTCAATACGCGGACGCATAGGGTAACATGCGCCCGCTTTTTCCAATCATGGAACAATCTAAATAGGTAAACGGCAATGCCAGTAAACTCTATTTTGGGCGTGTTTGCAAAATCGCCAATCAAGCCTCTTCAAGAGCACATGGACAAAGTCTACGATTGCGCATCGTTACTGGTCCCCTTTTTCGAAGCCACCATCACAGGTAACTGGGATGGCGCAGTTCAACTTCGTAAGCAAATCAGTTTAGCGGAAAAGCAAGGTGACTCACTCAAGCGTGAAATTCGCCTCACTCTGCCAAGCGGCTTGTTTATGCCAGTTGAGCGTACAGATCTATTGGAACTACTGACTCAACAAGACAAAATCGCTAACAAAGCAAAAGATATCTCTGGTCGTGTTATCGGCCGTCAATTATTAATCCCTCAGGTCATGCAAGTGCCATTTATTGCGTATCTACAACGTTGTATCGACGCAGTAGGTCTTGCAAAACAAGTCATTAACGAACTCGAAGATTTGCTTGAAGCAGGTTTCCGCGGTCGTGAAGTCGACTTAGTGGCTAAAATGATCAACGAACTCGATATCATCGAAGAAGATACTGACGATCTGCAAATTCAATTACGTCGTCAACTATTTGCATTGGAATCAGAATTGAATCCTGTCGATGTGATGTTCCTCTATAAAACGATTGAATGGGTCGGCGGTCTTGCAGATCTTGCCGAACGAGTCGGTTCGCGTCTTGAGCTCATGCTGGCTCGCGTTTAATAAATAAGGTTATCAAGGTATCAATATGGTTGATGCAGGTATGGAGGTGGCTAACGTCTTAGCCACTAATGGGCCGTGGCTTATTGCCATTGCGGCCGCGTTTGGTTTTCTAATGGCGTGGGGTATTGGTGCGAACGACGTGGCCAATGCAATGGGAACCTCTGTGGGTTCCAACGCGATTACTATTAAACAAGCGATTATTATCGCAATGATCTTCGAATTTGCTGGTGCTTACTTAGCCGGCGGCGAAGTAACCAGTACGATCCGTAACGGTATTATTGATTCAAGCTACTTTACCCAAACCCCTGAATTGCTGGTATACGGCATGATTGGCTCGCTGTTAGCCGCGGGGATTTGGTTAGTTGTCGCATCAGCCTTAGGCTGGCCAGTATCGACCACTCACTCAATCGTGGGTGCGATTATCGGCTTCGCGGCTGTGGGTGTTGGCACTGATTCAGTCGCTTGGGAAAAAGTAGGTGGTATCGTTGGCTCTTGGGTCATCACCCCTGCAATCTCTGGCTTTATGGCTTTCATTCTGTTCCAAAGCACACAAAAACTGATTTTCAACACAGATAACCCACTCGCTAACGCGAAACGTTATGTGCCTTTCTACATGGCATTTGCGGGCTTTATCATGTCGTTAGTCACTATCCTTAAGGGTTTATCACACGTTGGTATTCACTTAAAAGGTGCCGAAGCATACATGCTAGCCGGTGTGATTGCGCTGATCGTGGGTATCGTGGGTAAAGTGGTGATTTCTCGTTTAAAAATGGATGAGAAAGCCACCCACAAAACCATGTACGCTAACGTTGAAAAAGTGTTTGCTATCCTGATGGTTCTGACCGCCTGTTGTATGGCGTTCGCCCACGGTTCAAACGACGTAGCTAACGCGATTGGCCCATTAGCGGCGGTTGTCTCTGTGGTAAACAGTGGCGGTGAAATTGCGTCTAAATCTGCATTAGTTTGGTGGATCCTGCCTTTAGGTGCCGTGGGTATCGTGATGGGTCTGGCAATCTTCGGTAAGCGCGTGATGCAAACCATTGGTAAAAACATCACTCACTTAACGCCAAGCCGTGGTTTTGCTGCCGAATTAGCCGCTGCCTCGACTGTCGTTATTGCTTCTGGTACTGGTTTACCTATCTCTACTACCCAAACCTTAGTCGGTGCGGTATTAGGTGTGGGTATGGCCCGTGGTATTGCTGCAATCAATATCGGCGTAGTGCGTAATATCGTTGTGTCTTGGGTGGTCACCTTACCTGCGGGTGCAGGTCTGTCGATCATCTTCTTCTTTATGATTAAAGGTATCTTTAACTAAGAAGCCCAAGGTGACTATGGCAAGCTTGCCGTAGAAACGCACAAACACACAGGAATCGCTAGCATGGATGCGGCAAAGTTGAGGGAAGTCTATGACTTCCCTCTTGCATTGCAGGCCTCAAATCCCTAGCATGTGGTCACTATTTCGTTGATGAGAATACAAAAGTGTTAAGAATGCTGACTCTGGTGGGAATGATGTTACTCTCCCCCAACCTGCTGGCCGAAGGCCAACCCCGCTATATCTCGGACAACGTGTTTCTTTATATTCTCAATGGTCCGAGTACAGACTACCGTATCTTAGGCTCAATTGAAGCGGGTCAACCAATTACCTTATTAGGCGAAACCCAAGGCGATTACTCCAAAATTGTCGACCACAAGGGCCGTGAAGGTTGGATACCGACTAACATGATTAGCTCGGCACCCAGTTTCCGCGAGCAAGTATCGTCACTCACCAGTGAACTGGCTGAAGCCAAAGCTAAACTGGACGAAGTGATGAGCTCAACCGATAACCATGCCGATGAAGTGGCCGAGCTTAAAGCCAAGCTGACCGAAGCCGAAACTATGCTCAGCAAAACTACTCAAGAGCGTGATAGTTTGAAAGTGGCCGTGGATCGCAGCGCTCAAGAAGCACAATTTGCCCTCTGGCGTGAAGGTGGACTGATCGCCGCCGCCGGTTTAGTGGTCGGGGTGATTTTGGTTTATCTACCAAGACCGCAGCGCCGTAATAAAAAGCGTTGGATGTAAATTTTTACGCGAATCCGCTGAAAGTAAAATCAAAAGCCAGTGTTTTCAAACACTGGCTTTTTTGTCAATTGAGCGTTACATCTGGCGCGTAACAAGCTAATCAAACAATCTTCACATTCTTTCACGCTATAGTGTTGTCCGTCACATTTTGGTTGTATAATCTGCGCGCGCAAAGCTTCATATTGTATACAAAATATCAAATGCGTTTCGCGCCCCCCATTTTTGTTTCAACAATAGAGCCCAAAACAACTGGCCAAGATGGAAGCGATTACTATGTTCAAAGCGAGTGAAGTGCTGGCAGGCCGCTACGATTCTGCCAATCTCGACGAACTGTTCAAAGCCGTCACCGACAACTACATTGTCGATGAAGAACAATACTTGTCAGAGCTAATCAAACTAGTGCCCTCCAGTGATGAAGCCATCGAGCGCGTCACTCGTCGTGCCCACGAACTGGTCAACAAAGTTCGTCAATTCGATAAGAAAGGTTTAATGGTTGGCATCGACGCCTTCCTGCAGCAATACAGCCTAGAAACACAGGAAGGGATTATCCTGATGTGTTTAGCCGAAGCCCTGCTGCGTATTCCCGATGCGGCCACCGCCGACGCCTTGATTGAAGATAAACTCTCAGGCGCGAAATGGGATGAACACTTAAGCAAGAGCGATTCGGTTCTGGTTAACGCCTCCACTTGGGGCCTGATGCTCACTGGCAAAATCGTCAAACTCGATAAAAAAATCGATGGTACGCCAAGCAACCTGTTAAACCGTTTAGTGAATCGTCTAGGTGAGCCTGTGATCCGCCAAGCCATGATGGCGGCGATGAAGATCATGGGTAAGCAGTTCGTTCTCGGCCGCACCATGAAAGAAGCGCTCAAGAACAGCGAAGACAAGCGTAAATTAGGTTACACCCATTCCTACGATATGCTGGGTGAAGCCGCGCTGACGCGTAAAGATGCCGAAAAATACTTTACCGATTATGCCAATGCGATTACCGAGTTAGGCGCGCAAAGCTATAACGAAAACGAATCTCCACGCCCAACTATTTCTATCAAGCTGTCGGCACTGCACCCACGTTACGAGGTCGCTAACGAAGACCGTGTACTGACCGAGCTGTATGACACCGTTATTCGCTTAATTAAGTTAGCCCGTGGCTTAAATATCGGTATTTCTATCGACGCCGAAGAAGTTGACCGCCTCGAACTGTCGCTAAAACTGTTCCAAAAACTGTTTAATTCTGACGCCACTAAGGGTTGGGGCTTACTCGGTATTGTGGTGCAAGCTTACTCTAAGCGCGCCCTGCCGGTGCTGGTATGGTTAACCCGCCTAGCGAAAGAGCAAGGCGACGAAATCCCCGTTCGCTTAGTGAAAGGCGCCTACTGGGATAGCGAGCTGAAATGGGCACAACAAGCTGGCGAAGCTGCTTACCCACTCTACACCCGCAAAGCCGGTACTGACGTTTCTTACTTAGCCTGTGCGCGTTACCTGTTATCCGACGCCACCCGCGGCGCGATTTACCCACAATTTGCCAGCCACAACGCGCAAACCGTTGCCGCGATTTCCGATATGGCGGGCGATCGTAACCACGAGTTCCAACGCCTACACGGTATGGGACAAGAGCTGTACGACACTATTCTGTCGGAAGCTGGCGCGAAAGCGGTACGTATCTACGCTCCAATCGGTGCCCATAAGGATCTGCTGCCCTACTTAGTGCGTCGCCTGCTGGAAAACGGTGCGAACACCTCGTTCGTACACAAGCTGGTCGACCCGAAAACCCCTATCGAGTCTTTAGTGGTTCACCCACTGAAAACCCTGACAGGCTACAAAACCCTGGCTAACAACAAAATCGTTTTACCTACCGACATCTTCGGTAGCGATCGCAAAAATTCCAAGGGACTCAATATGAACATCATTTCAGAAGCAGAGCCATTCTTCGCGGCCTTAGACAAATTCAAATCGACGCAGTGGCAAGCGGGCCCTCTGGTTAATGGTCAAACCTTAACTGGCGAGCACAAAACCGTGGTGAGCCCATTCGATACCACCCAAACCGTGGGTCAAGTGGCCTTTGCCGACAAAGCGGCTATCGAACAAGCTGTCGCCTCTGCCGATGCCGCGTTTGCAACTTGGACTCGTACTCCGGTTGAAGTGCGCGCCTCAGCCCTACAAAAGCTGGCGGATCTGTTAGAAGAAAACCGCGAAGAACTGATTGCCCTCTGTACCCGTGAAGCGGGCAAGAGCATTCAAGACGGTATCGACGAAGTGCGTGAGGCCGTAGACTTCTGCCGCTACTACGCGGTGCAAGCTAAGAAGCTGATGTCAAAACCTGAACTGCTCCCAGGCCCAACGGGTGAGTTAAACGAACTCTTCCTCCAAGGTCGCGGTGTGTTCGTCTGTATCAGCCCATGGAACTTCCCATTAGCTATCTTCTTAGGCCAAGTTTCGGCAGCCCTCGCTGCAGGTAACACTGTAGTGGCTAAACCTGCTGAACAGACTTCTATCATTGGTTACCGCGCAGTGCAGCTCGCACACCAAGCGGGTATTCCAACGGACGTGCTGCAATATCTACCAGGCACTGGCGCTACCGTAGGTAACGCACTGACGGCTGATGAGCGCATCGGCGGCGTATGTTTTACCGGTTCAACTGGCACAGCCAAACTCATCAACCGCACACTGGCAAACCGTGAAGGCGCAATTATTCCGTTAATCGCCGAAACTGGTGGTCAAAACGCTATGGTGGTTGACTCTACTTCTCAGCCAGAACAAGTGGTTAACGATGTAGTGTCTTCATCCTTCACCAGTGCGGGTCAACGCTGCTCGGCGCTGCGTGTACTCTTCCTACAGGAAGATATTGCAGACCGCGTTATCGACGTACTCCAAGGTGCAATGGATGAGTTAGTGATTGGCAACCCAAGTTCAGTGAAAACTGACGTAGGCCCAGTTATCGATGCGACCGCGAAGGCGAACCTTGACGCCCATATCGACCACATCAAGCAAGTGGGTAAGTTGATCAAGCAAATGTCTCTGCCAGCGGGTACCGAGAATGGCCACTTTGTGTCACCAACTGCCGTTGAAATTGACTCAATCAAAGTGCTTGAAAAAGAACACTTTGGTCCAATCCTGCACGTGATCCGTTACAAGGCATCTGAACTTGCCCATGTGATCGATGAAATCAACAGCACAGGCTTTGGCTTAACTTTAGGCATCCACAGCCGTAACGAAGGCCACGCCCTCGAAGTGGCTGACAAGGTTAACGTAGGTAACGTGTACATTAACCGTAACCAAATCGGCGCAGTGGTTGGCGTACAGCCTTTCGGCGGCCAAGGTCTGTCGGGCACAGGTCCAAAGGCCGGTGGTCCACACTACTTAACTCGCTTCGTGACTGAAAAGACTCGCACTAACAACATCACCGCTATCGGTGGTAATGCGACCCTGTTGTCACTGGGTGATAGCGACGCCTAAGTCCTAATGACTTATTGATAAACGAAAGCCAGACTCTGTCTGGCTTTTTTATTGGCGAATAAATACTTACAGCTAAATGCAATTCCATAAATAATTATATCAATCAATTACTTTGGCATCATTTGAGGGATGATTTTTAGATATCTGAATATTATGGGAGTCTTCGCATTTTTCATTTGAGTTTATCAATCAAAAGCAAAGTCGTGGGGCTTCACCCCACACCCGACCAAGGAGGACTGCTCGTCCTATCAAAAACGTCCATGTTAAATAGCCAGCTCGATATCCCTATCTCGCGCTCAAAGCGACTTTTAGCCTTCGCCCTTGGATGCTCCAAGACGCCCCTAGCGAAGTTACTGCGTTGGTTAGTGGCTTCGCAGGGGAAGGTGAACTCCTGAAATTACAGTGCCAGCTGTTAATCTGAAAAGAGTTCTACCTGTCCTTCTTTGTGAGCAGCTGAAGGGCGCTGAATATAAGGTCTTGGATATGTTCATGCCGCCATAGTGTGGCGGCATGAGAGAAAGCGGGGTTTATGGTGGTTTAGTCATTGCACAAGTAAATGAATCTCAAATGATTCCAATGGGATTACGCTTCGGTTAGCATAAGATTAACTGCTTATAAATGATGACTTCATAAATAACATGGAGATACAAATGAGTTTCCCTATCACGGTTACTGCCAATATTGATAGCCAAGCAGTAAATAGCACTCTAGAAATAATTCTTCACAATGGATTGACTACCCTAATTGGCCCAAATGGTTCAGGAAAAACACATATTTTACGTTCATTAAAATATGCCCTCCTTCCCCATTTAGAAAACAAAAAGGTTCGTTTCTTGTCTGCTGGCAGAATGAGCCCACTTGAGAACTACCGCTCAGATTACGGTGGATATGGTGGAAATCCAGATTTTGATCGTGCTCGACTAGGAAGCTCATCTGATACAAGCAGAAGACATTCAATTGAAACTTTAAACGGTGATTTTCAAACCTTATCCCAACGTGCAGATATACTAATTAAAATCCAAGAGCGATTACGCAAGCTCTTCAACAAAGATATCGTGCTCGATTGGGATTCCAATGGCCTCAAAGCATCATTCATTAATCTAGATAATCCTGATAGTCAGTATTCATCAGGTAAAGAAGCCTCAGGTTTAATTCATTTAGTTGGGATATTATCTGCATTGTATGATGATGAAGTAGGGGCATTACTTATTGATGAACCAGAGGTTTCTCTCCATCCACAACTTCAATCATTCCTTCTGCAAGAAATAATTAATGCATCTGGACATCCAAATGAAGGTGGATATAAAAAAATCATAGTAATTGCGACCCACTCTACAGAAATGTTTAAGATCAATAAACCATCAGATCTACCATCAATTATCTTTTGTCACGGCATATCAAAACCACCAGTACAAATCCCAACAGATGCTGGCGAATTAAACAATAGAAAAGTAAAAGAACTTATCGCTCGACTAGGTCAGGAGCATAAACTCGCCCTATTCTCAAAGCGCCCCTTACTTGTGGAAGGCCCATCCGATATTTTTATATGTAGTGCCTTATCAAATATTTTTGATATTCATCTTGAAGCGGCTGGCTCTCAACTTTTACCTGTCATAGGTAAAGGACAGATGTCAGTCGTCGCAAAGCTCTTTAGGTTAATGGGCAAAGAACCTGTAGCCTTGGTTGATGCTGATGGTATTGCAGATGGAACAGCTCTCGTCAGTGGTTACTTAGTTGGGAATACATATGCTGATGAACTTGCAAGTGAGTCTGGGGCAGCCACGGCAAATGATATGGCTACAGATATTTACAATGACTTCTGCAGACTTGTTACCAATGAATGGAATAGCATAGCCATATTAGCTGAGCAACATCCATACTGGATTAACAAATCTCAAGATGATGATCTTATAGTTTCAAAACGCAGAGCAACATTCTGTACACTTTTTACACATGAAGATGAAGAACTGCCCCAACCATTCATTTCAATTAAAAGAAGACTTACAGCACTTTTAAACATTTTGGAAAAATGCGGTCTCTTTATTCTTAGGAAAGGATCCATTGAATCATATTACTTAACATCAGATCAAAATACCTCTATAGGTAAACCGAATGCTGCCATTGATGAAATTGACTCATTCTACAGCATTAACAAGTCTGATTTAACAACGTCATATGGAGATGTCATCAGATGCATTACTCATGCTGCAATGACTCAAAAAATAAGTGAGGCCGAAGCACTAAGAGCACTAATCCTTGCCATTGTATCTCCTGCGCATGAGATGTTTAAGAGCACTCCTACATCAACTCACTTCAATGCTTTAGCTAGGTCAATCCTTGGCGGACGTTCAGAAATGTTTGATCTAGCAGTTAAAAATGACAGGCTCATCATTACTATTAAAAGTAATATCCTTGACGTTGATAGCTTCCCTGTTGAACTCAGCAGGGATGACAATGTACCTCAAGTTATTAACAGAGCTCTAGGTATCACCTCTTAATAAACAGACCAGCAGTCCTCGGAAAGACAGGACAGGCACAGATCTTCGGGGATTAATAGCTCGCACTGTTGCGTCAGAAGTTCACCCTCCCCTCGGAGTTGCCGCAGGGCATTTGCGGTCGTTGCGTGAGCGAGGCATGGATAATGGAATGGACCCATCCACTTTTAATCGGCCTCGCAATGGGCCACGATGTAGTCGCTAAAACTCATCAGAAAGAGGACGGGTCCACCTATGAAGATTACTACAATTGGTTTAGATATCGCAAAGTCTGTTTTTCATGCTGTTGGTGTCGATAAAGCTGGCAAGTTAATCAAAAAGAAAATGCTTAGACGCAAAGACTTGCTTCCCTCTCTTGCTCAAATTGAGCCGTGCCTAATTGTGATGGAAGCCTGTGGTGGAGCAAATTACTGGGCCAGAGAATTTCAGCTGTTGGGCCATAACGTCAAGCTAATCGCACCTCAATTTGTCGTGCCTTTTCGGCAAGGTAACAAAAATGACTACAACGATGCCTTAGCCATCGCTGAAGCTGCGCAGCGACCCAACATGCGGTTTGTAAAACCCAAAAGCGTCGAGCAGCAAGATGTGCAACTGCTCCACCGTATGCGTGAGCGATTAACTAAGCAATCAACAGCGTTAATCAACCAAGTGCGAGGCATGTTAGCAGAATACGGCATCGTGATAGCCAAAAGTAAATCGGCTTTTAAAGTACAGTTCCCAGATATTTTAGCGGATGAAACCAATGCGCTGACCACCAAAGGTCGGGCCATTTTTTATCAGTTATATGAAGAGTTTAGTGATATAGAAAAACGGCTTAAGGGTTGTGATGCCCAAGTACTCACTGAAACTAAAAACAATGTGATTTGCCAGCGTTTAGAGACTATCCCAGGTATTGGTCCCGTCACCGCTACCGCCTTTTATGCCGCCGCAGGTGATGGTAAAGATTTCACTAATGGTAGGCACTTTTCAGCTTGGTGTGCCAAGCAACACAGCAGTGGAGGTAAAGACAACCTCCTTGGAATAAGCAAACGGGGAAATGCGTATTTACGCACCCTGTTCATTCACGGCGCCAGAGCGGTGTTGCAACACAGCCAGAATAAGCAAGATAAGTTTAGTTGCTGGGCAATCCAGTTAGCAGAGCGCCGAGGCTTTAACCGAGCTTGTGTGGCCGTCGCCAATAAGCTCGCCAGAATGGCATGGGTTATCGCGGCGCATGACGAAGAATATCGACTTCCAGTATAGTGCTGAATAGATTCAATAAACGTTAATAATTAACCAACCAGCAAGTTGCTAAGACACTTGATTTGATGATGAGACAGTCAGACTGATCTACTGAAAACCTTAGTCGGGCATAGGCTCATAATGAAGCCGCAAGGATGATAAGGGCAGTAGAAGCAGATATCCATCAGGGCCAGAGAGATCCCTCAACAACAGGCCGGATATATGGGTGCAATGAACTCTTCTCAAAATCGCTATCGAATGTCTTGCAAACCGGATGGGTCCATATATGCCGAGATAGCGTCAGTCGAATCAGGGACGAGCGTCTGACGCGATAGCATAAGAACGCTTAATGGCCAAGGGGCTTTCAACTCCGTTGGGGACGCCGGGGGATATCCAAAAGGGGAACAGGCGCTTTTCCCCTTTTGGTCGGGTGTGGGGTGAAGCCCCACGACGTTGATTCACCTCGGCCGAAAGGCCGCAATTACTCATATACCCACCGCGATAAGCTTGCCAATTCAAACACCAAAAAAGATGGAACAACCACAACTCTTTTGCGGAACGATGATGGTAAAAATACTCCATTACATTCAATGTCTTATAGTATTTTCTATTACAATACTTTTGAGTTACATGATTTTCAAAAAAATCGCAGAAAACCAACCGTTAGCTGCGGTCCTATACTTCTTGGTTGCGTTATTAGTCACCATTCCTTTTTTCCTACGTATAAACCCGTTCACTCTTTATGAAGGATATTGGGAGACAATTTGTGCAATATTTATGGTTGTCGGTATTATTGCTGCAATCATAGCCAGTCCAATATTTGACTTTTCAAGTACAAAAACAGACTTAAGCCTGATGACACAATCAATCACCAATAAGAATTGTCCATATGAAAAGCAACGTGATGTTCAAAAGAGAAATGAATATTACAATTTGAATGAAATCCTGTTGAAAAAGTGTGCACTTCAATCTAACCGTGATCAACTTGAATTTGTTATAAACATTTCAAAAGCAACATATTTAGATCCAGTTACGGGGACAATTGATAGCTTATACAACGATTTAAATTTGCGTGAAAAACCAATGACCTGCCAAGATATTGCAAAAATCATGGACTCATTATGTCCCGGCCACTTAATAATTAGAACGAACTAAGTTCTAACCATTAACAAAAAGATGGGACAAAAGACAAGACAGGCACAGATCTTCGGGGACTAATAGCTCGCACAGTTGCGTCAGAAGTTCACCTTCCCCTGCGAAGTTGCTGAAGGGCGTTGAAGAAAATCGCGTGACGCAGATAGGACGTCTGCGTAGCTTTCGGGGGGAAGGGACGCCCCATCGGAAGCGTTAGCTATTTTCGAATAAGCACGAAGCCACTCATCAATGCATGTAACTTCGCTAGGGACGCCGGGGGATTTCCAAAAGGGGAACAGGCGTTTTTCCCCTTTTGGTCGGGTGTGGGGTGAAGCCCCACGACTTTGATTCACCTCGGCCGAACGGCCGCCATTTAACGCAATAGCATTAAGGACACTTAATCCTCAAGCGCCCCGCTCCGAGGTATGACCCCAACGCATTTTTCTCACTCACTTACCTCACATGAATTTCCTCAAAACTGAGTCTCACTAAGCAAGACGTTTGAAAGCCAATGTGAGCGGCTTCAAATTGTGAATAGGTGAGATTTGAAAGCGATATGAGGGGATTGCGCCTAAGAGATAAAAACCTTCATAATCGCCATTCAATCAACCGATTTTTTACTTTCTCAAAGTCACTTTCTCAAGGCAGCTATGACATTCTCGCTATTAGATATTTCTGCATTAACGTGGTTTATCGTTTCTTGGGCTGGCTATACCGCTTTTGCCCGACGCAAAGCGAAGGATACCGACTGTATTGCCCGTGGCCTGCATAAACATCGAATTTACTGGATGCTCGAGCTGATGACTCGAGGCGTGCGGGTAGGCGATGCGGCGTTATTAGCGAACCTTGAGCGTAATATTGCCTTTTTTGCCTCGACCACGTTGTTCGTGCTCGCGGGGGTATTAACCTTATTTGCCCAGGTTGAACGCCTCGAAGCCGTGATTGCTACGATTCCCTATGCTACGCCGCCGAATCACTCCTTAGTCCAAGTGAAGTTAGCGCTGTTGGTGGTGATCTTCGTGATGGCGTTTTTCCAATTTACTTGGTCAATGCGCCAATACGGCTTTGTGAACGTGATGATAGGCGCAGGCCCCATGGATAGCGAAGGCGCCAATGACAACCTCAAAGCCTACGCGCGGCAAATGGCGACGGTGCAAGACCAAGCCGCCCATTCCTATAACTATGGCCTGCGAGCTTACTACTTTTCGATGGCTGTGCTCTGCTGGTTTGTGCACCCGATACTGTTTATTTTGGCTAGCCTGTTTGTGGTGGTCACCCTGTATCGCCGCGAATTTAAATCCCGCGCCGTAATAGCCATTACCGCCGCCAAGGCACATTTAGGTAGCGAATATCAGGCGCGAGAAACCCAGCGCCAAGCCAAGTAGTCGCCAGCTAACCTAAGACTGTGCCAGCCAAAGCGCAGTCTGATTCTTGTTCTATACTCATTGGGTTAATCACCAATCAATAATGGGAGTGAGCCATGAGTGATAATCTGTTAACTGTGGATGAAGTATGCAAGTTGCTGGATAAGAGTCCGGCAACGATCAAACGCTATGCGCGGGAAAACCTGCTCAGTAGTGTGAAAGACGGTGAAGAATTGCGATTCCCCGAAGAAGAGGTCAAACGTTACTTAGCCTTTTCGCAGCGCTTAGGAAGATAAGCCGCCGCGCCTTTTGTCGATTCATCCCCAAATGGACTTGGGATGCCTCGCTTATCCTTGTATAGCCATCTGTAACTGTCTGTAAGATAAGAACTCCCGCTGTGATTCCTCTAGCCCAAGCTCTGCGGCTAAGGCGAGGAGCTGCGCCTCATAGATTGGCAGCTTAGCTTCATCATTAGTCATAATAGCAAGCTCGGCAAAGTCACCTAAGCCTTCGAGCCAATCAAGCGTTAAGTGAAATTCCCCGAGAAAATACACGCTGCGACGTTTTTTAATCTCAAGCACACATTGATAGCCTAACGTCCGCAGCATACTTTTGGCCTTGTTGGCATCCGTGATATTAACCGCCTCACAGCGGTCCTTCTCGGGCCCTTTCACTATCCACAGCATGATGCCAGAGGGCTGCATCTCGCGAATACATAGGCTTTTATGCTCCGCCGCTAACGACACTGAGGGCGAATCAAAATAGCAGTCATGCTCAAGATTATCCTCGAGCATCACCTCGGGGGATTTGGCACTTAAACGCGCCCAAAAGGCCTCACGGTCCGTGAGTCGATACTTAAGCTCTACCTCAAACTTACCGTTAAAATGGGCGTTAATTTGCGGAGCGAATTCTTTTGCTGCCAATTCTTTTGGTGCCAATTCTTTTGGCACCATGTCTGCTGGCATTGGGTTACTCATATAAAGGCTTCACTCCTGCTGCGCGTATTTCTCACCCATTCGACATCCAGACTCAAGCTAAGCGACGATAGAGCGCCTGATAGGCGGGACACGTTTGAAGTAACTGCTCATGGTTGCCCGACGCCACAATTTGCCCCTCGGCGAGGAGGTGAATTTGGTCCATCTTGGCCATCGCCGTTAATCGATGGCTGATCATTAGCAGGGTTTTATCCTTTGCAAATTCAAGCAGTAAACTTAAGATCTCCCGCTCGGTGCGCTTATCTAAGCCCTCGGTTGGCTCATCTAACAGTAACAAAGGCGCATCACGCAGCAATGCCCTTGCCACACCAATACGGCGCTGCTCACCGCCCGATAACTGCCGGCCGCCCTCACCAATCCACATATCGAGAGGCTTGTCACCTTTAAGTAATTCGCCTAAACCTACCTGCTGTAATACTTGGATAAAACGCTCGTCATTGGCGGTACGCTTTTGCCCTTCTGGCACAGGCAAGGCAATGGCAAGGTTCTCCCGCAGCGTGCCCGCGTACAGGTAAATTCGCTGGCTCACGACTGTCATCGCCGATCTTAAGGCGGCCTCGCTATAGTCCGTCAGCGGCTGACCATCTAGGCAAATTTGGCCTCGCTGCGCCTGCCATTCACGGGTAATTAAGGATAATAAACTGGATTTACCGCAGCCCGTCGCGCCCAATAACGCCACCTTTTGCCCGGGCTGTACCGTTAAGGATAAGCCCTGCAGAACGCTCTGATTGTCGTGATAGCCAAAATGGATATCCGTCATCTGCAGCCCGCCCGATGTCGCCTTAAGCGTTGAATCTTCGCTAAAACGAATATCGCTTTCCTGCTCGGTGATTTCGTGAATTCGTGTCGCCGCCAGCACGCAGCCTGACAAATGTTGGAAAGCGCCCGCGATTGGCATCATCATTTCGACGCAGGCCATAGTAGCAAACACCATCAAGGCGAACATGGGGCCGGGAGGCACGGCATCGCCCACGCCATTGGCGGCTAAAAATAGCATCATGATGAGTGCAGAGCCCGTCGCTAGGATCAGCATGGCTTGGCTCAAGGCGGTGATATTCGCCATCGCCCCTTGGCTGGCAAATAACGCCTGCTCGGCCTCATCGAGCTTGTGTCTGTATCTGGCGTTCGCACCAAATAAACTCAACTCAGCTTGGCCCTGCAGCATCTCAAGCAACTGCACTCGATATTGGCGTTTGGTCTCCAACATATTGCGACTTGGCTCATGCCCAAGCCGATAAAACAGTAGTGGTAGCAGCAGCCAAACCACCACTAAAAACAGGCATAAACTTAGGGCCAGCTTGGCATCAAACCATGCGAGGAACAGATATAACAACGCAGTCATCAGCAAGGAAGCCGCCATCGGCGTCAACAATCTTAAATACAGATGGTCGAGCGTATCTATATCCGCCACGAGGCGGTTGAGCATATCCGCACGGCGCAGCCCCTGCAGATTTTTAGCGCTGAGTGGGAAGAGTTTTCGCCACGCCCAAACTCTGAGTTCAGTCAGTAATTTAAAGGTCGCCTCATGGGTCGCGAGACGCTCACCGTAACGACTGGCCGTTCGCGCGATAGAAAGGAATCGTACGCCCCCCGCGGGAGTAAAAAAGTTAAAGGATTGGGAGCCAATAACCGTTAATCCCGCCACCGCCGTCGCCGATAAAAACCAGCCCGACAGCGACAATAAACCAATCCCCGCCATGAGTGTGGTTAGGGTGAGTACTAGCCCAACGGCCATCATTAACCATTGGTGGGAGAACAACCGGATAAAGGGAAGGAGTATTTTCATTGTGCGGCTCCCTCGGTTGTCCCTAACGCGATATCGCTGTGGCTATCGGGCATGGGTGATTCCAGCCCAATATCGGCTACTGATTCAGTATTTTCATGCAACATGGTTTGGAATAACCCCACCTCAGTTGACAGCGTCGCAAAATCCCCCCGCTGGACTTTTTCGCCCTTATCGAGCACTAGGATGGACGACATATGGTCCAGCTGATCGACTCTGTGGGTCACCATAATGGCCATCTTACCCGCCATCGCCGCTTTTAAGGTGCGGCTAACGAGTTGTTCGCTGACACTGTCTAAACTCGCCGTCGGTTCATCGAGAATAAAGACTTGCGCCGCCTGTCCCAATGCCCGCGCAAGCGCAATACGTTGCGCCTGCCCGACCGATAAGGTCGATGACTGCTCGCCTATCAGCGTGGCTAAACCTAGGGGTTGGCTGCGGACAAACTCATGGATATTGGCCTGCTCCAGCAATTGCCATATCTGCTCATCCGTCATTTCGGGATTGGCTAAGGCGACGTTTTCTCGCACTGTGCCATGGAATAACTGCGGCTCCTGCCCAAGCCATGCTAACTGCTGTCGCCAATGGGCAAGATCTAAGCTTGCGAGTTCAACCCCATCAATTAGCAGCTTGCCTTTATAGGGCAAAAATCCTAATAAGGCATTGAGTAAACTGGTTTTACCGGCGCCGCTTGGGCCTACCAGAGCCAAATGTTCGCCCTGCTTCAACTCAAAACTGATGGGGCCGAGTAAACGGCTGCCATCGGTACTAAAGACTTCTAGATCTTTTACGCTAAGGTGAGTCAGCTTATCGAGTCGCGTCTGCTGCCCTATCTTTTCCTGCGAAGAACCTAGTCCAGAACCCGACTCTAGCTTAAAACCCGACTCTAGCTTAAAGCCCGATGGCTCAGGATGATCCAGCAGCGTCATCAATGCTTGGGCAGCGCCAATCGCCTGCGCTTTAGCATGGTAGTGAGTGCCCATATCCCTAAGCGGCTGATAAAACTCAGGCGCCAAAATTAAGATAAATAAGCCAACAAACAGGCTAAAAGGTAAACCTTCATTCGCATTAGGCCCAAGTTGAGCGTGCGCGCCATAGTAACCAAAATCGAGGTGACCTAAATAACTGAAACCAAAGTAAACCGCTAATACGGCAATCGATACCGCGGCAAAAAACTCTAGCACCGCCGAGCTTAAAAAGGCCATTCGCAGCACAGACATAGTACGGCTACGGAACTCCTCCGAGGCTTTTTCGATCACCTTAAGCTCAGCATCACCCCGATAGAAGAGTTTTAAGGTCGAAAGCCCTTTTAATCTATCCATAAAGTGGCCACTTAATCTGGCTAAGGCATTGAAGTTTTTACGGTTAGCATCGGCCGCGCCCATACCGACGAGGATCATAAACAGCGGGATTAGAGGCGCGGTTAATAGCAAAATCAGCCCCGCCGCCCAGTTGATGGGAAACACGGCGATGAGGATCAATAAGGGGATCACACCAGCAAGGGTCATTTGCGGTAAATAACGGGCATAAAAATCTTGTAAATCTTCCACTTGCTCTAAGACTATGCTCGCCCAACTGCCTGCGGGTTTACCTTTAATAAACGCGGGGCCGAGCCGAGTTAACTTATCCATTACCGCACTGCGGATTTGTTGGCGTAAGCGTTTGCCCGCTTCAAAACTGGCGCGCTCGCGTCCATAGGCGAGTATTGCTCGCAACAACATTAAGCCAATCAAGGCCATAAAATGTGGCAGATAATCGCTTGCCCCCACAGCCGGCTGAATTGGCGTGCTATTCACTCCATCAGTAAATGCCTGCAAGGCATTGCCAACAATGACGCCATCGAGGAGTGTAGCTATCAGATAAGCCTGTGCTATCAATGCAATAGCGCTTAACATTCCACACCATACGGAGAGCTTAACAAACCAGCCACAGGCCTTTTTTTGCGACTTGAGCCAAACGAGAAGGGACTTTTCTAACGACTTATCCATGGTGCTCCAACAGAAACTAGCAAAGCAGTAGGTTGTAGAAATAGGCTAACACTGAGTGACCCCGAGGGGCTTGCAAGTGTTGAAAAGGTTCGATAGGGACGCAGTATCGCAGGCATCCAAGGTAGATGAAACCTTAGCGGAAGCTTTTGTTAGCCTATTCACAAAAATGAGATAAAGATCAATAAATTCCCAAAGTGCGGGAACCCAGAGTCAACTCTCGCCGCCAGCTTAATCAATCGGCCTTAATTATTGCTGAGCGCCGTATTTGACTAACACATGCCAGAGCAGCTTGAGCTCGTGTGCCACCTGAGCACGGTTCCCCCGATCGCGCCAATGCTGGGGCGAATGGTATAAATCCCGCGCCGCCACGCCAATGGCATAGGCATCGACACGCTCGTCGATAGCAATGCGACTCGCCAAAGATGGCATAGTCGGTCCACGGAAATCACTGGGGATCTGCGCCGTGTGCAGGCTAAAACCATTATGGTATTGCAGCTCGATATCATAGCGATCACAGAGCTTGCTCAAGGTGGCACCGATTTCAGTCCCTTTAAAACTAGGATCTGCCACCAGCATGGCAATGTCTTCATCGAGGGACACATCACCGTGGATCTGCGCCTCAATATAATGGTCGAGATTGTTCGACATCGGCCGTTCAAAGCGCGATAGCAAAGATGAATTCAGTTGATGCGCCAAATATTGGATCACGTTGAGCGGTTTAAAATCCACTTTCCCCAAGGCATAGTGGCGCTCAAAACTCTCGGTGAGCAGCGCCGCTAATACATCATCAAAGCAGGATAAAGTCCCCTTTTCCTTCGGGTTACGGTAGGAGTCTAAATAAGTGAACGTCGAGCGTGTGAGCAACTGCGAATGGGTCAGCAAATAACAGCTGCCAAAACGCGGGGCTGGGCCATCCTGCCACATGCCTAAATCCAAGGCGCCATACTTAGGCCGAGACTTAGTCCCCTTGTAAGCATCGCCAAAGAGTTGATTTTCCCAATGATCCCTTGGCCCACCTAACTCGGGGGATAACTGTCCGTTGGAGATATGGGTTTCGAATTGGCTGCGGTATTGACCATCACGCAATAATCCTTCGGCCACTGTGATACCGCGACTATCGATTCTGTCGGGATGAAAATGCAGTGCGACTCGACCACAGTGTAACAATTGCTTCAGCGCCGCTTGCATCTCCTGCATGGGAATGTTGGACATCTGCTGCACGTTTCGAATAACCGCCACGGCCTGTTCACTTCGACCACGTGCGAGGCGTTCAATATGCTGTATTGCTGTCATAATCCACCTGCCATGGAGCGTCAATATGCCTAAGAGGACTCATCCTAAGAATTCAATGCTGCTGAATTCAAGCTACAAAGGGAAAATTTCCCAGTTATCTTTACTAATCCGATTGATGACTAACGTCTTTGCAACCTATTGAGGATGTTTGTTAATTTTACCCCAAGTTAGATTACTTAGAAGCAATGAAATTAACACAAGCGTGATCTTTCCCTAAATACTGAACAAGATACTGATAGGTCGATAAATTAGCCACTCCTGAATCGGCTTTTGCGCCAGATAGACAACAAACCACTTTCAAACATGGCGATCTAGCGCCTCTTCATGTAAGCTGCACGCCCGCCAATTCGGCCATACTACTGCTGCGACACTTTGCTGCCACAAGAGACCCATTAATGAGTTTTTCCTCCCTAGGTTTATCTGCACCGATCCAAAAAGCCGTGACTGAACAAGGTTATGACACACCCTCTCCTATTCAAGCACAGGCGATTCCCGCCGTACTGACGGGTAAAGACGTGATGGCTGCGGCCCAAACGGGGACAGGAAAAACCGCAGGCTTTACCCTGCCGTTGCTCGAATTACTCTCTAAAGGCAATAAAGCCAAGGCGGGACAAATCCGCGCCCTAGTGCTAACCCCCACGCGCGAGTTAGCGGCTCAAGTAAGCGAAAGCGTTGAAACCTATGGTAAATACCTGCCATTGCGCTCAGCGGTGGTCTTTGGTGGCGTGCCAATTAATCCCCAAATTCAAAAGCTACGCCACGGGGTAGATGTACTGGTCGCCACGCCTGGACGCTTATTAGATCTTGAGCAGCAAAAAGCGGTGAAGTTTAATCAACTCGAAGTCTTAGTGCTGGATGAAGCAGATCGCATGTTGGACATGGGATTTATTCGCGATATCAAAAAGATCCTCGCCATGTTGCCCGCTAAACGACAAAACCTGATGTTTTCGGCGACCTTCTCCGATGAAATCCGTGAGCTGGCCAAAGGCCTAGTAAATCAACCGGTAGAAATTTCAGTTACGCCACGCAACGCCGCGGCAAACACAGTCAAACAATGGATTTGTCCCGTCGATAAGAATCAAAAATCGGCGCTGCTAATTCAGCTCATCAAGCAGGAAAACTGGCAGCAAGTCTTAGTGTTTTCACGCACTAAACACGGCGCAAATAGACTGGCTAAGAGTCTTATTCAAGCCGAGATCAGCGCCGCCGCAATCCACGGCAATAAGAGCCAAGGCGCACGCACCAAAGCCTTAGCCGACTTTAAGAGTGGCGAAGTGCGCGTGCTCGTGGCGACCGATATTGCGGCGCGCGGACTCGATATCGACCAATTACCACAAGTAGTGAACTTCGATCTGCCCAATGTCC
The DNA here is from genome assembly GCF_023283775.1 of Shewanella seohaensis. Classification (NCBI taxonomy): domain Bacteria; kingdom Pseudomonadati; phylum Pseudomonadota; class Gammaproteobacteria; order Alteromonadales; family Shewanellaceae; genus Shewanella; species Shewanella seohaensis. The sequence continues at coordinate 310,799 of NZ_JAKILE010000001.1, forward strand.
CCGAGGATTATGTGCACCGCATTGGCCGCACCGGCCGTGCTGGCGCCTTAGGCCAAGCGGTATCCTTAGTCAGTAGCGAAGAAACTAAGCTGCTCAGGGACATTGAGCGTTTGATCAATCGCGTACTTGAAAGGCAGGAGGTTGAAGGCTTCAGCCCTGTGCATGCGCTCCCCGAATCGACCCTAAATACCCATGGTAAAGAGAACAAAATCAAAGCCGTAGCAAGCCAACGTAAGCATCGCAGCGCAGGTAAACCCTCGCCAAGAGCCGGTACAGGCCGCGATGGTCGTAAAACGCCAGACGGCGACGGCGCTGCGCAGCAAAAGAACTCAAGTCCAAACCAAGGCCAGCGCAATAATCAAGGCCAGCATAAGCGTCCTCAAGCGGCAAAAAACGCTGAGAATAAAAATACGCACTCAAGTACCGAAGCTGGCCGTACGCCAAAACCACAGGATAAACGTCCTCCGCGCGGCAAAGGCCCGGCTAATAGCGAACATAAAGCCAAAGGCCAGCCTCATTCAGCGGCGCAACAACTTAGCCCACAGGCTCGCAGCGAGAAACAACATTCTGACTCACGCCGCCAAGGCCGCGCTCAGCCGAATGCTAATTCCGCCAGCGGTGAGCACAAAAAGCCCTCGCATCGACCTGATAACCGCCCTAATCGCGTAAAATCCTAATTCGATTTCGAGCCCCAAAGCCCCGTAATAAGATGCGTAAAAAAGATGCCCAGCACTGAGTGCTGGGCATCTTTGTTTGAGAACTAACTTATCTACAATCTTGAAGTTATTAGGCTTCACGCACCTTAAATTGCTGCATGGCTTCGCGTAGGGTGTTGGCCTGCTGCGAGAGGGATTCGCTGGCCTTAGCCGTTTCAAATGCGCTATTAAGTACTGATTCTCCCGAATCACGAATGGTATTTAAACGCTCGCTGATATCTTCGGCGGTCACTGCCTGCTCCTCACTGGCGGTGGCGACTTGAGCATTGGCCTGCGAGAGCTGAGTTAAGGCATCTAAGATCTCAAACAAGTTTTGTTTAATTTGCTTAACTTGGAGCGATGACTCATTGATTTGCTGCTCATTTTTACCAAATGAGTCGACGGCCGACTGGGCATCGAGCACTAAGGTTTGAATAAGCTGACTGATTTCCTGGGTGGCGGTTTGGCTGCGCGTCGCGAGGGCGCGCACCTCGTCGGCAACGACGGCAAAACCCCGTCCCTGATCGCCCGCCCTAGCCGCCTCAATGGAGGCGTTTAACGCCAGTAAATTTGTCTGCCCCGCAATGGCATCCACCACGGAAACAAAGTTTAAAATTTTGCCTGTGCTGGCTTGGAGTTGCTGGATAAGTTGGCTCGATTGCTGGGCACTCTCCACTAGTTGCTGAGTGATCCGCTCGCTGGCCTCCACAACGGCGCAACTGTCCTTGGCTCGGCCTTCCGCTTGGCCCGCCGAAAAGGATGCCGTTTCGGCGCTGCTAGCAACCTCGGTAATGGTCGCCGCCATTTGTGTCATCGAGGCGGCGACTTGGTCAGTATCTTCCTGTTGGCTGAGTATTGCCCTGCGATTATTTTCTGCCACCGCATTGAGCTCTGTCACCATAGAGGCAATTTCTTCGCTGCGCCCAATCACATGCCCCACGGTTTGGCTCAGGGTCAAGGCCATTTGATTCATGCTCAAGGTTAACTCGCCAAGCTCATCCTTAGATTCTGCTTGAAGCACTCGGCTAAAGTTGCCCGACTCCATCATGGCGGCGGCATTACGCAAGCGTGTAATAGACCGCACTATGTACTGACTAAATAACATACCTATGCCTAATCCCAAGATGAGGGCGACCGACGAAATCACCATCAGGCCGTAAATCGCGCTTTTCTCCTCATCCTCAGTGATGGATACCGCGGTTTGGGTCATTTGCTCTAAACGCTGCGCAAACTGGCTGAGCTGGGTGTTGAATTGGGATTGAGTTCGCTCAAGGTCGCTCACCTGCTGCACCAACGCCGTGGCCTGAGTATGTTGCTGTATCGCATTCACCACTGTCGCTAGCTGGGCATCATAGTCGCGATAAACGCGAATGATGTCGGTGACTTCTTGGATCAATTGTTGGGTTTTGTCGCGTAATTCAGGCGGTTGAGGGAGGGTTAACGCCTCATTTAGCATGGTCTGTGTGGAGAGTAACTCGCCGTTAATTCGCTCTTTATGTTGAATCACTTCACCAATAAAGCCTTCAATTAATCGCTCCTGGGCTGAGACTGGGATCTCTGAAGCGCGAAAAGCCTTTTCAAGGCTAATCGAACTCTCGAGCTGCAAAATAGTGACCTCACTCGATAACTTAACTAGGGGGAGGTTTTCGGCGGTAATAGTGTGGATTTCATCCGTTACCCGCTTCATCTTTAGTAGGCTAAAAGCCGCTAATAACAGCATGAGTAGCAGCATGATACCGATAAGGCTGCCCATCTTATATTTGATCCGTAAATCTTTAAAAAAACCAAGCATAAGCTTTGAACTCCAACTACCAAGGATCCCTTTGTCTGTATTTAGCATAGTTGGAGTTTTACGCTTTGCCGCTTAGGCTAAGCGCTTATAAACGAAAAATAAAACCTTTAGCATACCCGATTCACCTAATCCAAGTAGGCAACTGAGTGTCAATCCCTTACCGGCCCAAGCGTCCCCTTGCAAACCACACGCCCTCAACCGATGAAAACTTGCATTCAGGTGAGAGATAACCGAAGATCCAAAAGCCTTTTTATTGCGTTAAGCCCCAGATGACACACTCAGCCTCGACCGACACAACATTGCCCGATAGCCATAGCCAAATCCGCTCGCAATTTCCTACCCTCTCGCAAATGTTGGGCGACTATCCCCTGTGTTATCTCGATACCGCGGCCACCAGCCAAAAGCCGCAATCCGTGTTAGATGCCATGGCGCAGTATTACCTGAACGACAATGCCAATGTGCACCGTGCGGCGCACCAGTTATCGGCGCGCGCGACCTCTAGCTACGAGAAAGTCCGCGATGAGTTAAAAGGGTTTATTAATGCTAAGCGCCGCGAAGAAATCATCTTCACCCACGGCACCACAGAGTCGATCAATCTAGTTGCCTATGGCTTAACGCCACAGATAGCTGCGGGCGATCTGATTTTGATCGATACCGCCGCCCACCACGCCAACATAGTGCCGTGGCAAGAATTGGCAAAACGCACGGGCGCGATCATTAAACCCATCCCTCTCGATCAGAATGGCAGGCTCGATCGCCATGCCTATCAAGCGCTACTCGCCCTCAAGCCCAAGGTTGTCGCCCTGTGCCATGTGTCGAACGCCTTAGGCACTGTGAATCCTGTTGTCGAGTTAGTGCAACAAGCCAAGGCGCAGGGTGCTATCACCTTAGTCGATGGGGCACAGGCGGTTGCACACTTAAGCTTAGATATGGCCGCTATCGATTGTGATTTTTATGTCTTTTCAGGCCATAAGATGTATGGCCCGACTGGCATTGGTGTACTTTATGGCCGCTTCGATAAATTAGAGACGCTCACGCCACTGTTAACGGGCGGCGAGATGATTAAACGAGTGAGCTTCGATGGCACCGAATTTGGCAGCCTACCCAATCGCTTAGAAGCGGGTACCCCACCCATCAGTGAAGTCATCGGCCTAGGCGCCGCTATCCGCTTTTTGCAACAATACCTCACGCCAGAGGTTCAGGCCCACGAGGCAGAACTACTGCAGTATTTACAGCAGCAGCTTCGCGCCCTCGGAGATGTGCATCTCTATGCGGCCCATAGTGATAATCTCGGTGCGGTTGCCTTTAACCTGGGCGATGAACATCATCAAGATGTCGGGATTTTATTAGACCAACAAGGCGTTGCCGTGCGCTGTGGCCATCACTGCGCCATGCCCTTGATGCAAAGCCTTAACTTGAAGGGCTGCTGCCGAGCATCGATTGGTATCTACACCAATAAAGCCGATATCGACCGCTTTATTGCCGCCTTAGTCTCAGTCAAAGACTTGCTGCTCTAATCCGCTCGCTAAGGGCTAACATCATTGCGCCATCAGGCAACACGCTAAACAAGAGGACATTTTCGCCATGACATTGCCAATCATGCCCGCTACCACCGAGTTTGATTACTCGGTTGAGGAGGCTTCAAGCCTGTTAGCCCGTTTTGAGCAAGCGCCGAACTGGCAGGAAAGATATCGCCAAATCATGTTATTAGGTAAAACCTTACCGAGTTTAGCGGATGAGTTTCGCCTTGAGTCCGCCCAAGTGAAAGGCTGCGAGAGCGATGCCTGGCTGTACCATCTAGAGCGAGACGCTAAGCATTATTTTCTGGCCGATAGCGATGCACGGATTGTGAAGGGATTAATCGGTTTACTGCTGAGTGCCTGTCACGGCAAACAGAGCGACGAGATACTCGCCTTTGACCCTTCTGCCTATTTCAAACAATTAGGGCTAGAGGGTCAATTAAGCCCCTCGCGCACCAATGGCTTACATGCCTTAGCCAAGGCGATGATTGATGCGGTAAAACCCTAAATCAATCTGTGGGTTAAATCGGTAAAAGAGGGATTTAATCAAAGACTTCTACGCCTTAACAGGGTATAAAGAAGTAAAAATTAGCTTCATCTGAAGGAGAGCGCACGCCCATGAAGGCTGTTAATCAAGATCGTCGAACGCTGTTAAAAGGGATTGGCGCCGCCACGCTACTTTGTCCCTTTGCCAGTTTCTCCAGCCTTGCTGCGCCGCGCTCTCGGCGCTTATATATCGATGGTTTATCCTTTCTGCCCGATGATTTAGCCGATGTTCCGGCATCGGGGCTCGATGCCTTTCTGTGTGATATCTCTGCCATCGAAACCATTGAACAAGCCGACGGTACCTTAAACTACAAGCGCACCTACAAAGCCTGTATGGAAAGCATCCAGCAAGCCGCGAAACGCGTCAGCGAACACCCTGACATTCTCCTGCAAGGCTTAACTGGACGCGATATCCAATTGGCGCGGGACAGCAATCGCACTGCGGTTTTCTTCCAAATCCAAGGAGCAGATTGCGTTGAAGAAGACAGCGAGGCCAACCAATGGGCCCGCGTCGATGAGTTTCACCGCCAAGGTCTGCGAGCACTGCAACTTACCCACCATTACGGCAATACCTTTGCGGGCGGCGCCCTCGATAACGATGCCAATGGCGGACTCAATAAACCTCTTACGGCCCATGGCCGTGCACTGATTGAAAAACTCAATCATGCCAATATCTTAGTCGATGTCAGCCACTCCAGTGCCCAAACCGCGTTAGATGTAGCCAAACTCAGCCGCGCGCCCATAGTCCAAAGCCATGGCGCAGCGCGGGGTATTGTCAAACATGCCCGTTGTAGCCCCGATGAAGTGATCCGCGCCATTGCCGATTCAGGCGGCGTATTCGGGGTCTTTATGATGAGCTTTTGGCTCACTAATAATGCCGTTCCAACTGTCGATGACTATATCCGCCAGTTAGAATATGTCGCCCGAGTCGGCGGGGTCGATTGTGTTGCCATCGCCAATGATTACCCGCTCAGAGGCCAAGAAAATCTGTTAGCCCTGAATAACGACAATGCCCAGGGCGTGAAGGAATATCAGGAATGGTGGTACAGCCTAAGGGCTAAAAAAGTGTTAGGTTTTGATGCGGAGCCAAGGCATGTGGTGATTCCCGAGCTAAACCATATCGAGCGAATGAGCCGTATCGACGATGCCTTAGCTAAGGCCCGCTTTAAGTCGACCGATCGCGACCGTTTTATGGGCGGAAACTGGCAAAGAGTGCTCAATCAAGTACTCATCTAAGCCCGCGCTAACTCAGTCAGGGTTAAATTGCGAAAAATTACTCGAGAAAACGGACCGTCATGCTGACTACCCTAGCCATCTCTAACTATCGCACCTTGCGGGAGATAGTCTTACCCCTTGGGCGCTTAAACTTAGTGACCGGCGCTAACGGTAGTGGGAAATCCAATTTATACAAAGCATTACGACTACTCGCTCAAACAGCGCAGGGTGGCGTTGTTAATGCTTTGGCGCAGGAAGGCGGCTTAGACTCCTGTTTTTGGGCGGGACCTGAAAATCTCACCAAGGGCATGTTAGCGGGCGATACGCCAATTGAAGCTACAGTCAGACAAGCGCCAAAACGCCTAAAACTCGGATTTGCGGGCGAAGATTTTAGTTATCTGATTGAACTTGGTCTCCCCAAACCCGACTCCACCACTCTGTTTGGGTTAGATCCGCAAATTAAACGCGAGGCGATTTGGAATGGCCCCAAATATCGCCCCGCCAGCGTGTTAGTCGAGCGGCGCGGCCCTATGGTGAAGAGTCGCAGCCCTGAGGGACAAGGTTGGCTCACCTTGAGCGCCCATCTGCAAAGCGGTGACAGCATTTTTACCGAACTTGCCGATCCGGAGCGTAGCCCTGAAGTATTAACGCTCAGGGACAGCATTCGCGCATGGCGCTTTTACGATCACTTTCGAACCGATGCCGAAGCCCCGGCGCGTCGTCCACAGCTCGGGACAGCCACACCCGTATTGCACCATGACGGTCGAGATCTCCCCTCTGCCATACAAACCATTTTTGAGATTGGCGATAAAGCCGCATTCGATCATGCGGTGACCGATGCTTTTCCGGGGGCCAAGGTGCGTATCACGCCCCAAGCGGGTGGGATACTCCAACTCGAATTCCACCAGCAGGGCTTATTAAGGCCACTACATGCCAGTGAACTCTCCGATGGCACCCTGAGGTATTTATTGCTTATTGCCGCATTACTCACCCCAAGGCCACCCGAGCTAATGGTATTAAACGAGCCCGAAACCAGCCTGCATCCCGATTTATTGCCCGCTTTGGCTCGGCTTATCGCCAAGGCTTCCGAGGTGTGTCAGCTTTGGGTCGTGTCCCACGCTAACCGCTTGATTAATGCCTTGAGTCAGTTTGAGCACTGCAATACTTTGGCACTGGATAAAAATCTAGGGCAAACCCAAATAGTGGGGCAGGATTTACTCAATACGCCGAGCTGGCAATGGCAACTCAAATAGCCGCCAAGATATAGCGTCTTTGCATTATACCGTTTCAGCATCGTAAAATACTGCCAGCCATAGGGTTTCGCCCTCTGAACTGGTCGAAGCGACTCTGTGCTTTTGATGCGGCGCTAGGGTGAGATAATCCCCTGGTTTAAGGGTAACTAACTGAGCATCTTCGAATTCGAGCTGCGCCTCCCCTTTGAGCAACATCACCCACTCATATTGAGATTGATCGTACCACTCCCCCACAGGCGTTGAATGGCCTTGCGAGATAATGCGCTCTATCTTCACCTTGCCATTGCAAGCAAGGGTTTCGAACACTTCTTGTGATAAATCACCGGGAAGTGACTGATAAAAATTTTGTAGCATCTTGAATCCTTATCATGGCTCGAGAGCAAGATAATCTATTGAGAAACCAAAGTATAAACCGTTATCATAGGCGCTCTTAGGGCTATGAGCCTTATGAGATGACAAGATAAGACAGTTGTATCATATGGATATGGAGAAGTTGACCTATGTCGTTGTTTCGCGCGTTTAAAGCTAAGTTATTTAATACCAAAGAAAAAAGCTGCGCCCATCAAGACATACCTCTTCAAACTTCTCCCAATCCCGCTCCGCTCCCATCCAGTACCTTCAAACCCTATTTTAGTCTTGCCATTCAATCGACTCCGGCGCAAGCCACTCATTCAGAAACCCACGAAGAATTTACCCGCCACAACTTCGACAGCCCGCAAACGATCGAACTGCTCGGTTGGGAACGAGAGCATGAATCCTGCACCTTTCACGAGACCCAATTTGACCGCATCGAGATACACGGCCCTGTGCAAGATTTTTATCTCGGTCAGGATAAGACCTGTAGCCTAGTGCTGGATTCTGATGCAGCGACAACTCAAGCCCGCTGGCAAGTGGCACTGGTAAACCCGCAGGAATTAGTGATCTGCCGTTTTTATATCGATGCTAGGTACAGAGTACAAGGCGATATGCAGGACTTCGGCAGTCTCACTGGCAAACTGCAACGGACATTCCACCAGATTGAGACCGAGCAAGGTCAGAATCTACTCAGAATTGTCACCCAATCCCCCAACCTCACTCAGGCCGTCGATTGCAATTACTTTGGTGAGCGCAACGGCATCACTCGCCAATTCAATGCCTTAGGTGTGTTGCTGTTCGAAGGACATTTTATTGAGGAGCAACAGCTCGGACGCCAGACTTGGTATGACAATGAAGGCAAAATCAATCAAGTCGAGGAGCGTCACGCCGAGGGAATGTTACTGACCCGCTACTATAGCAATGGTCAGATAAAAGAAACCGCCGAAAAGGATAGCGAAGATAATTATATCAATCAGTTAACTCGCTATTATGAATCAGGCGCCCTGTGGCTGATACGCCCTATGCAGGCGGGAAAAATCCATGGCACAGAGCATATCTACTATGAAGATGGCAAGCTGCAGGCCGAGCTAAGCTATGACATGGGGGAGTTGGTTAAAGAGCTTTGGTACCATACCAACGGCAATCTTAAGCAAGAAGTTCATCTCGATGCCGCGGACAAAAGCCTCGAAACCTATTACGAAGATGGCCAACTCGCCTGGCGAGAACGCCTCAATCCACAGGGGTTAAATTGCGGTCTACGTCAGGAATGGCACCCCAATGGCGTGCTGGCAAATCAACTCAATTTTGTTGATGGTGTTGCCCATGGCAACAGCGAGAAATGGTATCCAAACGGACAGCTTGAACAATGCATCCCCTTTGAAAATGGCCATGAGCAGGGGCTTGCCACTTGGTACCATGAAAATGGTCAACTCTCCCTTGAGATCTACCTTGAAAAGGGTCTAAGAGAAGGCCTTTTCCGCAGCTATTATGCAAGCGGCGTATTGTCAGCCGAGGGCCAATATCAGCGTAACCTCTCAATCGCGCCCTTTATCGAATACTATGAAAACCAGCAAATTCAAATGTATTTGCCCCACACTCAAGGCAATCGCGATGGCACTGCCCGCTGGTTTTATGAAGACGGTACTATCAAGACGATTGCGGAGTATTTTGTCCGCGACGGCCAAGGTTACCTTAAGGAAAGCTCCTCCTATAACAAGCAAGGGGTTCTCGAATCCTTTGAGAGCCACTCCAACACACGTTGTGGCTATCACCTTGAGGATAATCAACGGGAATATTATCAAACGGGCCACCCCGATACTCGCATCGAATACTATGAGGATGGGGCTATCCGTTGGCTGCTCACTCGCCTAGACGAGAACCTATTCAGCTCAAAAGCCTTTTCAAAACAAGGCGAATTACTCGAGTCTGGTTTTGTGAAAGTGATAGATAACGATTATCAGGATGTCGGCCACTGGCAACGTTTTACACCGCAAGGCCAACTACAGCGCGAAGCCTGGCTCAGTGACGATGGCAAGCTCAATGAAACCCGTCACTATTTTGATGCCGCCGAGCAGCAACAGACGATGGCAGCGGAAACCAAGGTCGATGACAATAACATTGTCGAGGCAATAGCTAAGTCTAACGATACTAAGGAGCCACAAACGTCGGCGCCTATCCTTAGTTACCATTTGAAATTTGACCCAGATAGCCAACTCTATGCCATGAAACGCTATCATCCAAATCGTCAAATCGCCGAAGAAGGCAACTTACATTTTCGGGGGCAAGAGCACTTTTGGGTGGGGATCCACAATCAGTACGATAAACAAGGCCGACTCGAATTATCCGAAACCTATACGATGAATGGTGAACCGATAGAACAGTCCAGCGGTTCAAATCATAGAGTCTTGAATTGATTGAATATCAGCAAGTCAATGAGGCGATGACCTGCTGATAACTCTATTGCAAACGTAAGGGTTAGAGCGCGAACGTCGCTATGGTCTTTTGGATCCCCACCACATCGGTGCCGCGTTTCAGCTCTTTGACCAGAGGAACACTTTGGCCAGAGATCCAGATCCTAAGCTCGGCATCCATATCGAAATGGCCTGTGGTTTCCACTTCGAAATGGGTGATGGATTTATAGGGCACTGAGTGATAGCTAGTTTTCTTGCCCGTCAGCCCTTGCTTATCGATTAAAATCAAGCGTTTGTTGGTAAATACAAACAGATCGCGGATCACTTTATAGGCCAGTTTTAATTCTTCCTGAATCCCCATAATTGGGCGCAGCTCTTCGGCCAATTCCTGTAAATCGACCTCAGACGCATTCCCCAGTAACCCATCTAACAATCCCATGCTGACATCCTTTATTATTGAAATTTTTCAATAAAATATCCTGTAGTTAACCAAGTGGCAACATGGAGAGCGACAACGACCCTAAAAACAAAAAGGGAGCATTGAATACTCAATGCTCCCTTGATCACCCTTCAAGCTGAATTAAACGGCTTTTTGGCCGCGAACCTGACGGTTTTCACCGACGACCATCATCTCGCATTTTGGACAATCGAAAACTAACTTAAGCACATCGTTACCTATCTCAAGCACCATAGGATCCGCCTTAATGCCCGGCACTTCCTTAGGACAGAGATTGAAGTTAAATCGCAGGCAATGCTTAGTGATCATTAACGGCACATCTTCAGTTACACCGTTTTTCTCGTAGGTGTCCTGAATTTCAATCACGCCATGGCGTTGGTAAAAATCTTTCGCCTTTTCGTTTGCCACGTTACCCAAGTAACTTAAGTGTTTGAATGGATAAACGGCATCTTGGTTATATTTCCAAGGTTTTGGACGCTGGTAACCTTCAACACGGGCAAGTTCTAATGCTGCTACCGCATCACGGCGCAGGCCGTTGAGCACAGATGCAGGCAGGAACCAAGGCTCGGCAGTTTCGATACTGATCTGGCGCGCTGTAAAATCGGTACTGCCCAGTTTCGACAATTGAGTACGGATAGTCTGCAAGGTTTTTTCAGCGTCGGTGGCGGGCGTCTTTTCGACTGTAAGCTCAACCGTTGCACTGAGGCCGTAAATATCCGTTAAGGTCAGCGCCACGCCCGTAGCAGTATCGGTTAAACGCATGTCGACGCCGATAATACGCTTGGCTGACTCCTTAGAAAGTAAAGTCTCGAAGGCTTGATTATGGTTACGGTATAAGGTCATACCGACACGCAGATCGCGCGGCACCTGCAATACATGCAGCTTATGACCTTCGGCACGGTTAACACGCAGTCCCTGCAATTTATCATCGGACTGTTTGGCCATCGCATAATTTGGCGGAAAATACGCTAAACCATCGCCGTTATTAAACTCGTGGGTTGAACTGACTTGAATAAAGTCTTTTCCGATGGCGACCACTTTCCCCACATCTTGCCCGATATATTTTGGCGAGCGGAAGTCTTTAATCCCTTGGCTACGCTCATTCACAAAGTAATCTGTGCTGCCACGGTTAAAGGTTTTTTCAGGATCCGGAGTAAAAGTATGTTCAGTACGGCCATGGGATGACGCTACAAACTCAGGGCGACGCGCCATAATGGCATCGAGCTTTTGACGATAATGGGCGGTCACGTTTTTAACGTAACTTAAGTCCTTTAAACGCCCCTCAATTTTGAAGGAGCGCACACCGGCATCAATCAAGGCTTCGAGGTTATCGGTTTGGTTATTGTCTTTTAATGAAAGTAAGTGCTCATTTTGCGCCAACACATCCCCTTGGCGAGTCTTAAGATTGCCCGGCAGACGACACATTTGCGAACATTCACCGCGGTTTGCACTGCGGTTACTGAAGGCATGACTTAAGTTACATAAGCCGCTGTAGGCCACACACAGGGCGCCGTGAATAAAGAACTCAATCTGCATATTGGTGTGTGCCGCAACCTCACGGATTTGGCTTAAGCCTAACTCACGCGCCAATACTACTTGTGAAAAACCCACTTGCTCTAAGAAGGCGACTTTCTCGGGATTACGGTTATCCATTTGCGTACTAGCATGCAGCGCAATCGGCGGCAGGTTAAGTTGCAATACACCCATGTCCTGCACAATCAGTGCATCGGCGCCCGCGTTATACACATCCCAAATCAGCTTTTCAGCGGTTTCGAGTTCATCGTCCATCAGAATAGTGTTAATGGCCACAAACACTTGCGCATGATACTTATGAGCAAAAGTACACAGACGGGCGATATCTTCCACACTATTACCCGCGGTCGCACGCGCGCCGAATGCGGGGCCACCGATATAAACCGCGTCGGCACCATGGCGAATGGCTTCAATGCCATAATCGGCATTTTTTGCAGGCGCCAATAACTCTAAGCGGTTATTAACGTGAGAAAGTGTCTCAGGTGTGTAAATCTCTGGCTGGCTCATACTTCACTGGCTCAAAATGAACAATCACGAAAAAGGTGACGAGTATAACAAAAACTCAAATCCAGCTCTATCTGCAAATCATTTTTCGCTGGATTAAAGCGAGGCGAGATAAGGAGCTGAGACAACAAACTTGCACCCCAGAGCCGAGCAGAGTATCTTTGCCGCGCATTGTTTAATAGGCGCGATTATGACTGATTTTATTTACCAACCACCGACAACTCCCTGGCTCGATGTGCTTTACCAAGATAAAGACATTATCGTGGTCAACAAGCCTTCGGGATTATTGTCCGTGCCAGGTCGCGATCCCGCCCATTACGACAGTGTTTACGCCCGGGTAAAAGCCGAGCATCCGCATTGCCAAATCGTCCATCGCCTCGACATGGCGACCTCTGGTGTCATCGTGGTTGCGCTCATTCGTAGCGCCGAGCGCGAGCTAAAACGCCAATTTCACGATAGAGAAACCAGCAAAACCTATCTCGCCAGAGTCGCGGGATATGTTAAGAATGCGACGGGTAGCGTGGATTATCCGCTGATCTGTGACTGGCCAAATCGCCCAAAACAGAAGGTTGACCACGAGATAGGTAAACTCTCATTAACTCACTTTGAGGTGTTAAGCCGCGCCAAACGCTCGACTCTCGTTAAGCTAAAGCCGATTACTGGACGCTCACACCAACTCAGGGTGCATATGATGGCACTTGGGCATCCTATTCTCGGCGACGGCTTTTATGCCGATCCGCTGGCAAAATCCTTAGCACCGCGATTATTACTCCACGCCGCAGAACTGACCATTAAACACCCGTACACGGGTGAGAGCATGACGTTCAGTGCCGAGGCCCCCTTTTGTGAGCCAGAAGGTGAGCAATGATCACTAAAAACAATAAAAACACCTAAAAGCAGTAGCCATTCACCATAAAAGAACGTAACTTTATGACAATTCATTATGTTATAGAGAGTTTATTTATGGAAACCGCATTTCAGCGCGATCAGCTTGATAACCATATCCTCGAAGCCTTAATGCAAGACGCACGCACCCCGTTTGCCGAGCTTGCCAAACGTTTCGGCGTGAGTGCGGGTACTATCCATGTGCGTGTCGAGAAAATGAAACAAGCGGGGATTATCACGGGTGCCCAGATCACCATCAATCCCAAGGCCCTTGGGTACGATGTCTGCTGTTTTATTGGAATTAATCTCAAAAGTGCTGGCGACTACCCCGCCGCCATCGCCAAGCTAAACGCCCTAGAAGAAGTGGTAGAAGCCTACTACACCACAGGTAACTACAGCATTTTTGTCAAAGTCATGTGCCAATCCATCGATGGCCTGCAACACGTGCTGATTAACCGCATCCAATCAATCGACGAAATTCAATCGACTGAAACCCTTATCAGCCTGCAAAACCCTATCACAAGAGCGGTGAAGCCTTAGTTACGGCTCTCACAAAAAGCCTTCAAACAGAATGCTATATCGCAAAATGATGACTTAAGTCTTTTTTCCACTAAAAGTGTTAACCGTACGATACTTTTGTGTTACAACTTAATTGCTAGCCATTAAATGCGCAGCATAACAATAACAATTTAGCTACACGGTGCTGTTGTCAGTACCAAAAGCATTAATTGACAAGGAATGAAGTTGTGAAGACAAAATTATCTATCGCTATCTCGGCGGCACTATTATCAAGTGCAGCAGTTGCTAACAGTGGGTTCACTTTTGAAACTTACTCACCAGAAATCACCGCTCAAGACCAATATACCAAACCTAAACTAGCTGGAACTAACCTTACTGCTCCGCAACGTTTTATCGTTGAAATGGAATCACCTGCTCTAGCCAAATATAAGGGTGGCATTGGCTCTTACGCTGCGACAGCCACAACTAAGAAGGGACAAAAGCTAAACGTTCAGTCTTCCGAAGTGAAGAGTTATTCAAACTACCTAGCAAAAGAGCAAAACAATTTTGCAGCAGCTTTAGCCAAGACTATTCCTAACGCTAAAGTAGAGCGTCAATTTCAAACCTTATTCAATGGTGTAACTGTTGTTGGTCAAGGTCTAACCGCTGACACTTTGGCAAAAATGCCTGGCGTGAAATCTGTTTATCCAGAAAGTATGTACGAAATTAGTATGGACGCATCACACCAAGTCATTAATACCCAAGCCATGTGGAATGCTGTTTCTGGTATGGAGAATGCTGGTAAAGGTATTCGAGTTGCGGTCATTGATGGTGGTATCCGTCCAGAAAACCCAATGTTCGCCGATGCAGGTTTTACAGCACCAAGCGGTAATTTACCGAAGGATGACTACTGCTCAACTGTAGATGCTTCTTTCTGTAACAATAAGTTAATTGTTGCGCGCTGGTCACAACCAACATTCCAAGTATGCCCAAACGAATATATGAGCCCTCTCGGGTATGGCGGCCATGGTACGCACGTTGCGGGCACGGCTGTTGGTAATAAAGTATCAACAACATTTAAAGAGATCCCTGTTGAATTATCAGGTGTTGCACCTGCCGCCTATTTAATGGTCTATAAAGCACTCTATAGCAAGGCAGACTGTACTGGTGGTAGTGGTTCTAACATTATGCTGATGGAAGCGTTAGAACACGCTGTAAATGATGGTGCAGACGTTATCAACAACTCATGGGGTGGAGGTCCTGGTGGCGATCCTGCAAGCAGCCCTTACAAAACCATGTTCGAAGCCGCAGAAGCTGCAGGGGTAGTTGTTGTGACTGCCGCCGGTAATGATGGCAACGGTCCACAAACGATTGGATGCCCAGGGTGTATCGAGTCAGGTATCACAGTGGCAAACACAACGACTGGACGTTATTTTGCTAATAGCTTCAATACAGGCGCTGATGACCTCTTAGCTATCCCTAGCTCCGATGCTAACTTAGTAGCAGATATTACTGGCACTGTAATTGCTGCAAAAAATTTAGATGCTGAAAATGCGAATGGCTGTAAAGCATTTGCCGCTGATTCTTTTAAAGATGGCATCGCCTTAATCTCTCGTGGCAGTTGTAATTTCACATTGAAAGCTGCAAATGCCAAAGCAGCGGGGGCTAAAGCCGTTGTTGTTTATAACAACGCAGCAGGCGCTCCAATCACCATGTCAATGCCTGGTGAAGAGTTTCCTGCTGTGATGATTACAATGGATGCAGGCTTGGCCATTATTGAGTCAATGGGCGAAGCTGCAACTACAGGCACAATCGTTGCCAAGACTAAACGTATTATGGTTCCTGAACTTGCAGATAACCTAAACAGCACTAGCTCTCGCGGCCCAGATGGTAACCAAAATATCTTAAAGCCAGATATTGCTGCTCCCGGTACAAATATCCTATCCGCATTCTCACCAGACGATGGCGGTGAAGACTTCAATATGATCTCAGGAACGAGTATGGCAAGCCCACATGTTGCAGGTGCTGCAGCATTGATGAGCCAACTCCATCCAGATTGGAGCGCAAACGATATTAAGACTGCCCTCACATCAACAGCTAAGTTTGATGGCATTCTTGATGATGATGCTGTTACGCCAGCTACACCATTCGATATGGGTGCTGGACGTATGGATTTAGATGCTGCCGCGAAAGCAGTTCTTACTTTTGATAAACCATCCATTGCATCAGATTCTTGTGTTGGTCCGTGTACCTTCACTCGAACTGTATACAATAAAGCCGATACCAAAACATCTTGGAATTTATCCGCCTCTTCTGATAGCACAGGAATTACAGTATCTCCTGCAACCCTCGAATTAGCAGCTGGAGCTTCTGCCACCTTTACAGTGACAGTTGACTCTACGTTTGCGGAATACGGTGAGTGGATCTTCGGTAATATCATGATTACCAGCGCGGATGGTTTACAAGATGCCCATTTACCGTTAGCTGTTTTAGCCAAAGAATCAAGTGACTCTAACCTGATTTCAACCTACACCACCAAAACAGATATCAATGCAAGTGATGTTATTCCCGTTGTGGCTTCGATCAACAATACCGTATTTGAAAATACAGTCACAGTTACCGCGCAAGCTCCTGTAGGAACGAAACTCACCTCTAAAGATGACGTTAAAGTCACACTTACAGGTGCAACACAAAATGGATTACAAGTAAACGAAGACCTGGGCTCTGTGACCTGGGTTGGTAAGCTCGACCTACCTCAAATGAACACGGTAAAAGGTGCACAACGATTCCCAAGTATTGTTGATTTAGGGGTGAAACCTATTGCCTGTTCGGATGGTTGTGATGAACAATCCTTCACCTTTACCGTTCCTAGCTTTAAATACAACGGTGTAAGCTACACCAAAATAACGATTTCTGACAACGGATTGGCAATTGTTGGCGGTGGCAGCGCGAGTGGAACCTATGCAAACAAGGAATTACCTGACGGCAGTAACCCTAACAATATCCTAGCACCATTCTGGTCTGATTTTGACTTGTCTGATAATACAGCGGGTGATACTGGTGGCGGTAACTTAGCAGTAAGTGTATTCACTGATGGCGCAGGCGCTAAATGGCTTGCACTAGAATGGAATAAAGGCCAGCTCTATGGTGATACTTCTGGTGCAGCCTACACCTTTAGCATCTGGATAAAAACAGGCGATACTGAAGAAGTCGTATTCAACTACATCAATATTCCTAATATGCCGGCGAATGTCACTATCGGTGCCGAGAATATCGGTGGCACGATTGGTACAACTTATCATCACAATGGTTCAGGAAGTAGTATCACTACTGGTGATTCGTTAGCGTTGAAGACAACGACAGCTGGTAATGTCACTATTAACTATGATGTAAAAGCAACAAGCCTAAATGTAGGACAAGCTGATACAGCAGAAACAAATGAGGAAACCTCAGTCTCAATTGATGTGCTAGCTAATGATGATAAACCGGATATGAAAGTTGCACGAGCATCTATCACTGGTGATGGTATCACAGCAAACGCGCAACGTATTTTTGAGATTATGCCCAAAGGTGCCTTAGGTAATATTAGTATCGTTAAAGCACCATCACATGGCACTGCAACAGTTAATGCCACTGGAGGTATAGATTATACGCCTGCGGTAGATTACTTCGGTTCTGATAGTCTTAGTTATACCTCTCAAGATGAGGACGGCAATACTGGTGCTGCCGCAATGGTTTCAATTACCGTCAATAATGTGAATGACGCTCCCGTTGTAACACCACAACCCCATAGCGGCACAGTTGGTGAAGCCATTACGCTAAAACCAAATCCATTCGATGTTGATGGTGACAAATTAACATACGTGTGGACCCAAACTGGAGGAGAAAGTCTGAGCTTTACTCCAACTAACGAGAATATAACTGTTACACCTAAAAAAGCAGGAGTGTACACCTTCACTGTTGTAGCTAATGATGGCAAGCTTCAAAGCAACACAGGCGAACTCACTCTTACCGTAGCAGACAAGCCTGAATCAGGTGGTGGTGCTCTGGGTTGGTTAACTGCCTTGTTATTACCTCTGGCGGCAATGCGTCGTCGTATGAAGTAAGCTGTTCATCTATAAGCAAAAGGGAGTCTATATGACTCCCTTTTTTATTGTGTAGATGCGTAGGATCGCGATGGTATCAACAAGAACCGGATTACGAACGCAGCCCTATTCCCCGTGAGATGAGGTAATACGCAACGCCCCAGAGTACGGCACAAAAGCCCACCATAATACCAATAGAAAGCGGAATGCTGATATCGGCAAATCCTAAGAAACCGTAACGGAAGACGTTGATCATATAGACTACAGGGTTCAGTGCCGAAACGCCTTGCCAAAAGGATGGCAGCAACGACAGTGAATAGAATACTCCGCCGAGGTAGGTTAAGGGCGTAAGCACAAACGTCGGGATGATGCTGATATCATCGAAACTCTTGGCAAATACCGCATTAATTAATCCCCCTAAGGAGAACAGCACTGAGGTTAAAAATACCGTCATGACCACAAGGCCCGCATGGTGCAAGCTGATGTCGACAAAGAACATGGCGACTAGCGTGACGATTAACCCAACGCATAAGCCCCGAGCGACACCGCCACCCACATAGCCTGCAATCATCACATAGTGAGGCACGGGCGCGACCATTAACTCCTCGAGATTGCGCTGAAATTTCGCGCTATAGAAAGAGCTCGCCACATTCGAATAGGAGTTAGTAATCACCGACATCATGATTAAACCTGGCGCGATAAACTCCATATAAGATACGCCACCCATATCGCCAATCCGGCTACCGACCAAGTTACCAAAAATCAAAAAATACAAGGTCATAGTGATCGCTGGCGGAACTAAGGTCTGGATCCAAATCCGGGTAAAACGATTGATTTCCTTGGTTAATATGCTTTTGAAGGCGATAAAATACAGCTGTTTCATGCCTTAGCTCCTTGGGTTTTCTTCACTAACTCGACGAAGAGTTCTTCTAAACGATTGGATTTGTTACGCATAGACAAAACCTCTACCTTAGCGGCGGTTAACTGCGTAAACACATCATTGAGATTGTGATCCTTTGCCACATCCACCTCTAAGGTATGCGGATCGGTTAAACGGCACACCATCCCATCGAGTGTGGGGGCGACATCGATGTCGCGGCGTAGGTCGAGGATAAAGGTTTCGAGATTCAGCTTACTCAGCAAGGCCTTCATGCTCGTGCACTCCACCAGCACGCCCTTATCGATAATGCCGATATTGCGACAGAGCATTTCTGCTTCTTCAAGGTAATGAGTGGTCAGAATGATAGTCACGCCCTGTTGGTTGATTTGCTTGAGGAATTCCCACATTGAGCGGCGTAACTCAATATCGACCCCTGCCGTTGGCTCATCTAAGATCAGTAACTTAGGTTCGTGCATCAGGGCGCGGGCAATCATTAATCGCCGCTTCATCCCCCCAGAGAGAGTGCGAGATTGGCTGTTGCGCTTATCCCACAAATCCAGCTGGCTTAAGTATTTTTCGGCTCGCTCAAGAGCCACGGCCTTAGGCACGCCATAATAACCTGCCTGATTCACGACGATTTGCAGTACCGTTTCAAACTGGTTGAAGTTAAATTCCTGTGGCACTAAACCTATGCACAGCTTGGCTTCCTCGAGCTGCTTATCGATATCAAAATCAAACACCTGCACAGAGCCAGCGGTTTTCTGCACCAAGGAGCTGATAATACCAATAGTGGTCGACTTACCTGCGCCGTTCGGGCCGAGTAGAGCAAAAAAGTCTCCCTGTTCAACGGTAAGGCTAATCCCCTTTACCGCTTCTACACCGCCTTTGTAGGTTTTTTTTAGCCCCTCGAGTACGAGAGCATGGGCATGATTGACCATAGTGCTACCTGATCCTGAAAGAATGAACAAAACAATAAGATGGTGTCGAAAACAGCAAATGCAACACGCTAGGCTGTATAAAAACGAATTATGACTCTAGTTGATTGAATCAATACAGATTAATTTATTAAAAATAACTAATAGATCACCAAACGCGGATACGTGCCCCCCAAACAACATTTGCGTTGCCAACTTTCGGCACAAAACAAAACTCCCGCCTAGGCGGGAGTTTGAGTCATAACGCATCGGGCTTATTCGAGCGGCACCACTTTGGCGATATAAGGCAAGTTGCGGTATTGTTCAGCATAATCGATGCCGTAACCCACAATAAACTCGTCTGGGATCGTAAAACCGATAAAGTCGACTTTAACATCCACTTCACGGCGCTCGGGTTTATCCAACAGAGTGCACAGGGCTAAGCTCTTTGGCTCACGCAATAACAGCATTTCGCGCACTTTGTTTAAAGTGTTGCCCGAGTCAATTAAGTCTTCCACAATCAGCACGTCGCGGCCCGCGATATCCGATTGCACATCCTTCAGCACTTTCACATCCCGTGAGCTGGTCATGGCATTGCCATAGCTCGAAACCGACATAAAATCGATTTCAACATGGCCTTTAATACGGCGGCACAGATCAGCCATAAATACGACTGAACCTTTTAACAATCCCACCATCAGCAAACGCTCGCTGTTGGCATAGTGGGCATTGATTTGCTCGGCCATTTGATCCAATTTTTGGCTGATCTCTTCGGCGGAGATCATCACTTCGGTGGTGTGTTTCATATCAGTCTCAATTGTCGATGTCATTGGGGGAGTGTTTGTCATAGCCCCAGCGACTCGTTAATGCATGGTCAACGCCCAAATGATCGAGGATTCGAGCGACCATGAAGTCTACCAGATCTTCTACGGATTTGGGATTATGATAAAAGCCCGGCGCCGCCGGCATAATAGTGGCACCTAAGCGTGACAGGGTTAGCATATGCTCTAAGTGTATGGCATTAAACGGAGTTTCACGCGGAACCAAGATCAGCTGACCGCGCTCTTTTAATACCACGTCCGCCGCCCGTTCGAGCAAATTATTGCTCATGCCGGTAGCAACAGCCGCCAGTGTCCCCGTCGAACAAGGGCAAATCACCATTTGTTTAGGGGCTGCACTGCCTGAAGCTGGCGGCGAAAACCACTCATCCTTGCCTAATACCACTAACTCGCCAGATAAGGTTATCTTCTTCTGTGCCAGCACCTCGAGCAATTGTGCCTTGGCTTTATCGCTGTTCGCACTAAGCTGCAAGCCATGCTCAGTGGCTAGCACCACACGGGCCGCGCTTGAGATCATTAAAAACACTTGATAGCCCGAGGCCAACAAGCATTCTAACAATTTCAAGCCATAGGGCGCGCCCGAGGCACCGGTCCAGGCTAAGCTAATGGCTTTCTCAGATTTGGCATAGGCCATATTAGTCCGCCTGCTGAACAAACTGTGGGCTGACTTCGAGCGCCGCCAACAGTTTCTTATGTAAGCCGCCAAAGCCACCGTTACTCATCACCACGATAGTGTCACCCGCTTTTGCCGAGGCAGAGACTTTAGCGACAACATCATCAATTTGATGTAGGACAGTCACAGGGATCACCGCCGCTTCCATCGCCTCTTTCATGTTCCAATCGATAGTATCGGCTTGATATAAAAAGGCTTCGTCCGCTTGCAGCATGGAATGAGCCAGCGTGTCTTTGTGCACCCCACTCTTCATCGTGTTCGAGCGCGGCTCTAATACGATAGTAATTTTGCTTTGACCGACCTTGGCACGCATGCCCTTAATAGTGGTCGCAATCGCTGTTGGATGGTGAGCAAAATCATCGTATACACTCACGCCGTGGACAGTACCCAGCAGCTCCAGACGACGTTTCGGCGGTACAAAGCGAGTTAATGCCGCGATAGCAGCACTCGGTTTAACCCCAACATGGCGCGCGGCCGCGATGGCCATTAGCGCGTTTTCAATATTGTGCTGACCAATCAGCGCCCATTCGAGCACACCTTGGGATTCGCCATCGAAGAAGACTTCAAACTCGTGGCAATCATCACTTAAGGCCTTAGCATGCCAACCCTTAGTCACCTCAGCGGTGTGGAAGGTCTCTTGCTCGCTCCAGCAGCCCATCTCAATGGTTTGTTTTACCGCGTGGGAATCGGCAGGCCAAATCACTTTGCCTTGTCCTGGCACGGTACGGATCAGATGATGGAATTGTTTTTGGATCGCCGCTAAATCGGCAAAAATATCGGCATGGTCAAATTCGAGGTTATTGATCACCAGCGTACGGGGATGATAATGCACAAATTTAGAACGCTTATCGAAGAAGGCGCTGTCGTATTCATCGGCTTCGACCACAAAAAACGCCGATTCCCCTAAACGGGCCGACACGCCAAAGTTTTGCGGCACGCCGCCAATCAAGAAACCGGGTTGATAACCACAATCCTCTAAGATCCACGCCAGCATACTCGAAGTGGAGGTTTTTCCATGGGTACCAGACACGGCTAACACCCAACGCTCAGGCAGAATATAATCGGCTAAAAACTGTGGTCCAGAGGTGTAAGGGAGCCCAAGGTTTAATACCGCTTCGACGCAAGGATTGCCTCGGCTCATGGCATTACCGATCACCACGAGATCGGGATAACTACCCGCTTCACCTAACTGACTTGGATCAAAACCTTGAATGAGTTCAATATCTTGCTCTTCAAGCTGCGTACTCATCGGTGGATAGACGTTGGCATCCGAGCCTGTCACTCTGTGCCCTTTTGCCCTAGCCAAGAGTGCTAGGCCACCCATGAAGGTTCCACAAATTCCTAAAATATGTACGTGCATACCGCTCGCTCTGATGTTTTTGAATTCAAGGCTATTCTAATCCATAGCACCGCAGATTGGCAGTTTAGGATCTCGGAAAAGCCACTTGTTTGGCAAAGATACTGATAGAGAAAGGGATTTTTACAATTGAGTGAAGTTTAGCTAACAGAATTGTGCCACCAAGCTCACTTATCCGCGCAAGCTGGCATAGAGCTTTGGATATTGACTGCGGTGACGATTAAAGAGGAACTGACGCAGGGCTTCTCGCTCTTCGGCTTCGGCCTGAAACCTGACAATCGCTAGTCCTTGCTCGTGGCGAATCGGCTCGATTTTAACCCGCATGGTTTCACCATCTGGTAACTGTAACTGCAGTTCTTGGCTATCGACCAACTGCTCAAACTGCTGCTGGGATTTAGCACGAATCGCCATGCCAGAACTCGACAAAGACACCACAGACCATTGTTCACCCTGATCTTGGTCGAAAATCCACACATCTTCTGGCTGAGTCAAACGCCAACTCCGCTCCGCCCCAGTGGCGTCGAATACTTCCGGGACACCTAAGGTGGGCAGCAATTGGCCAAAATCATCGAGGCGCATCTCTAAGGGAAACCATAGTTTATAGGGGCCGACCTCGGCCAGCAGGGTCAACTTGGCCTTGCCCAATAGCGAGGCCAGCGCTTGCGGCACATCGGTTTTGACCGTTAATACATGGTTAACCAAGGGCTCAGGATGAGCATCCTCGGCGTTATGGGTTATGCGATTAGGAGAAAATAACTCTCTAAAGCAAGCTAATTCCTCTAAGGTTAAATGCGGCTCATCAACCATACTGCAACCTACTCAGATGAATCCCTTGTACAAAAAATTACCACCAAAGCATGAGCCTGTACATTTTTTCATCTATAAATTTGCAAAAAAAGAAAAGTAGGCTAGCAAGGCTAAGGTCTGACTCCTATTAGCCATTTGCACTATTTAGTGAAGATTAACCACTCGTTGAGCGCTGCTGACTCGCGGATTGAGCTAAATCACTTATCCTTTTGCTGATTGGCTGGAGGCGCGAAGAGGATTTTACAGCGCTCCGTGAATGTCAGCCCCCGCGCCGTCACCTCGCTGAACATATCGCGCCATTCGCTAAAGGTCACTTTGAGTGGATTAAAACTGTTGACGGGTTTAGTGATCCCGTAAATCACTGTTTCCTCTTCGGGTACAAAGGTACCGAAGAGTTTGTCCCAGATAATCAAAATACCGGCATAATTTTTATCAATATATTGTGGATTACGCCCATGGTGCACTCTGTGATGTGATGGCGTATTAAACAACCACTCCAAGGGGCCAAGTGTTCTCACCGCTTGGGTATGCACAAAAAACTGCAATCCCAAGTTCAACAGAACCACAAAAACCACCCAATTAGGGTCGAAGCCTAAGATCACCAGCGGCAACCAAAATACCCACATGCCAGCGAAGGGATACATCAAACTCTGACGAAACGCGGTGCTAAAGTTCATATTTTCTGAGCTGTGGTGCACCACATGGGCCGCCCACATCCACCGCACTCTATGGCTCGCACGGTGGAACCAGTAGTAGCAAAAATCTTGGGCAATCATCAGCAGCACAAAGCTGAGTGGTCCCATTTGAATATCGAATAATTTCCAACCAAATACCGCTAGGTACAACTTAGCGATCAGCAAACCCGTGAGGATATCCGCGCCTTGGTGCATGGCGGCGAGACTAAAATTACACAGCACTTCCTTCGTGTGGTAACGGGCACTCGCTGGCAGTTTTTGTCTTCTGTCGCCGAAATACCATTCCAGCAAAATGCAGACAAAAAACAGTGGAGCCAGTACCAGCAGCAACACGTCGGGATGATTGATTAACGCGGCGATATCCATATACCTTTATCCTATTGTTATTATTGTATTAAAGCGTAAATCACCTACCAGCGGGCGTAATGGTCCTCGGTCAATCCCAACACATTGTTGAGCTGGAATTTACGTCTCTGATTGTCAATGATAAAACCGCTAAAAAGCCCCAGATATTGACGGAAATTACTCTTCAGCAAGATAAAATTGCGTTTCTCACTGCGGCAATTTCGCGCCGTAAACTCTAAATCGACGCGGCCATCATGACTATGAATACGCCAGAGATCTGTGCCCTGCTGTCCATGACGGTCAAACTCAAATTGCACAGGTCCGAGTAAATGGCGCTCGCCATTGATCCAAAACACGTTTTCATTGGCACCGGTTTCATTAACACCCGCAGCAAGATTTAATCCAATCACCCCTTCATCGATTTGGGCATTGATGGATGCCCAGCGCCAGCTGGTATCTCGGCGCATAAAGCCCGCGGAAAAATCATAACCTGCGAGGGCAAAATTCAATGGTTGCGGTTCATGGTCTATGGTGAGTTGCCCTTTGACCGATAAGCCATTGTGTTTTTGGGTATAGGTCCAGCCGTTGTATCCCGTGGGACTACACATGGCCATAGGTAAACTTAAGGGTAAGGCATGCAGGGTTAAATCGGCTTGAATGCTTTTAGTATCAATGACTAAATGCCAATTACCCTCTTGGATCTTAAAGGTCACGCTAGCGCCTTTACCGCCGATTGCGGCAACCCCGTTGGCGGGTGAAGGCGTCATCCGGTAGCCAATCCCAAAGGGTTTTAGCCAGTCCTGTTGAGTTAAGCTGTTATTTTTAATGTCATATAAATAACAGAAACCACTCCCCAGATAAGCGATATCCGCCAGTGCAATGCCAATGATGTAGCGCGGCGTGATAATCGAAATAAACTGGAACTGCTTAAAATCGAACCGTTTTGCCCAGGCCGATGCGGGCTTGTCCATGGTATCGAAATAGGCAAAATCCGCTAAACCTAAGCTACCGACTATGCCATCGAAATGGCCGAAATGTGGCTGACCTTTGGCATTGATTAAACTGTCGGGGGCGATTTGGGTAATAATCCTAGACATAAACTCGCCTTTGCTTGTGCAGTCGAAGGAGCATTTATGCTCTCTTATTTAATGTTGAATTTTTACTCTAACCTGTCGCCCATTGCATTAAAAGAGTGCAAGCTCAAATTGTTGTGATTTTGTTGCCGGCAAGAATTCGGTTTAATCCCACCTACGGATCATAAAAAAAGCGCCCGAAGGCGCTAATCGACACAAACTTATCCGCTACATAATAGCGAATGACTCAGTAAACCTGATTCCGTAAACCTAAGTCGTTAGAAACGATAACTCATGCCGAAGTTTACCCCTTGTAGCTCGAGTTCTTTCATTGGCACATATTGGTATTCAAGGTTTAGCCCAAAGCCCGACTGAAACCGATATTGCCAACCGACCGCGCCGTAAAAGCCTACATCGTCCGAATCCATCTCTTGCTTATCCATCTCATAACTCACTTGGGTGTAAGCAGCGCCGAGTTTGGCGTACAAACTATTACCACGGGAGAGCGCATATTCGCCGTAGGCGCTAGCTCTAACACCCTGGAAACGTAAATCTTTTATCTCGCTGAACGTACTAACGAGCGCACTTGCCACACCACCAGAACCCGTTAAATACCCTACTTCAACGCCAAAGATGTCGTTAAGCATATAGCGGTAATACAAGTCGCTGGTGAAGGTATCGCCCGCATCATATTTGCCGCTCTTAGTTTCAAATTCTTGAGTGCCGTAGCCTAAGCTGCCACCTAACACATGGGGAGAATCGCCAGCATTCGCCTTGCCCACAACAGCCCCGGTAAACAGCGCGAACGACAACAGCCAAGTATTAATTGTTAAGTATTTCATATTGTTTAAATTCAGTATTCAGATGTTGGCACATCATAACCTTTGCACCTGTATAAGGACTGAACCCGAGTGCATTGTGGTAACGGGGGGGATTTCTGGTATGCTGTAGCCACTTTTTACTTGCATGAGATCCCCCATGAAAAAGTTATTATTGACGCTGACTTTCCCCCTGCTCTTCGTGGGCTGCGCGAGCCAAAATCCAACTCATATGGCATTTAGCCCACAGGTTCCCGATATTAGCCAACAGACCAACAGACCCGTACAGATCTCATTGGATACCATTGATACCCGTAACGTTGAGTACGTGGCGCGCTTTATCGAAGAAGGCACTAAGACTCGCCTCGTAGGCCCGAGTGAGCCACCAAAATTATTGCTCGATGAAGTTTTCCGTAACGGTTTTACCCAAGCGGGCTACCAGATTGATCCAAGCGCGACCAACTCTGTGCAAGTTCAGTTAGAAGAACTGCAAATGGATGTCACCAAAAAGACCTTCGGTTATGAGGCCAAACACAGCGTGCTGATTGCCGTACAAGCCCGTAATTCCAGTCAAGAATTAGTCAAACGCTACAAAGCCAAGGGCACTTTAAAAGGCCCGTTAACGCCAGACTTTGCCACTCTAGAGCTGGATATGAACAAGTTACTCGGTCAACTCACCGGGGAAATTTTGAATGACCCTGAGTTAAACCAGTTCCTGCAACAATAATAGTGCTAATCGATAATTAATAAGGAAATCATAATGTTTCGTTGGATATCTGCACTCTTAGTTCTGTGTGCCAGCTATAGCAGTTGGGCAGCAATCGACATTCAACCCGATACCTTGTATCCCCAAGTCGAGTTTGATACCAGCCTAGGTAAGATTGTGGTTGAACTCGATAGAACCCGCGCACCGATTACCGTCGATAACTTTCTGACCTATGTAGTCAAAGGCGAGTACAACAATACGATTTTCCATCGCATTATCAGTGACTTTGTCGTTCAAGGTGGCGGACTAAACCCGCAATTAGAAGAGTTACCCGCAGGCAAGCCGATATTTAACGAGTCTGGCAACGGCTTATCCAACAGCATGGGGACTATTGCGATGGCGCGCGACAACGATCCCCACTCGGCTACCCGTCAGTTTTACTTCAACGTGGCGGATAACACTAAGCTGGATCCATCCAAACGTCGTTGGGGTTATGCGGTATTTGGTGAAGTGATTGAGGGCAAACAAGTGCTGGAAGCCATGGCCGTGGTCGAGACCACGACCAATGCGAAACTCAATTGGCCCGATGTGCCAGTGACACCTATCATATTGAAAACAGCTAAATTACTGCCGAAAAAATAATCGAAAATAATTTGAGCAAAAGCCCTAATCCTCTGTCTATACTCAAAAGGCAACAGAAAGGAGGCAAGGGTGACGATTGAAGAATTTATCGATAATAAAGCGCCCCAGCTTGCTATGTATGGCAAAGCATTTTTGAGTGACGAGCTCGATTTCCATGAAGTCCAGCTCTATCTTTGGGACACACTCGAGGAATGGCAATTACTCATTCCAAGTAGTGAAGCGCAAACAGAAACAGAAACCGTGTTTTGGCATTTGCTCCATAGCTTTAACAAGTGGCCAGACTGGGTGATCCGCGGCAATCAGTACCTGTATCAGCAGTTGCATGCGTGCTGCGACTTCCTTAGTTTAGGAGGCCAAATGCCCTCAGGGTGCGTTGGTATTCGACCTTGAGCAATACACTCTCTAAAGACTCAGCTTGCTGGGTCTTTTTATTTTCCCCCTGCCGCACAGAAACCCATCGAGCATCAAAAGGATACGCATTAATCCTTGAATCCCACCGCATCTTACCCGTAAGCTAGGCGGATTCGACTCCTCGGCTCATGCTTATGTTCGTAATCGGTTTAAATCGGCGCATCTTAGAATTCTTTAGCGTTTACTACCATAAGCGCGTGTTGATACTGCTGTTACTCGGCTTTTCTGCCGGCCTGCCATTAATGTTGGTCTTTTCAACCTTGTCTTTTTGGCTACGGGAAGCGGGAGTCGACCGTACTTCTATCGGGTATTTCAGCTGGATAGCGCTGGCTTATGCCTTCAAATGGGCCTGGTCGCCCTTGGTGGACAGATTATCTCTGCCCATACTGACGCGCTTTTTAGGTCGTCGGCGCAGTTGGATGTTGTTCGCCCAGCTGCTATTGGTCGGCGCGATTTTGGGTATGTCCTTTAGCGACCCACTGCAAGATCTCGAACGCTTGGCCGTATTTGCCCTGATGGTCGCCTTTGCATCCGCCACCCAAGATATTGTGATTGATGCCTTTCGTATCGAATCTGCCCCCGAAAAAATGCAGGCCGCGCTTGCTGCCGCCTATCAGGTGGGCTATCGCAGCGCCATGATTGTGGCGACCGCTGGTGCGCTCAGCATCGCCGCTTGGGTTGAGCCAGGCAATACCGAATATAACCTGCTCGCTTGGCAAACTTCCTATTTGGTGATGGCAGGACTGATGTTTGTCGGGGTGTTAACAACGCTTTTTAGCCGCGAGCCACAGGTCGATACCCGCGCCGCCGATGAGACCGAATTAGCGGTAAAACAACGCTTGAGCGAGCGTTATCCCAAGCCCGTTGCGGCGAGCCTCTCATGGATTTATACCGCCAGCATACTGCCCTTTATCGACTTTTTTAAACGCTATGGCCGTAGCGCCATTTTGATTCTATTGCTGATTTCCTGCTATCGCATTTCGGATATTGTGATGGGGATTATGGCCAACGTGTTCTACGTGGACATGGGATTTAGCAAAGAAGAAATTGCTTATCTGAGTAAGATCTATGGCCTTATCATGACCTTAGTTGGCGCAGCCTTTGGCGGTATCCTATTAGCCCGCTTTGGCACCATGAAGATTTTATTCCTTGGCGCCCTCTTGGTCGCCGTGACCAATTTGCTGTTTGCCTGGCAGGCGATGATTGGTTACAACGTCCAATTTTTAACTTT
Source organism: Shewanella seohaensis (assembly GCF_023283775.1). Taxonomy (NCBI): domain Bacteria; kingdom Pseudomonadati; phylum Pseudomonadota; class Gammaproteobacteria; order Alteromonadales; family Shewanellaceae; genus Shewanella; species Shewanella seohaensis. The sequence continues at coordinate 339,938 of NZ_JAKILE010000001.1, forward strand.
TGCGATCTCGGTCGATAACTTTAGTGCCGGTATTGCCACCGCCGCCTTTATCGCTTATCTCTCAAGCCTCACCAGCAGCGGCTACAGTGCGACCCAATATGCGCTACTCTCCTCAATTATGTTGCTCTTCCCTAAGTTTATTGCTGGCTTCTCGGGCGCCTATGTCGATGCCTATGGCTATGTTAACTTCTTTGTCGCCGCCAGTGTGATAGGTTTTCCCGTATTGCTGCTTATTCATTTAGTGAATAAATACGTGCCCCATGGCAGCAAAAGCAACACCGAATCCTAAGTAATAAAAAAGCCCCTCGTCTTTGACAGCGAGGGGCTTTGAGATATCTATCAGCACACTGACTCGAGGTGAATCAAATGCTGGCTAGGCTTTGCGATTAATCGCGGAAGTTATTGAACTGGAAAGGCTGACCCAGATCCGCTTGACGCACTAACGCCATCACAGCTTGTAAATCATCGCGAGCTTTACCCGTTACACGCACTGTGTCGCCTTGGATCTGAGATTGCACTTTAATCTTGCTATCTTTGACCATCTTAACGATTTTCTTGGCGATATCCGTCTCGATCCCCTGCTTAAAGCGCACTTTCAGGGAGAAGGTTTTGCCACTGTGAACCGACTTTTCGTCGACATCCATAGTCGAAGGCTCAACGTTACGCTTGCTCAATTGGGTACGCAGAATATCGACCAACTGCTTGCACTGGAAATCATCTTCCGCGGTGAGAGTCACCACATGATCTTTATATTCGATGCTGGCATCTTTACCACGAAAATCGAATCGGCTGCTGAGTTCACGGCGGGAGTTTTCGACCGCGTTACGTAATTCAACCTCATCCACTTCAGACACAATATCAAATGAAGGCATAGTTGCCGCCCCTTAGGTGATTGTAAATGCCCATAGTTTACCGACTCCCTCCCCCAAGTTGAAGGTTAACTTTACCCAAGCAAGATAAAACTCGGGTTATGGATGACTTTGGCGGCACATTTTCCTATTATGGCGTCACACTAAGATAATCAAATTGTATTTGTGATAACTAAAAACACCCTATTCAAATTGGCTTTAGCCGTAGCCTTTGTCGTGATCAGTTATCTGGTGTTTTCCAGACCAACCTATTCGCAAAGTATCCCCAATATCGATAAGGTAGGCCATCTTGGGAGCTTCTTCTGTCTCTCTTATCTGACCTTTCTCGCCTTTCGCCCTAAGTGGTACTGGCTCTCGCTGGTGCTTGCCGCCTACGCGATTTTGATTGAGCTAGTGCAATCGCGTTTACCCTACCGCAGCGCCTCTGTGGGCGATGTGTTAGCGGACTTTGCTGGTATCGCTTTGTTTTACTTCTGTCTTTGGGCCTATCGAAAATACTTTAGCGCCGCCCAACTCAAGGAAGAATAATGTTCGGCCAAGGTGCGTCATCCGCTATGGAGCCTCAAATCACCGATATCGCGATTTTAGGGGCTGGCGCCGTGGGGCAATTGATTTGCCATCAACTGCATTCGGCAGGATTAGCCGTAGGCCTGATAGCGCGTGAATCAGTATCCACTTCTGAGGCGACGGATTGGCAAGACCTTGTGTTTTGCCCTCTGCCATCAACAGATGCAAGTGCCGATTCAGTGTCATACCGAGTGCCTAAAGTTAGTTTAGACAGCACAGGCTTACAGCAGGTTAAGCTGCTAATTGTGTGCGTTAAGGCTTATCAAGTCGTTGATGCTATTAGCCCTTTACTCGACAAACTCTCGCCCCAGTGTCATATCCTGTTATTGCATAATGGCATGGGTCCACACTTGGCTCTCGCGCCCAAATTACAGGGTCGCGGCTTAAGCCTTGGTACTACCTCCCAAGGCGTGCTGCGCCAGTCCCGCTGGCAAGTCAAACAAACCGGTCAAGGCTTGACCCAGTTTGGCCATTTTACCGGTCCCGCATTATCGCAAGCACTGCGTGATGGGCTGCTCAACGCTATCCCGAGCAGTGAATGGGTTGAGGCAATTATTCCGAGTCTTTGGCAAAAGCTTGCGGTAAACGCCGCGATTAATCCCCTGACCGCCCTGCATCAATGCCCGAATGGCACCTTGGCTCAAGCAGAATTTACCCAGACCATCGCCAGTATCTTAGATGAACTGGTCGAGGTGGCCGCCCACGATGGCATAGCACTGGATAGACAAATGCTTGAAGTGCGCGTGTACCGGGTGATTGAACTCACGGCCGCGAATTTCTCCTCGATGCACCAAGATGTAGCACACCATAGGCCAACCGAGATTGAACAAATTAATGGTTATATTTGCGACCGCGCCAGCGCGCACGGTTTAAGTGCAGCCACCAATGCCCAAATGTGCCAAGCCATTAAACGGTTGTCGGCAATAACGCCACAAGCTTAATCAATATAATCAGTTGATTTAAAATGGATTTAACCCTATCCAATCGAGCTAAATAAAACTCGGCGATATTCCAGCATTTTAAAATGCACTCGAATTGGTATTTTGATACTAAATGCACCATAACTGCGCACCAAATCGGGGCGTAATCACCTGTTTTTGCACTCTTTTGCGGCAAAAACGCTGTCTATTTGAGTGCACCACATTGTTAACATAATGATAATAAAAACATTATTGTTATGGCCTGATTCCTGCTTTGTTCACCTAACTTACGTCTGAAGTTCGTTGGAGAATAAAGTTGAAACTCATCACCGCTATTATTAAACCCTTTAAAATTGATGATGTACGTGAAGCGCTGACGCAACTTGGCATCCAAGGTATGACAGTGACCGAAGTACGCGGTTTTGGTCGCCAGAAGGGACATACAGAGCTGTATCGCGGCGCAGAATATGCGGTCGACTTTCTCCCCAAAATGAAGCTTGAAATTGCCATCCATTCCGAGCAGGAAGATGCGGTCATCGAAGCCATTGTTGCCGCGGCTCACACGGGTAAAGTCGGTGACGGTAAGATATTCGTCACCCCACTCGAGCAAGTGATCCGCGTGCGCACCGCTGAGGAAGGGAGTGATGCAATATGACCCAACAGACACCCGCACTTAACACTAAGATCGAGCGCAGCACGAATACGCCAAACGGCCAACACGCAAAGTCCGCTCCGCCAAACACTCGTTATTCAAAATTGGGTTATCAGGCATTATTAGCGCTGTTCGCCAGCGGCTTTGCAGGCACAGCGTTGGCCGATGAGGCACAGCTCAGCGGCGCCAACACTGCCTGGATTTTAAGCTCATCTGCCCTAGTCCTATTGATGACACTCCCAGGGCTGGCGCTGTTTTACGGCGGTCTGGTGCGCAGTAAAAACGTGCTATCGATTTTAATGCAGTGTTTTTCTATCGCCGCTATCGCCTCCGTGCTGTGGTTTGTGGTGGGTTACTCTATCGCCTTCGATACCGGCAACGGTTTTATCGGCGGGCTTGGCAAAGCTTTTCTAGCCAGCATTGGTCGCGATAGTGTCAGTGGGGATATTCCCGAACCTTTATTTATGCTTTTCCAGATGACCTTCGCGATTATCACGCCAGCGCTGATCATCGGTGGCTTTGCCGAGCGGATGAGGTTCTCCGCCGTACTGATGTTTTCAAGCACTTGGTTGCTGTTAGTCTATGCACCTATCACCCACTGGGTGTGGGGCGGCGGCTGGTTGGCGGAACTTGGCCTGTATGACTTTGCTGGCGGTACAGTCGTACACATTACTGCCGGGGTAGCGGCACTGGTGGCGGCAAAAGTGTTAGGGCCGCGTAAGGGATTCTTAAACTCGGCCATTATGCCCCATAACTTGACCATGACAGTGACAGGCGCGGGCATGCTGTGGGTAGGCTGGTTTGGCTTTAATGGCGGCAGCGCTTTAGGCGCCAATGGCACTGCGGCCATGGCGATACTCGCAACCCACTTAGCCGCGTCGATGGGCGCCATCACGTGGGCAGGGATCGAGTGGTATAAATTCGGTAAGGCCAGTGCACTCGGTATCGTCACCGGCATGGTGGCAGGCCTTGGCACTATCACTCCGGCATCGGGTTATGTCGGCCCTGCTGGCGCGTTAGTGATCGGTTTTCTTGGTGGCGTGGTCTGCTTCTTTTCAACTGTGTACATTAAACAAAAGCTTAAGATTGACGACTCACTCGATGTGTTCCCAGTGCATGGTGTCGGCGGTATTCTCGGTACGTTACTGGCGGGAGTGTTTAGTTCGACTCAGCTTGGGATCTTCAGCGGTTATGGTTTTGCCAGTGTGAACCACACTATGCTTGACCAACTCGGGGCACAGGCCATTGGCGTTATCGCTACGTTCACCTATACAGCGATTGTAACTTGGTTATTGTTTGTGGTGATTGGCAAAATCCTCGGTGGACTTCGCGTCAGCACAGAGCAGGAAGTGAATGGCCTAGATCTTTCCGAACATGAAGAAACAGGTTATAGCCTGTAGCTCGATAACTACACTTGCCATCAGGACTCACGTCCTGATGGCAAGTTTACTGATACCGCTTGTTAATGAACCTTCAGCCATTGCCTAAGCTCATCTAATTTCATCGGCTTAGCGTATAAATAGCCCTGCAAAAAGTGCACTTCACGACTGATTAAATAGTCCGCCTGCTCTTGGGTCTCCACCCCTTCGGCCACAGCCACATAATTCATCTTATGGCAGAGTTCGATGATGGTATCGAGCACATGGGAGGTCACCGAATCTTGGCCTATGGTATCGATAAAGCATTTATCGATTTTAAGGTAATCCAAGGTAAAGGTTTGCAGCAGCGACAAGGTTGTCTGCCCAGTACCAAAATCGTCAATCGCCACCAGAATCCCCAGCTCACGTAGCGCCGCAATTCGCTCACACATATCCGCCGTTAATAATTGCCGCTCGGTGATTTCGATTAACGGCTGCACACCGATTTCGGCAAACGCATCCCTAAGGTAACGAAACTTAGCCTCGATATCACTTTGGATAAAATGCTCGGGCGCCACGTTAAAACCGACCCTAAAAACCGGTTCCACTTGCATCGAGCTAAAATCGGCCAAGGCCCGTTCAAAAATATAATTGGTTAATGGCACGATTAATTGGCTTTCTTCGGCGATGGGAATAAACAAATCGGGACGAACTAAACCCATTTGCGGATGTTGCCAACGCACCAGCGCTTCAACGCCTTTGGCTTTGCCATCTTCACTGCTCACAATAGGTTGATATACTAGGAAAAACTCTTTATTTTCAATGCCGCTTCTAATGTCGTCCGCAAGGGAGTGGCGCCCACGATGCTTTGTCAGCAATAGGCTGGACAATATGATCAGGGTAAATATCAGCGGCAGTGATAATGCAAAGGCAATCCAATAAAAATGCCAAAACAACCCCTTAGAGATCTCCAGCAGGATGACAAAATCCTGATGCACATCAAACTGATCCTTCGCCAATACCCTAATAACTTGGTTACCACTAAACTGCGGGCTTGAGGGCAACGTCGCCCCATGTAAGCCAAGCACAACGGTTTTCACCGCGCGAGGAAAGACATCCGGCTGAATAAAACTATCGATAAGGTATTGGCCTTCGGAAACAACAACAGCGCCGTATTGCGTATTCTCATTCTTATAAATCGTGATGATCGCAGGTACGCCCGGCCGAGCAGGCGTCTCAGGCACGATATATTGCGCGCCATCTTGCAAACTATTCGCAGGAAGTAAGGTATTTAAGGGGAGATTCACCTCCCCCGTAATCGACGAGCAGTAAAACGCGTTTGCATTGAAGAGTAATACGCCCCGAAAATAAGGCTGAAAACGCATGTACTCAGTTAACTTGCCGCAATCTTGTTCAGTTATGTCCTTGGCAAACTCACCCACTTCATCCGATAAGTCTAAGATGGCCTCTAGACGCTCCAAATTGAAACGGCCAATTTCCGCGGCTTTATTATGGCTAAAATAGCCCGCGATAACGTAACTCAATAGCAAAGCTAAAAAGATGGGCAGCAGGAATAAAGTTAGCCAGTGCTTTAATGTCGATTCGGATAGGGAGAAGGTGTGACGCATCGAAATTTGGGCAAGAATCGTACGGACTGGCATAGTAACAAATCCCCGTTGAATCGATTGTTATTTTTTGTATCGACAGTATCTTAGCGACTTAAAGAATCAAAGATATAGCCGATTTGATCTTTCTTGCCCTATGTTTTGATTAATCGATTATCGGGCCTGCGCAACTTCACTAATCGATACCGACTTTGCCATCAATTGCCGCATTATTCCCACATCACTAATATCGCCGCCAAGGCGATTAAGATAAGGCCGAGCAACTCTTTGATTTTCACTTTCTCTTTGAGCCAGAATGCCGAAATCAACATCATAAAGAAAATTTCCACTTGGCCTAGGGTTTTCACGTAGGGTACGGCCTGCAAAGACATGGCACTAAACCAACCAATAGAGCCAAAGCAGCTAGCGGTACTCGTCAGCAAGGTTAACTTAGGCCGTTGGATTAAGGCGATTAACGTTTCCTTATCCTTTAGGACTAAATAACTGACTAACACTAAGGTTTGTAGACATATCACCAAAAGCAATACCCAAGCGGCGCTATGGGGAAAGCCGACATTTAACCTCAGGCTTGCTTCCCTCACCCATAAAGAGGTCAGTGCAAAGGCGCTGCCGCTAGCAATGCCAAGGAGCACTGTGCTTAGGGATAACTGCCTAAGTCCTTGCTTGGCGCTCAATAAAAACACGGCAACGCCACCTAAAATCACCCCAATCCAACCGAGTAACGATAAATGAGTGCCAAAAAAGAAGGTGCCTAATATCGCGGCGACAATGGCCTCACTCTTGGCAAGCCCGGCACCGATGGCAAAATTTTGTTGTTGGAACAACTTAACCATCAAACCAGTCGCGAGGATCTGCATCATAGATGCACCGACAATAAAGCCGATAAATTCCGCCGTAAAATGCGGTAATCCCACATTGTTCCAAAGATATAACAGCCCAAGATACAAGGCAGCAATCGGGCCAGCCCAAATAAACCGCGCTAAGGTGACGCCCGCCACCTTAACCTCTTTACTCAGTTGGCTCTGAAAGGCATTGCGCCACGCCTGCATAAATGCGGCTAATAAGGTAAAGAAAATCCACATCCGAGCCATCCTGTTACTGCCAGACTGCACTCTGACATGGGTCATACGTTATTTGGAGCCAACATCATAAACACAAGGTATTGATATCGCTATGGAGAAAATTTCACCCAATAAAAAACCCCGAACGATTCGGGGCTTTTTAGTTAAGAAGGTTCAGCCAAGCTTACTTGCTGGTATCAATCGGGTCGAAGGATTTCACCAAATCATCAATCGCCTTCATCTGCTTCAGGTAGTTTTCTAACTGGTGCAATGGTAAGGCACATGGACCATCACACTTAGCGTTATCTGGATCTGGGTGAGCTTCAATAAACAGACCCGCTAAGCCTAATGCCATACCACTACGGGCTAATTCTGTCGCTTGAGCACGACGGCCGCCCGCCGAATCGGCACGACCACCAGGACGTTGCAATGCGTGAGTGGCATCGAAAATCACTGGGTAGCCGGATTGCTTCATCTCATCCATGCCCAGCATATCAACCACTAGGTTGTTGTAACCAAAGCATGAACCACGCTCACACAGGATAATCTCATCGTTACCCGCTTCGTTAAACTTAGTGATGATATGGCGCATTTCGTGGGGCGCTAAAAACTGTGGCTTTTTCACGTTGATGATAGCGCCCGTTTTCGCCATGGCGACAACGAGGTCAGTTTGGCGCGCTAAGAAAGCAGGGAGCTGAATAATATCAACCACTTCAGCGACAGGCGCACATTGGTAAGGCTCATGCACATCGGTGATCAATGGCAGATTGAAAGTCTTTTTGATTTCTTCAAAAATCTTTAAGCCTTCTTCCATGCCCGGACCACGGTAAGAGTTAACAGAAGAGCGGTTTGCCTTGTCGAACGACGCCTTGAAAACATAGGGAATACCCAGTTTTTGCGTCACTTCGGCATAGGTTTCAGCAATCGACATAGCGAGATCGCGAGACTCAAGCACGTTCATGCCACCAAACAACACGAAAGGTTTATCGTTAGCGATCTCGATTGAACCTAGGTTTATGATTTTATTACTCATCGCAACTTCTCTCTAAAATGCTGGAACCTTACCAGCGCTGAACAGGAGCTAAGGCTACTATACCGCGACGGCTTGCAGTAACTGACCGCAGAGCCACGCCATATAAGTGCCTAGCGCATAACCAAATACGGCTAACAATACCCCAACAGGGGCTAAAGCTGGGTGGAACGCCGCCGCCACAACTGGCGCCGATGCCGCCCCACCTACGTTTGCCTGACTACCCACGGCCATATAAAACAAAGGAGCCTTAATTAACTTAGCAATCAATAACATAAAACCAGCGTGCACTATCATCCAAATAATGCCCACTAAAAAATATAGCGGTGTATCAAGGACCTTGCTTACATCCATATGTAAACCAATGGTCGCCACCAAAATATACAAGAATGCCGACGCTACCTTAGAAGCCCCCGCCGCCTCTAAATGGCGCATAGGGCTAAAGGACATGGCTAAACCTATGGTGGTCACAATCACCACTAACCAGAAGAACTTAGAGGTTAAGCTGTAATCCTCAGTCCAAGGATAGTTGGCCTCAAAATAAGGGCCGAGGAAATCGGCGGCAATATGGGCCACGCCCGTGATGCCAAAACCGACGGCCACAATCAGCATCAAATCACGCAGGCTTGGAATACGTGCATTTTCAGCATGATACTGCTCAACCTTGTTCTTTAAGGTCTCAATTGCTGTGGTATCTGCACCTGTCTTGGCATCGATTTCTTTGGCTTTTGATGCCATAAACAACAATACCGCCATCCAAATATTGGCCACAATCACATCGACTGTCACCATCACGGAGAAGATATTGCCGCCCACTTCATAAATTTCCTTCATCGCGGCTTGGTTCGCACCGCCGCCAATCCAGCTCCCCGCGAGGGTCGTCATGCCACGCCACACCGCATCAGGACTATCGACACCAATCAATGAGGGTTCGATAAAGGACACTACGAGCAGTGCAATCGGCCCGCCGATCACAATGCCGACAGTCCCAGTTAAAAACATGATCACCGCCTTAGGCCCTAGTCCTAAGATGGCTTTTAAATCCACACTTAAAATCAATAACACCAAACAGGCGGGCAATAGATAACGCGAGGCCACATAGTAAAGCTGCGATGTGCCACCATCGATCACCCCAAAGGTATTCAACAACGATGGCAAGAAATAGCAGAGTAATAACGCTGGGATAAAACGGTAAAACTTTTGCCAAAATGGATGGCTACTACTACTGGTATAAAACACAAATCCCAGAATCGTTGCCAATATTCCCAGCGCCACCGCGTCATTGGTGACTAATGCCGTGCTTGCCATGTGTATTCTCCCTGTTTGGTACAGTTGTTATTGTATTTATGCTAAAAACTGCCGTTTGCAGTTAGTGGGCAAACTTCCCATTCGCCCGATTTATTGTTGTTTTTTAGAAAAACAAGGAGAGCCTGCTAGGCTCTCCTTTAAGATTTAGTGATAGATTTCAGCGTGTTCACTGAGCTCTTTGAGCTGCATTTTGACGATTTCGATAACAGGATCATGCGGGCTGTTATCGACAAAGTGTTGCAGATCGGCCGCCGCGACATTGATACACCCTAGTTGCTGGGCGATAAAGGCGCGCTCCCGATTTAAATGCACATCATCTGGATGCCACTGTAGCAGTAAGTTGCAACATTCCATCGCCGCCTCAAATTGATGCGACACGATACACCCAGCCTTAAGCTCATGCAGCATGCGTGAAATCAGCTTCTTCACCGACGCCGCCTTTAAATAACTTGGCTTAAGTTCGGCCGCGTTACCCAGCTCACCGCGCACTAACACATGGAGTTGGTGTTTCGTTAGCTCTTTGCCCGTCAGCGGATCGTGATAACGCACAACGCCAGCAACATGACTGCGAAGCACGGTATTACCCGGTAAGAGTATGGCTTCGAGCTCTAAATCGAGCTGCTTGGCCAGTAGCATCAAAACCGTCGCCAGTGTGGTGCTATTGCCCTGTTTAGTGATAAGGCAAGTGCCTAAGTCCGCCGCTTCGGTACTGAAGTAATTGTCGCGGACACAAAAACCCAAGTCCTGATAAAACCAATGCAGCAAGGCATTTAAGCGTTGCTGTTGATCCACCAGGTAATGACTTAATACGGCTCCCGCCAATTCAAACCAAGCCCATTTCGCCGCTTCGAGGTTTGAAAATCCAAGGTGAGCACCTACATCCAATGCCGACTCGGGCAAAGAAATGCCATCTTGCAGATTGTATTTACCCATTAACCCAATAATACCGCTTGTTTAAAATGCGCCAATTTGGCGGCGTAAACTAACCAACCTAATGCACCTAAAAAGGCAAAAACTTTGAATAATTTGTTTCTGTTCGCTTTTATCGCAATCACGCCCAAGGCAATATACGCGAGCACGGCGCCAATTTTTTCGGTCAACCAAGGGTCCACAAAGGGATATTGCTTGATCATAAAGCACAGGGTTAAGCCCGACAGCAGTAAAAAAGTGTCGATAACATGGGGCGCGATTTTGAATACTTTCTTGCCCATCAGTGCTGACTGACGTAAATGCAACACAAAACGAACGACAAAAAACAGCACACTCACGGCAATTAAGGTTAAATGCAGGTGCTTAACAGCAGGATAAAGACTGTAAAAAGTTTCCATTGTGATACTTATGGCCAGTGACAAAGGCGCTAGTTTACCCTAATCATAACGCCAGACCAATGCCTAACGCGCGAGATTCGCAGACGAAAACCCGGCCCTCAGTTTGTAGGAAACCACAATGAATTTAATGATAATTGACGATGAGTCCGCCGAATTTGCCGATGCAGTAAAGCAAAAAATCGTCGAATTTAATCAGCTGCACTGGCAAACACTGAAACGCCAAAACCTAGGATTAAAATTACAGGATGAGGATGGCAGCTTGCTCGCGGGCTTAAGCGGCAAAACCTTTGGTAATTGGCTATTGATTGACTACCTTTGGGTCGATGCCGGATTACGCCAGCAAAACATCGGCTCACGCTTATTACTCGAGGCCGAAACCAAGGCCAAACAACGCGGCTGCCAATTTGTCCTGCTCGATACCTTAGATTTTCAAGCCAAACCTTTCTATGAGCGCCACGGATATCGTGTGCAGTGGGTACAACAAGCCTATCCCGAAACCGGCAGTAAATTCTTTATGGTCAAAGTGCTCTAAAAATAATTGATCATCCAGAGATCGTGAAAAATTAGTTTTATCTAAAAGCTCACGAAAGGACACAGCCTATTAAATTTGAGTTGTACAACTAATTAATGACATCAGAATCAAACACCCAAATCGATATTTTAGACTTAGGCAACGTTTGAGCTATTCAGGATAAATCCCCCCTTCAGAAACGACCAATACATCAACATCCGATAAATTTATCGATACAACGTTCGCAATAAAGGCAAACAAAAAAATTACAATACCTGTACAGATGTGGTACTTTTCGAGAGCAAAAATCTTACAGGGAGTATGATGGGAATGTTAGGAAATAAAACAAAATTATCTTTGGTTATATTAGCCTTATTAACTTCACCAGCAGCATTGAGCGCAGATGAAAAGCATGGTTTTTCCGCAGCGATTGGTGGTGGCTCAGTTGCTACATATGGCGGTATGACATTATATGATTTTACTTATCGTTACCAATTTACCCCTGATTGGGGAGCTGAAATTGGTTATTCACTTTTTCAAAGTGAATTGTGGACCGCTGTGATAAATGGTGTTGCAGAGCAATATACTTTAGATAACTCTTATGCTACTCGGCTTGCGGCGACTTATACCTACCAGGTTAGTCCCCGTCATAGTATTATTTTTAAGGCCGGTTTAGGCCAAGCAGAAGCCAACTATGAGCGCCATGATTATGATCATGATAATGACCAACTTGTACTTTTAGATGAATATTCTGATGATGGTTATGGTATTTACACTGCCATAGGTTGGCGCTGCCGCTTCTTTAGTGGCTTTGAAATCTTAAGCTCAGTTGCGTATCAAAACTCAGGCCCATTTGAAATGACTAATATTACATTTGGCTTCGGTTACAGCTTCTAACACTATTTGTATCTACCTTATCCATCAATAAATACGGATATTTTGTTACTTCGCAATGTTTGAAATTTACTTTAAAAGCAAACCAAATATCTCCATCCAAATGTGCTTTAAAATAAATTAAGTGTTCCTCTTCAGAAAACGTTTAAATAAAAACGCCATTGATAAATAACCAATGGCGTTGTTTAGTGCTTTGCAGGATTGGATTAAATATTAAATGCCAATCAAGCCCATCCACTTACCCATAGTACATCTGTCGTTACTGCCAAAATCCCGCACGGTCGCGACATTCTGATAACCCAGCTCGGTCAGTTTTTCTCTAAGCTTTACCGCCTGCTCAAAACCATGTTCGAGCAGAATATAGCCGTTGGGCTTTAAATAATCCCGAGCAGTTTTTGCGATATAGTAAAGATCGGCAAAGCCCTCATCGGCGGCAGTGAGCGCACTTTGCGGCTCAAAACGTACATCCCCTTGATGCAAATGCTCATCGGCCTCATCAATGTAAGGCGGATTTGAGACAATTAAATCAAAGTCATGGGCCTTAATAGCACTAAACCAGTCACTCTGGAGGATCTCAACCTGCTCGAGCTTAAGGTTAGTTCGGTTAGCCTTGGCCAATGCCACCGCATCTTCCACCTTATCGACGGCAGTGATTTGCCAAGTCGCCCGCTCAGAAGCCAGCGCCAGCGCAATTGCACCGGTTCCAGTCCCTAAATCGAGCACCTTAGCATTGCTCTCAAGGGGCAAGTTTAAGGCAGTTTCGACTAAGATTTCGGTATCGGGGCGAGGAATTAACGTGGTGTCATTCACGATAAACGGCAGTGACCAAAACTCACGCTCACCCACAATATGCGCCACGGGTACGCCCTTCTGGCGACGTTGCACCATTTGTTGGAAACGTTTCCACTGCTCCACCGTCAAGGCTTTTTCGGGCCAAGTGTAGAGATAGGCACGACTTTTATTGAGGCAATACAGCAGGAAAACCTCTGCATCCAGATGGGCGGATTCAGAGGTAGGCGCTAGCTGTACGTAGGCCCATTGCAGGGCCTCGGCGATACTCGATTGATCAGCCAAAATTACCCCTGCTCATCAGCCAGAGCGGCTAATAGGTCGGCCTGATGCTCTTGCATCAGCGGTCCTAAAATCGCATCTAAGTCGCCTTCCATCACTTCGTTTAAGCGATATAAGGTTAAGTTGATACGGTGTTCACTCACGCGGCCTTGTGGGAAGTTATAGGTACGTACACGCTCGGAGCGGTCACCACTGGCCACCAGACTACGGCGAGTCGACTCTTCGGCGCTGCGGCGCTTTTCGTCTTCAACGGCTTGGATACGAGCCGCTAACACGCTCATCGCTTGGGCGCGGTTTTTATGCTGTGAACGTTGGTCCTGACATTCCACCACAATCCCGGTAGGAATGTGAGTAATACGAATGGCAGAATCGGTTTTGTTAACGTGCTGACCACCGGCGCCCGATGAACGGAAGGTATCGACCTTCAGATCGGCTGGGTTGATTGAAATCGCTTCTGCTTCAGGCACTTCGTGCATGACTACTACAGTTACAGCAGAGGTATGTACACGGCCCTGAGATTCAGTTTCAGGCACACGTTGAACACGGTGACCGCCGGATTCAAACTTGAGTTTGCCGTAGGCACCTTCACCACTGACTTTAACGATGATTTCTTTAAAACCGCCATGCTCACCTTCGTTCGAGCTCATGATCTCGAGCTGCCAACGGTTGGCTTCGGCATAACGGCTATACATACGGAACAGGTCACCCGCGAAGATTGCGGCTTCGTCGCCACCCGCACCTGCTCGAATTTCGATAAAGGCGTTGGTGTCGTCGTTAGGATCTTTTGGCAGTAACAGAATTTGCAGCTCGGCTTCGAGACACTCGAGTTCGGCTTTAGCCGCCTTGATTTCTTCCTGCGCCATTTCGCGCATTTCAGCGTCATCTTCTTCCAGCATTTCCTTGGCAGACTCGAGATCCGCCTGTGCTTGCTGGTAGGCTTTAAAGCCTGCAACCACTTCTTCTAACTGAGAATATTCTTTGGATAACGCGCGAAAACGCTCCTGATCGGCGATAACGGACGCATCACCAAGCAAGGCTAAGACTTCTTCATTGCGCTCGAGCAAGCCTTCCAGCTTGCGGATAACGGATTCCTTCATTTAACTCGCTAACCTTAGTTTTTATCTAATCCGAGCGCTGTTCTTAACTGACCTAAGGTATTCAAATCACCCTGACGACTCGCCACTGTGAGGGCTTGGGTTGGTGCGTGAATGAGTCTATTAGTCAGGCGATTGGCTAGTTCAATCAATACCTGCTCAGTGTCGCCCCCCTGCGCTAATTTATTCAGGGCGCGTTCCACTAACTCATCCTTTATCGCCATGCTTTGGCTGCGATACTCGCGAATACTGTCGACCGACTCTAAAGAACGCACCCAATCCATAAAGAGGTAGGATTGTTCTTCAGTAATTAATTCAGCTTGCTCGGCGGCCTCCTTACGGGAAGCCTTATTCTGTTCAATAATGCTATGCAGGTCGTCCACTGTATACAGAAACGCATCGTCCAAATCGGCGACTTCCGGCTCAATATCCCGGGGAACTGCTATATCAACCAATAACATAGGTTGATGGCGACGCTGCTTTAGCGCTTTTTCTACCATGCCTTTACCAAGGATTGGTAGCGGGCTGGCGGTAGAGGATATCACGATATCGGCTTTAGGGAGAAAATCTGGTATCTGTGCCAGCGTAATTGCCGTGGCATTAAACTCTTCACACATGCTTTGGGCACGTTCAAGAGTACGGTTTGCCACGACCATAGAAGCAACACCGTTATCCTTAAGATGTTTAGCCACCAGCTCAATGGTTTCACCGGCGCCAATTAACAGCACCTTAGTGGTCGACAGCGAAGAGAAGATATGTTTTGCCATGCTCACTGCGGCAAAGGCCACCGAGACAGCCGCGGCACCGATTTCGGTTTCGGTACGCACTTTTTTCGCCACGGAGAAGGTATTTTGGAACAAGCGGTCAATGGTCAGCGCAACGGTACCCGCTTCTTTGGCTTTGACAAAAGCCTGCTTAACCTGCCCCAGAATTTGCGGCTCACCCAAAATCAGCGAGTCGAGACCGGAGGCCACGCGCATTAAATGCTTTACCGCCGCTTGACCGTGGTAATTGTAGAGGCACGGCGCTACATCTTGATGATCTAGGCCGTGATATTCTTCAAGCCACTCAATGATGTCGGCCTCATCGCCATTGTTACAATACAATTCAGTGCGATTACACGTCGAGACGATAACGGCTTCACCCGAGCGTGTACGACTGGCCAGACTCTTCATGGCGTCATGAATTTTGTCCGGAGAGAAGGCAACTTTCTCACGCAGGTCTACCGTGGCTGTTTTATGGTTAATACCGATTGCTACAAGGCTCATCTGACTCTTTTCTAGATTCTTGGCGTCTCTCTTAATAAGGGCATTCTACTGAATTGGCCCAACTAAAAACAGAATACGCTTAACAAAACCGAATAAAGGTCTAACTTCTTACCTAAATTTTCTATCAATGATAGACAAATGCAGATTATCGCGACCGAAGTTATCCCAAGTGACCGCCAATGGAAATTTTACGATTGGCATTGGTATTCTTTACAAGCCCTCGTATCATAAGGACTTTGGTATATCAGTTATAGATGAATAATTTGAAGCGCTTCACAAAATCCATTTTCTCTTGTATCGCCTTGAGCGGCCTATTGTTTTTAGGCGGCTGCGAGACCCTGCCGCCAACGACAGATCTCAGCCCTATTACGGTTGATAATGCCGCGCAAGCCAAGGCGTGGGAATTACAGGGGAAACTCGCTATCCGCACGCCGCAGGATAAGCTCAGCGCCAATCTCTATTGGCGCCACAGTGAGGAGCGAGACGAGCTCACCCTCACCACTATGCTCGGCACCACAGTGTTGACCTTGGATGCGACACCTAACTCGGCTCATCTGCATGTCGATGGCAAAGATTTTCGCGATAGCAACGCCCAAGCATTACTCGAGCGAGTCAGCGGCTGGTCCATCCCGATTAACGACTTACCCCTTTGGATCACAGGCCAAGTCGGCGCTTTAGACCGTGTGCTTGCCGTCGATAGCAATGGCAATGGCAAAACCAAACAAATTCAAAACTCGCAAACCTTGCCACCTTGGGACGTCACATTTTTGAGTTGGCAATCCCAAAGCGGTGCCGAGGTACCCTATCAGTTAAAGCTTGAACGTGGAGATTTACAGCTCAAGCTGCAACTCAATCAATGGCAAGCCTTAGGTAAACCCTCAATAATGCTCGGAGAAAAACCTTAGCATGTCGAATGAGATTTCACGCAATTGGCCCGCGCCCGCCAAATTAAATCTGTTTCTGCATATCAACGGTCGCCGCGCCGACGGTTACCATGAGTTGCAAACACTATTTCAATTTATCGATTGTTGCGATCTGCTCGACTTTAAGGTGACGCAGACGCCTGAGCTGATATTGCACTCGGACATGTCGGCCGTTGTCGCGGATAGCGATAACTTAATTCTGCGAGCCGCAAAATCATTACAGCAAGCTACAGGCTATTCTGGCGGCGCCGAAATCTGGCTCGAAAAATGTCTACCCATGGGCGGCGGTTTAGGCGGCGGTTCCTCCGATGCGGCCACCACACTTGTGGCGTTAAATCAGTTGTGGAACACCCAATTATCTAACGATGAATTAGCCACAATTGGTTTAAAACTCGGTGCCGATATCCCTGTTTTTATTCGCGGTTTCGCGGCATTTGCCGAAGGCGTTGGCGAACGTTTACAGGCAGTAGCGCCCACTGAATTTTGGTATTTAGTGATAGCGCCCGATGCCCATGTCTCCACCGCTGCGGTGTTTCAAGATCCTTTGCTACCCCGCAATACACCTAAGCTTGGCATCGACACGTTAATGAGCCAACCTTGGGCAAATGATTGCCAAGATCTGGTCGTTTCCAAATACCCTCAAGTTGCCAAGGCCTTAGGCTGGCTGCTAGAATATGCGCCGTCGAGAATGACCGGAACGGGCGCATGCGTGTTTGGGGAGTTTTCTTCGCAGCAGCAAGCTCTCGCAGCCTTGGCGAAATTACCGTCTGATATGCAAGGATTTGTTGCAAAAGGGATGAATATTTCGCCGCTCATAGTGCGACTCAATCATCCATAAACTACTTTCTTCTAGAGCAACTTTATTACGATAGCCCACGGGTTCCGCTCCCGTCCCCGCATCGTCGTTGCTCTAGCCACTAAAATATAAAGCAAACGCCTGAGGTTCATACAGTGCCCGACATCAAGCTCTTTGCTGGGAACGCCACCCCCAGTCTCGCTAAGAAGATAGCCGATCGTCTATTTTGTAAACTCGGAGACGCAGTGGTTGGTCGTTTCAGCGATGGTGAAATCAGTGTCCAAATTAACGAAAATGTACGTGGTGCCGATGTGTTTATCATCCAATCCACCTGCGCCCCAACCAACGATAACCTAATGGAACTTATCGTTATGGTTGACGCGCTACGCCGTGCATCAGCCGGTCGTATCACTGCCGTTATTCCTTACTTTGGTTATGCTCGTCAAGACCGTCGCGTACGTAGCGCACGTGTACCTATTACTGCGAAAGTTGTTGCTGACTTCCTGTCAAGCGTCGGTGTTGACCGCGTTCTGACCTGTGATTTACACGCAGAGCAAATTCAAGGCTTCTTCGACGTACCAGTAGACAACGTGTTCGGTAGCCCTGTGCTGCTCGAAGATATGCTGGCGAAGAAATTAGATAACCCAGTGGTTGTTTCTCCAGATATCGGTGGTGTTGTCCGCGCTCGTGCAGTGGCAAAACTATTAGATGATTCTGATCTGGCCATTATCGACAAGCGTCGTCCACAGGCAAACGTTGCGCAAGTGATGCACATCATTGGTGACGTTCAAGGCCGTGACTGCATTATCGTTGACGATATGATCGACACAGGCGGCACTCTGTGTAAAGCGGCTGAAGCCTTAAAAGAACACGGTGCAAACCGCGTATTTGCTTACGCGACTCACCCAGTATTCTCTGGCAAAGCGGCTGAAAATATCGAAAACTCAGTGATCGATGAAGTTATCGTAACCGATACTGTACCTTTAAGCCCTGAAATGCTTAAAGTGGCTAAAGTGACTCAACTGACAATGTCGGCCGTATTGGCAGAAGCCATTCGTCGCGTCAGCAACGAAGAGTCTATCTCTGCAATGTTCAGCCACTAATCGCGGCGCTTTGCATAAAAAACGCACCTTAGGGTGCGTTTTTTGTTTGTGGGTTTTATCTTGTTTTTATTTAGAGCCATTCACGTTAATTCACTCACGCAGCCATCTTAAAGCAAACCTCAGCGTTTAACTTCGCTATAAAAAACGCACCCTAAGGTGCGTTTCTGACAGACAAAAGTGCGACTAGATCTTAAAGTGGCTCACGGCACTGACCAGATATTCGGCGCGGGATTTAAGCTCATCCGAAGCCGACGCATTAGCATCGGCAGCCCGAGAAGAATCCTCAGCAATATCACGGATAACGACCACGTTCTTATTCACTTCGGCGGCAACCATGCTCTGCTCTTCAATCGCTGCAGCAATCTGTGTGCTCATATCCATAATATTATGCACATCGGTATTGATAAGCTTCAGCAATTCTCCCGCCGCGGCGGCCTGCTCGGCACTCTCGGCCCCTTGCTTTTGGCTCGCGTCCATTAATTGCACTATGGCGCGAGTTCGACTTTGCAGGGTTTGAATAATGTTGGCAATTTCCTGTGTCGACGATTGAGTTCGCATCGCCAGACTGCGTACTTCATCGGCAACCACAGCAAAACCACGGCCTTGCTCACCCGCGCGAGCTGCCTCAATCGCCGCATTGAGTGCCAGTAAGTTGGTTTGCTCCGCAATGCCACGGATCACATCGAGCACGCTACCAATGGTTTCACTATCACGCTCGAGCTCATCCACCACAGAGGCGCTGCTGTTAATCTGATCTGACAGTTGTCTGATCTTAAGGATGGTTTGCTCCACCTCAGTTTGCCCTAATTGGGCGTTATCATGGGTTTTACCCGCTTTGAGGGCCGCAAGCTCGGTAGTTTTAGCAATTTCATCAATGGTCGCGCCCATTTCGGTAATCGCCGTCGCCACCATATCGGTTTCATTAAGCTGCTGGGCAACGCCTTCGGACGCGAGCATCGCGTTCTCTGACACACTCTTACAGGAGGTGTTAATCGTGGCGACTGAGTCAATAACCTGCTCGATAAGCTGCTGGAAGCTTCCCACCATACTGTTGAAATGCTGTGCAATTTCACCCAGCTCATCCTGGGTCGAGGCATCGCATCTGAGGGTTAAATCCTTACTGACCTCGATACGTGAAATCACCTGAGTGATACGCTCAACAGGAGTGATAATGCTGCGGATGATGAGGTAGGTGATCACAGCAAGGATCAGGGCGATAATCACAAAGACCAAAATCCCGATATTCACGCTGCCGCTTTCAGTATCATCGATGGCTTTCAACGCAAGATTATGCAGCTCGTCGGCACTGACTTCGGTCAACTTATTGGCTGCGATCAATTTCGCCATGGTGCCATCTTTTTCACTGAGACCCAATTGCTGCTCTTTATTAACTAAGCTCTTAAAATCCTTTTGATATTGTTCAATTAAGCCCGCAATTTTATTTTGGGTATCCGTGTCTAAACTCGATGCTCTGAGGCTAGCGTTGAACTTGGCGATGTTAGTGTCGAAGGTCTCGACATAGCTCATCTCGCGGCGCAGCATAAAGTCTTTTTCGTTGCGGCGTAGCTGCAACATAGCGACTTCGAGGGATAACTGGTCGTATTCCTTCAACATGGACTCGACATTATGCACTGCCGTTCTTAGGGTGCCATAGAGACCCGTTTTAGGGGTTAAACCAATTTCTTGCTGGAGCTGAACGACTTCGTTGAAGGCGACTTGGTACTGATTAAGGTTACGGTCAAAGCTTTCGAGTGACGCTGTGGAAACCTTGTATTTTTTAAAAATACTCTCAAGACTCGGGACTAGCTGGTCAATCTTGGCATGTACCTCACTATGCTGTTGAACATACTGCATATCTTTACGACCAAAGAAATCCTTCTCGTTTTTACGCAGTAGCAATACGTCTCGTTCTAGCTCGAGAACGGTTTGCGCAGCGTGGGAGAGTTCCGACTCAACCGAATTAGAATGAAGCTGCAATCCAAACATGGCAATCAAGGCCGTAACGGATACAGCGGCACTGAGTAACAACTTTGAGCGGATTAACATAAAAAGCCCCTAATAAATAACATCTCTTAAAAAGATAGCTGGGAGTTAGGCCTTTAACAGCAAAATATCCCTGATATACCAAGTTTATCTTTTATTTATAGTGCATCGGTCGAGCAATGCTCCTCTTCTCACTACCACCATAGACTGCGATACCTGCGCTAGGCTTAATATCACGAATGATTTATCGTGCTGTATTAGCGATTACACCTGAATACCATCTGGTATAAAATTAATAACTTCATAAAGTTAGCGCTAAAAAACACAACTAATTTTACTACAACAACGCAAAGAGTTACGCAATATCTAAAAATAAACTGAATATATTTTTATTGGATACAAACCTTTTGCGCTTTTCAAAGCGTCCAATCAGTAATCATTCACCTTGATGACAGGAAAATACAGTGACGGTAGGGAGACTCCCACTCAACGATGCAATGTCAGAATTTGACCTCATCACCTTGGCCAGCCAAGGGAATAGAGCCGCATTTAAGCAACTGTATTTACAGCATCATCCAAGAGTATATGCCCTATCACTGCGGTTATCCGGCCAAGCCTCGCAGGCGGAAGAAATCACCCAAGAGTGCTTTATTCTGGTCTGGCAGAAATTGCCGCAGTTTAGGGGGGAGAGCCAATTTTCCACTTGGTTACACAGTATTTGTGTGAATCAGGCACTGAGCTTTATCCGTAAGCAAAAGTCATTTTGGGCACGTTTTATCCCGATGGAGAGTGACGATGAACATTCAAGCGCGGATGAGCATTATCAAGGGTTAGACAAGTTGATCCTCAAACTGCCAGAGCGGGCGCGCATCGTGTTTGTGCTCTGCGCCATTGAAGGCTATCAACATGAAGAAATTGCGCAATTACTTGGTATTGCGGTGGGAACCAGCAAGACCCAGTACCACAGAGCCAAGCAATTACTACAGGAGATGCTGTAATGTCCTTATCTAACGATCCCCGCGAGGCCAAGCTCCAACAGTTGATTGATGATGCTCCCAAAGCATTAACTCCCGAACGGGATCTTTGGCAAGGCATCGAAAAACGTATGGATAAGCCATTGGCGTCGCAAACGGCTGTTCGCCAAGCGCCGCGACAGCAAGGCGTGCAATGGGCGATTGCCGCAACTGTAGTGCTAGCGGTGTTCTTTGGTTTTTACACTCAAGCTCCGGTAAAAACGTTGCTACCAGAACAAATCGCCAGCCAACCGGCGGATGATGAACAAGCGCTGCACACGCTGCTAAGCCAAATTGCCCAGACACATCAAGCCCAAGTAACGAGCCTCGAACAAGCCCCGATGATTGTCGCTTGGCAAACCAGTCGATTTGGCGCGCCGCTAGAACAAGGCTTAGCGGAATTACGCCGTGCTGGCGAACAGATTTATCAAGCATTACAGGCTAATCCAACCGACAAACAACTTTGGCAACTCTGGCTTTGGGTGCAACAACGTGAACTCGATTTGCTACAGCAAGGCCAAAAACTTCCGATTCAAAACTCAACACAAGGAAATAGCATATGAGCCATTTTACCCTCACGAAAACCAGTCTCTTAGTGTCGACGCTTTATCTTGGCCTTATGAGCAGTGTGTTCGCCGCTGAAAGTGTGGATAAACAGTTGCCGATGAGCAGCGATACCCTGCTGCAAATCAAAGTCCAACGGGGCGAAGTGCAAATTCAAAGCTGGGATAAAAATGAAGTCAGCGTGACGGGCACTCTCGATGAGCTGAGCGAAGGTTTTGTCTTCGAACAGAAAGGTAACAACCTGAATATCGAAGATAAAATGCCACGCCACTATAACGGCAGCGACAATAACGGCTCAAAACTCACCATTAAGGTTCCTAAAACCGTCAAGCTGAACGCCGATACGATTTCAGCCAATCTGCAAATCAGCCAGACTCAAGGTGAGCTCGAGCTGAATACCGTTAGCGGTAATATCACCGCCGAGGCACTGGATGGCACACCGACATTGCACACTGTGTCTGGTGACATCACCACTAAGGGGTTAGCGGGTAAAGTGATGTTAGATACTGTCTCCGGTGAGATTAAAGACTCCCAAAGCAAAGGCGAAATCAAATACCGTTTAGTGAGCGGCGATCTCGACAGCCAAACCTTAGCCGATAAAGTGAAAGTCGAGCAGGTTTCGGGGGAAATCAAAGCCGACTTAAATACCGCCAAAGAAGTCAATGTCCGCACCGTGAGCGGCGACACCCAAGTCTCACTGGCAAAAAGCTTCGATAAAGCCAATCTAGAGAGCGTTAGTGGCGATATTATTGTGACATTTGCTGATACACCCGATGCCAATTTCGAGCTCAATGGCGGCCCGGGCGGCAAAATCAAAAATGGCTTGAGCCAAGATGTGCCACAAAGACAAAAATACGTGCCGAATGAATCCTTAAGCTTCCAAACGGGTGCTGGTAGCGCCAGTGTGAAGATGGATACCATTAGCGGTAATCTGATCCTGAAAAAACAATAGTCTTATCAGAAAACACGAATTAGCGATAACAATAGCAATAAAAATGCCGCTCATCAGGAGCGGCATTTTTTTAGCCAAACGGTGTTAAATCGAAGCGATTTCTTCGCTCGTCAGATAACGCCATTCGCCTAGGGCAAGTTCTGCGTCTAATTCAATTTTGCCAATGCTTTCGCGATGTAAGCCAACCACATGATTGCCTACGGCGGCAAACATCCGCTTCACTTGGTGATACTTGCCTTCGGAAATGGTTAAACGCACCAACTGCGGCTCGATGATTTCAAGCACTGCGGGTTTTGTCAGGCCGTCCTCGTTTCTCAGCTCCACTCCAGCGGCAAAGACGCCAATCAGACTCTCATCCACAGGCTCGGCTAACGTCACTAAATAACGCTTGCCACAGTCTTTTTTCGGCGAGGTGATCCGATGCGACCATTGACCATCGCTCGTGATCAACACTAGGCCAGTAGTATCGGCATCTAAACGACCAGCAATGTGTAAGGTTTCGGGCTTTTCAATATCCAGCAGGCTCAATACCGAAGGGTAGACTTCATCTATGGTCGAGCAAATCGTATCCACGGGCTTATTGAGCATCAGGTAACGCTCACCGACGAGGGAGATAGGCTCACCTTCGAGGCACACTTGCATCCCCTCGAGCACTTTAAAGCCAGCATCTTTAATCACAGCCCCATCACAGGTGATATCACCACGGTGCAGGGCTTTTTTCGCTAAAGAACGGGTAAGCGAGGTACTTTCACAGATAAATTTGTCTAAACGCACGGGACGACTCAACTTCAATAAATGAAAACCGCCGTATTATGAGGCCCAACGGACGAAAGGGCAAAGCCTAGCAAAACAAATTGCCCAAACACGTGCTCGGTTACGCAGTGCAAACCTAAGTGCTTACTAACTTGTCAGAGCTTGCGTACGGTATGTTTGGCGGTTTTTAGGCCAAATTCAACCATGGTAATTTTTAGTTACAACTGATGGATAATAAATCCGGCTGAAAAAGTGTGATCACCTTGTTTAGATTCCCACTAAAGCATTAACATACGTAGCGTTGCGCCTGAAGCAATCCCATTTTGCAGCCAAACAGACCCAGAGATGGGCACAATAACAAATTCGAAGGAAACGACATGAGAAAAGTACTCATTGGGGGACTGTGTGCCTCACTCATCGCGGGCCTCACTGCCTGTAATGACAAACCCGCTGAAGTTAAAGCGCCAGAAACCACTAAAACCGCCACTGCTGCCGCTGTAACTAAAGCATTAGGTTCAGGTATCGAATTTGAAAACTTCGATAAGTCTGTGCGTCCACAGGACGACTTCTATGAATATGTTAACGGCGCTTGGCTGAAGAAAGCCGAGATCCCAGCCGATCGCACTAGCATTGGTGCCTTCTACGATCTGCGTGAAAAATCCCGTGATGACGTTAAAGCCATTATCGAAGAAGTGGCTGCAACGCCAAATCTAGCCGAAGGCACTGACGAGCAAAAAGTGGCAGACCTTTACCGTTCATTTATGGACACAGCGACGCTAAACAAGCTGGGCGTGACGCCACTGAAAGGCGAGTTTGATGCCATCAACGCCTTAAAAGACAAAAACGAGCTGGTGAAATACTTCGCCCACAGTCAAATCATGGGTGCGGGTACGCCAATGGCTTTCTACATCGATATCGATGCGAAAAACTCTAGCCGTTACGCGACTCACCTGTGGCAGTACGGTTTAAGCCTGCCGGAAAAAGACTACTACTTCAACGAAGCAGAGCGTTTCGTCAATATCCGTAAGGCTTACCTTGCCCATATTGAAAAAATGTTCACTCTGGCAGGCCTTGCCAATCCAAAAGCCAGCGCAGAATCTATCCTCGCACTCGAAACTGCGATTGCCTCTAAACATTGGGATGTGGTTGAAACCCGCGACAGCACTAAGACCTACAACCTGTACCAAGTAAAAGATCTGCCAAGCTTAGCGCCAGATATCGACTGGACTGGCTACTTAACGGCATTAGGTGCTGACAAGCAAACCGACATTATCGTTAACCAACCAAGCTATATCCAAGGCCTGAACGAAGTCCTCAAAACCACCGATTTGGCCACTTGGAAAACCTACATGCAATGGCAAGTGCTGACCCACGCGGCAAGCAACTTGAGCGAAGAGTTCGACAACGAGAACTTTGCTTTCTTCTCTAAAACCCTCAACGGTCAAGAAGAACAAGAGCCACGTTGGAAGCGCGGTGTTGCGGCAGTTAACGGCGTATTAGGTGAAGTGGTAGGTAAAGTGTACGTGAAGCGTCACTTCGCACCAGAAGCCAAAGAGCGCATGCAAGCATTGGTAGAAAACCTGCGCGGCGCCTACGGCGACAGTATCAAAGATCTGACTTGGATGAGCGATACCACTAAGCAAGCTGCTGCCGAAAAATTAGCGAAATTCAACCCGAAAATTGGTTATCCAAACAAGTGGGAAGATTACAGCAAGCTGACCATCAAAGCCGATGATTTGATTGGTAACGCGGTTCGCGCAAGCGAAGTTGAGCACGCTAAGTCACTGGCTAAGTTAGGCGCGCCAATCGATAAAGACGAGTGGCACATGACCCCACAAACGGTTAACGCCTACTACAACCCAACCATGAACGAAATCGTGTTCCCAGCTGCAATTCTGCAACCACCGTTCTTCAACATGGAAGCGGATGATGCCGTCAACTACGGTGGTATCGGTGCGGTTATCGGTCACGAAATGGGCCATGGTTTCGACGACCAAGGCGCTAAGTTCGACGGCGAAGGCAATATGCGTGACTGGTGGACAGAGAAAGACTTAGAAGAATTCTCTGCCCGTGGTAAGGCGTTGATCGCACAATACGATGGTTACTATGTGTTTGACGATCTGCACGTGAACGGCAGCCTGACCTTAGGCGAAAACATCGGTGACTTATCGGGCGTGACTATCGCTTACCGTGCGTACAAAAAGTCGCTCAATGGTAAAGAAGCACCGGTTATCGACGGTCTGACTGGCGACCAACGTTTCTTCATCGGCTTCACGCAAATTTGGCGTGCAAAAGCCAAGGAAGAAGCTCTGCGTAACCGCGTAGCGACAGATCCACACTCACCAGCGGAATTCCGTGCACTGGGTGCGCTATCTAACATGCCTGAGTTCTACAGCACCTATGATGTGAAACCTGGTGATGCTATGTATATCGCGCCAGAGAAACGCGTGAAAATTTGGTAATCCCAAATTAATTCAAGACATTAGTAAACAACCCCAATGGCGCCGCTCACAATAGCGGCGCTATTTTTTTAGGCGCTAAAAATGTGAACCTAAGCCAAACATGAACAAGTCTTCATCATTGATTCAGCTTTAATTAAGCCACTCCAGCCTATGGTATCCCTGTGATGTGTATCACTCCCATAAGGAAGTAGGCCGTTATGAATAAGTTATTTCGTACCTTTTTTATCTTTCTACTCTTATTATCGACCCGCACAGGCGTAGCCAATCCTTTAGATATTAATGACAGCAGAGCCGAACGCGGTAATTACAGTGCAAGACAGGCTCAAAGCCATGATCTGCATGGTCTTTATGCGCTAAACACTCAAACCTTCGACACCCCACGTCAAGCTTCGGCCTGTTTAGACAACTTATATTCCAATGCCCACGCGGCCCAAAATGAACTCGCAAGCCTGTTGCAGACAGTGGCAGCCAGTTCACAGGCGCAGGTGATTTTGCCTGATGTGAAAAGTTATCAACGCGCCGCCGAAAAAGTCGCCACCAAATTTAATGGGGATGCGAGCCAGATCACCGACCTTGCCCGCGCCAGCATCGTCAGTAACAGTATCTCCGAGCTGATGCAAAGCTATTACGCCTTAAGCGAGCAAGCTCAGGTCGTAAAACAGAAAAACCGTTTCGCCGAGCCTAAAGCCTCAGGTTATCGCGACCTTAACTTACTGGTACGTTTGCCCGAAAGCGGCATGATTGCCGAGGTCCAATTACACCTTAAGGATATTGCCGACATTAAAAGCGGCCCAGAACACAAGGTTTACGAACAGGTTCAACAAATTGAGGCGAACGCGATAAAACAGCAACGAGGGTTAAGTGAGTTTGAAACCGCGCAGATCGCTAAGCTGCGCCAAGAGTCACATAAGCTGTATCACAAAGCTTGGCTTAACTATAAACGCGTCGATGAAGGACTGCTGCTCACTAACTCAGTTGCTTAATCGCTCGTTTATTTAATCGCTTTACCGTTTAGCTCTGTACCACTTCCACTGTTGCGCTGGCTATTTGTGAAAACAGATGCCAGCGCTTTTTTTACGGAGTCACACCAGACTGAGCCCAAAGCGTCACTGCTGCAAATACGCAAACTAAAGCCGAACTATCCCTACTACAAGCTCACCGCCCTTCCCTCGCATCCAGCCTTGTTTCCCTATATAATCCCGCGCCATAAGGCGACCCTTAAGGAAATTCCATGCACGACATTATTGAGCAACTCCAAGAACGCAGCGAAACCGTGCCTGTGCCACTCGAGTTACCGACATTCGAGCAGTTAGTGGAGGTTGAGGAACAGATTTTGATCTCGCTGCCACGGGAATTAAAGGAATACCTACTCCATGCCAGTGATGTGATTTATGGCGCGATTGAGCCTGTGACTGCAGCCGATCCCTATTCACACACCTATTTACCCGAAGTCACCTGCTATGCTTGGTCAATCGGCTTGCCAAGGGACTTAATCGCCATCTGCCAATTGGGCGATGACTTTTACTGTATCGATCAGGATGGCCAAGTTCACTTCTGGCAAAACGGTGACTTTACCGATACTTATTGGGAATCCTTCTGGGAATGGGTCGAAGATATTTGGCTTAAAAACAAATACTGATTTTACCGAGATTTTATTTTTATCAACTTGAGAACCGCATTATGTCTAAAAATATTGGCTTGAACGCCATCGAAATGAGCTACTTACGCCAATCACTCAGCCTCAGTGCGGCTCAAGTAGGACAACTGACCAACCACAGCGAAGCCGATGTATTAGCGTGGGAAAATGCTGAAACACAGGCCCCTGAACTGGCTCAGAAAAAGCTATTAGATCTCGATGATATTATCGAGATGCAAGTACTGAATACCACTGACGGCATCGAAGCCTTATTTAAGAAGGAGCCAAAACGTCACTTGGCCTTCGTGGTGTATCCAACCCAAGCCGTTTACACCCAATATAACCCTGAATTTTTAAGCTCGCTGCCGTTGACTGAGCTGTACAATACGGCGGCATGGCGCATTAAGAAAGAATGTAAACTAGTGCTCGAAGTGGATGTTAGCTTAGTCAATCTCGATGTCGAAGCCTACAAGGCATTCCGTGAGCAAAATGGGTTAAGCGAAAGCCGTGAAAGCCGCGCCAAATGGGCGGCGACTCAGCTATAAACGCTAAACGACTTAAGCAAAAAGGGCAGAAGTAAATCTTCTGCCCTTTTGTTTTTTTTATCGCTTAGTGCCAATTAAGCCTGCGCTGCGCTGGCGACGGCTTCCATTTTGGCGAGCGCCGATTTACGCGAAGGACGCGCCGCAATTCTATCGCGATACGCCGCCAATTTAGGCGGGATCTGCTGCTCAAATAAGGTGCCCCACATCAATGTATGTGCCAGCAGAATATCGGCAACCGATAAGGTGTCGCCGAGTAAAAAGTCGCTATCGGGCAGCATAGCTTCAGCCAAGGCCGCCGCCTTATCAAACTCCCACACAGCGCAAGGCATGATAGAAGGATGACGCTGCGCTTCCGGCAGCGCAAATTTATGCTTGCCTAGGGTCCATAGAGGCTGCTCGAGTTCGGTAATAATAAAGCTCACCCATTGATGATGCAGACCCGATGCCGCACTGCCCGCTTCAGGTAACAAGTTGCCAAACTTCTCCGCCAGATACAGGCAAATGGCCGCCGACTCAGACAATACAAGATTATCGTCGGTTAACACGGGCACTTTGCCGCAGGGATTGAGCGCTAAAAACGCGGCGCTACGGTGCTCGCCCTTATTCATATCCACAAACGAAAAGGCCCATTCTGCGTCTAACTCTTCTAACACCCAAGCGACTCGTAATGCACGGCTGCGGGGCATGCCATATAAGGTGATCATATTAACGTCCTTTTAGTGATGACTGATTAACGAGAACGAAGATACACTGTGTCGCGGCAGAGTAAAATACAAAAACGGCGCCGAAGCGCCGTTTCCAATGACTCAGCTAATGACTCGTTAGAAGTTCATTGTCAGTTTAGTGTAGATATAACGTCCCATTGGGTTGTGTACAGAAATCACATAACCATAGAGGTCGGTATCGCCGTCACCAATCGCAAATGGTGGTTCTTCATCGAACACGTTGTTCACGCCTAATGTCAGCTTAAACATCTCGTTGAATCGGTAACTACCTGACATATCAACTAATAACTGCGCATCAACCATACGAGACTTGTTAGTTTCGAAGTCTAACACGCCGTCAAAGTCGATATCTGGAGTATCTTCGAACTCACCGATGTAGCTCAGGTTTACGTTGGCAGCGAAGTTATCCATGGTCCAATTCGTGGTGAGTAACCAGCGATGTTGTGGGAACTTGTACTCGCCAGTGTAATCGAGACCGTCTTTTTCGAAGTTATGTAAGTAGCTGTACTCTAGGCCAAACTTCAAATCACCAAAGCTATCTAGCTCAAGACCATAGTGGGTTGACAGGTCAACACCCTGCACATCCTGCGAGCTTAAGTTGATAAAGCTTGAGTGAATAATGCTGATAGGACCTAAGGTTTGACCCGCTTGCGGTGCTAAACGCTCACACACTGTGCTGTTTTGATCGTTACAGTTTGCGGTGTAGATATCGCCCAATGGCTGCTTATCGATCTTGTTATCTTGAGTGATGCTGTAAACATCGAAACCGATATCAAACTTCTGGCTTGGCGCCCAGATAAGTCCAAGGTTCCATGTTTCTGACTCTTCGGCATCCAACTCAGAGTTACCCTGGAATTCAGTGTTGTAGTCGAGCGCTTCACAATCCACACCATCGGCGGCGCAGCGATAAGTATCGATAAAGAAGCTACTTTCGCGTGATGGGCCTAAACCGATTTGTGCCAATGAAGGCGCGCGAAAACCCGTTGACCAAGAACCACGGCTCGTCAGCTCATCGGTGATGCCCCATTGGAACGCCACTTTAGGGTTAGTGGTTGAACCAAAATCGCTGTAGTGGTCGTAGCGACCCGCGAGTTGCAGCTCAAAGTTATCCGTGACAGGAATAGAGAACTCCACATAACCCGCGTATTGGTCACGGGATGCCGCAGCTGAAACCGCTTCGGTACCGAAAATCAGTCCACGTTGGAACTGTTCATCCGGCACGTCGCTGACACTTTCTTCACGGTATTCCACACCCGCAGCCATCATAATATCGCGATCCGCCAGCGTGAACGCTTGGCCCGAAATGTTCGCCGCGTAAGACGTCATGCTCGATAAACCTTGGCGAACTAGGCTAGTGGTAATCGCATCGATCACATCCTGCGAGTTCATGGTGCCGCCAAAGGGATTGTAGCGACCCGCATCAATTTCGGCTTGCAGGTAATCGGTTCTGACCCAACCTTGAGTACGATCGCCCGTTTGAGTCGATTCACTGCGGCCGCGTTGTACCGAGGCTTCCCAATCCCACTCTTTAATCGTGCCACGTAAACCCGCCACTAAACGCAGGGTGTCGGACTCGATATCCCAACGACGAGCGCCCGCATCCACAGTACGGAAACGACCGATTTCAATATCTTTGCCCCAAGGATTATTTGGGTGAGTGCCAGGCACTGTTAAGGCAGCATCTTCATCCAAAGGTGTTGGCGCACCACCCGCAATTGAAGAGTTATGTTGCGCGGCTAACTCGAGGAAAGCGGTTAAATCGTCATTGAAATGGTAATCGAATTGACCAATAGCCCCGATACGCTCAGCCTCAGGGATCACTAAGTTGTATGGACCATAGTCAAATAAACAGCTGCCGCTGGCCGTTGCACGATCGGGCGGACAGGATGGGTCGATAGTCTTCACACCATCGACATAAAAATAACCGGGGAAACCGCGTGAGGAACGGAAATCTTCACCACCGTAAGGGCTTTGATCGGCTGTGCCAAAACGGCCCAAATCGGTTGCCGCTAAGGTATCGTTTTTAAAATAATCGAGAATAACCGACGCACTGCCCTTTTCGGACTTCACGCCCCAAACGACGCTTGCCGTGGTTTCATCGTAACCCGTACCCGGGGTGTCGCCGTAACCTAAGTTAACCTCAATCCCTTCGATGTCTTTTTTCAAGACGATGTTAACTACACCCGCAATCGCATCGGAACCGTAAATCGCCGATGCACCATCTTTCAGAATATCAATGCGTTCAATCGCCGAAACCGGAATGTTGTTAATGTCGACGAAGGAGTTAGTGATACCTTCGGCAAAGGCACTTGCCGCAACACGGCGACCGTTAATCAATACCAGAGTGGCGTCAGGGCCTAAGCCACGCAAACTGATTGAAGCACCACCGTTGGCGGTCGAGTCTTGGCTGTTGCCACGGGTAGAGAAAGCGCCAGCACCGTTGGCAGGCATACGTTCGAGTAACTGCTGCAGGTTGTCAAAACCCATGTTGGCAATATCTTCTTTGCCAATGGATTGAATGGGTGACGGTCCCTCGATATCGGTGCGCTTAATACGAGAGCCCGTTACTTCAATGCGTTCAACTTTGTCAGCGCCGTTATCGGCTGCATAGCTAATACTCGGGGCAAATGCCATTGCGATCGCGATAGCACAAGCACTGGGTAGAATCTGAGGTCTTTTCATTTACATCCCCTAATCTTCACTTGTTAAATTTATTTTACTTTTATTAAACTAATTTTTAACACAACCAAGGTAATCGGTTGTAAAACAAAGTCAATGGGGGACTGTAAAAAGTTAAACTTTTGTTACTAATAAAAACCATGTATTTTCCTGCTGAGATCTCTCAAGATAGCGAAATGGAACATTGGCATTGAGGAAGAACATGCAAGAACAAACAATTCATGAAGCCCAATTTGAAGATAATTTAGGTTTGTACTGGTTACTCTCAGGGGCCGCTTACTTCACCTTAAGTATTGTTGGTATTCCCTTGTTATTACTTTGGTTTCCTATTGGGTTATGGGGGACTCGCCGCTACATCAGCAATATGAGCGCACGCTTAACCAGCAAAAAGCTGATCGTGCGCAGAGGCATATTAACTCGCACAGAAAATACGGTTCCCTTAGATAAAATTACCGATATCGCCCTCATTCAGGGGCCGATTATGCGCCTGATGGGATTACATAAACTCACGGTTGAAACTGCAGGACAATCGGGGGCTGGCGCTTTAATTAGTCTGGTTGGTATAGTCAACGCCCCCGATTTTAGGGCGCAGATTTTGGAGCAAAAAGAACGCTTAAGTGAGGCACATACCACCAGCGAGACGAGCGCTCCCACAGAGGATAACGCCCTGTTGACCCAACTAGTGGAAATGACGGCAAGCTTAAAGCGCATCGAAGCCCTACTCGCCTCAAAATACAATTCTTAACAGTTAACATCGCGACTTAACGACTTAGATAGCTCAGTATCGAGCAAACCATTTCCAACGGATAAGGAAACACCCTGCGTATTATGGCGACTTCTCAAGTAAAACCTCTCCCCATGAATTGGACAGCCCAACTGGCCCTCGGCATAAAAGCCATGGGACCCGGTGTGTTAATGGCCGCAGCCGCGATTGGGGCTTCACATTTAGTGTCATCCACCCGCGCTGGCGCAGAATTTGGATGGCAACTCGCCTGGGTGATTTTGGGAGTAAACTTGCTGAAATACCCCTTCTTTGCCGCGGGTGCGCGATACACTGCCGCCACGGGAGAAAGCCTACTACATGGGTATCTTAAACAGGGCCGAGGTTACTTGTGGTTATTCACAGGCCTCAATGTGATTGCTTCCATCGCCAGCACCGCGGGGGTTTGCATGTTAACCGCCGCCATGCTCACCCAGTTTATCCCCTTACCTATTGATGTGTTGGCGTTATTGGTGCTGATAAGTTCGTTGTTGTTATTGATTTTAGGGCACTATTCATTGTTGGACAGGCTGACTAAGATCATCATGTTTGCCCTGACACTCACCACATTAATCGCCGTCGCCTTGGCATTAGATCATGTAAAACCGCTAGCAAGCCAGTTTGTCTCCCCCTCACCATGGCAGTGGGCCCATGTGGGATTCTTGGTCGCCATGATGGGCTGGATGCCTGCACCTATTGAAGTCAGCGCTTGGAATTCGCTGTGGTTATTGGAAAAACAAAAGACATCCCCCGTTACTCCCGCCCAAGCCATCTTAGACTTCAACTTAGGTTATCTAGTCACTGCTCTGTTAGCCGTGGTCTTTTTGGCCTTAGGTGCGCTGGTGATGCATGGCAGTGGTGAGCATTTTTCCGACTCTGGTGCCAAATTTGCGAACCAATTAATCAACTTATATAGCCAAGTCATGGGGGGTGAAAGCCGCTATTTGATAGGCATAGTGGCGTTTTTATGTATTTTCAGCACCACTGTCACTGTCATCGATGGCTATAGCCGAACCTTGAACATGGGTTGGCAACTGCTCTCACGCGCAGCAGTCAGCGAAACCCAATCGGACAAACGCCTAACGGGCATCATGCTCAGCGTAAGCGCATTAGGATTATTGCTCATCCTGTTTTTCAAGGGCGCCCTGCTGCCACTGCTGGAGTTTGTGATGATTTTAGCCTTTATGACTACAGTAGTTTTTGCATGGCTAAACTATCGCTTAATGACTAGCACCCAACTGCCAGAGGCTCATCGTTATGGCACCAAAATGAAATGCCTCTCATGGCTAGGATTAAGCTATTTGCTTATTTTTGCAGTGCTTTTTATTTACTGGTACTTCGTCATTCAAGCTTAATCTAACCCACAGCCGCTAAGCAGGAGAGCATTTCGCTCACAGTAACGGTGCGAGTATTTAGCAGTGAGATAGACTCACCTGCTTTTATTGCGCTTTGGGTATATAATGTCTGCTCTTAAACCAGACTGCGCAGCCGCGCCTAGAGATGACCATGATTAACAATGATATTTTGCGCCGTTTGCGCTTCGTGTTTGATTTCAACAATGCCAAAATGATTAAGATCTTTGCCAAAGTTGGAAGAGAAGTGCCAACCGAAGAGATGATTAGTCTGCTGCGCAAAGAAGAGGAAGAAGGCTATAAGGCCTGTAACGACACGACCCTATGTCAGTTTTTAGATGGCCTTATAATCGAAAAACGTGGTTTACGCGAAGGGGCTGAAATCCCAAAACCAGTTTCAAAATTAAATAACAACTTAATCTTCAAAAAGTTACGTGTAGCTCTAGAAATGCGTGAAGAAGATATTGTGGCCACCTTAGCACTCGCCGAAGTGCAAATGTCTAAGTCTGAGTTAAGCGCACTGTTTCGCAACCCAGATCATAAAAACTTCAAAGCCTGTGGTGACCAAATCCTGCGTAACTTTATCCGTGGCTTATCACTAAAATATCGCGGTGTTTAATCTCCCAAATAGCTTAACCCCAGAAACGCAGCCTAGGCTGCGTTTTTTATTTTAATAGCGCCTTAAACAGCCATTTACACGGCAAAAGCATTTACAATCAATTAACAGAAGCATGTTTTAAACGGCCAGATTGTCGCCTGCTGCAAAAAAAGCCACAAATAGCGCACGACACAGGCAACAAAGATCACATTTCATGATAACCTTACGTGACTTACCGCACGTCTCAAGCACGTACCGAACCATTAAACAATAACTCAAAGGTTACCCATGGACGATAATAAACGCCCCCTCTATCTTCCGTTTGCAGGACCTGCCATTCTTGAAGCTCCCTTAATTAACAAGGGCAGTGCATTTTCGGAAGAAGAGCGTATTTTCTTTAACCTCGAAGGCTTAGTACCCTACGCCATTGAAACTATTGAAGAACAGGCTTCACGCGCCTACGATCAGTTCAGAAGTTTCAATAACGATCTCGATAAGCACATCTATCTGCGCAACATTCAAGACACCAACGAAACCCTGTTTTATCGTTTAGTGCAAAACCACATCAGCGAAATGATGCCAATTATCTACACCCCGACGGTAGGTTTGGCCTGTGAGCGCTTCTCGAAAAACTATCGCCGTAACCGTGGTCTGTTCATCTCCTACCCGAATAAGGACAGAATCGACGACATCCTCAATAACTCGACTCGCCAAAAAGTAAAAATCATCGTTGTGACCGACGGTGAGCGCATCTTAGGCTTAGGCGACCAAGGTATTGGCGGCATGGGGATCCCGATTGGTAAATTGTCGCTCTACACCAGCTGTGGTGGGATCAGCCCCGCATACACACTGCCAATTACCTTAGACGTAGGTACCGATAATCCACAGTTGCTGGAAGATCCTATGTACATGGGTTGGCGCCATCCACGTATTGGCGGCGAAGAGTATGCGGAGTTTATCGAAGCCTTTATGCAAGCCGTGCATGTACGTTGGCCAGATACACTGATCCAATTCGAAGACTTTGCCCAAAAGAATGCGATGCCAATCCTTGAGCGTTATAAGGATCGCTACTGCTGCTTTAACGATGACATTCAAGGCACCGCCGCCGTGACTGTGGGTTCATTACTCGCCGCCTGTAAAGCCGCGGGCACTGAGCTGAATAAACAGCGTATAGCCTTCCTAGGTGCCGGTAGCGCAGGCTGCGGTATTGCCGAAGCTATCGTTGCGCAAATGGTGTCTGAAGGTATCAGCGACGAGCAAGCCCGCAGCCAAGTCTGCATGGTTGACCGTTGGGGCCTGCTGCTCGACAACATGCCTAACCTGTTGCCATTCCAACAAAAATTGGCTCAAAAATGTGCCGATATAAGCAACTGGAATAACTTCAGCGACAATATTTCACTGCTCGATGTGGTCAATAACGCTAAGCCAACGGTGCTGATTGGCGTATCGGGCGCACCGGGTCTGTTTACCGAAGAAATTGTTCGTGCAATGCATAGCCACTGCGAACGTCCAATTATCTTCCCACTGTCAAACCCCACCAGCCGTGTTGAAGCGACGCCAAAAGACATTCTGCACTGGACGTCTGGCCAAGCCTTAGTGGCAACGGGTAGCCCGTTTGAACCTGTTGTTGTCGATGGCGAGACCTATGAAATCGCGCAATGTAACAACAGCTTTATCTTCCCAGGTATTGGTTTAGGTGTACTCGCCTCGGGTGCTCGCCATGTCTCCGATGCGATGTTAATGGCATCGAGCCGCGCGCTCGCCGAATGCTCACCGTTAGCCATTAATGGCTCAGGACCACTCCTGCCAAAACTGGAAGATATTCACTCAGTAAGTAAGCATATTGCGTTTGCCGTCGGTAAAGTGGCAATTGAGCAAGGATTATCCTTGCCTGCGAGTGATGAGCTGCTGATGCAATCTATCGAAGATAATTTCTGGAAGCCAGAGTACCGTCGTTATAAGCGTACGTCTTTCTAATATCAGACATTATTCCAATAAAAAGCCCGTCAATCGACGGGCTTTTTATTGAGTCAAACTCACAGTTTAAGGCGCCATCACCTGTTTAAAGCTGTTGAGCATAGAACGGTCGGTACGCGCTTTCTTTAATTTACGCACACACTCTTTCAGTGACTCATCGGCTAAGCGACCAAAAATACCGTTGTACTCATTCTCATTGATGGCCTCATCGGTATCGGCCTGCTCAGAAATCTCCTGGGCGACACGGCTAAGTTGCAACCACGCATTGGCAATATAAAAACCATGGAACTCAGCCTGCGGCATTAAATTGCGCGCACTGGCGGGCAATGCTTCCCAAGCCGTGGCAAATTTGTCTTCGCGATCGAGTAACAACTCGGCGCATAAACCTTGGTAAGCCGCTAACAGGCTCTCTGGCATTTTTGCCATAGGTAGCACTTTATTGGCAACATTGTGGGAAATCCGCTCGGCGGTTTCACGATACTCAACTGATACTTCAGCCATAATTACTCTCTTATCCTAAGCAGCTTAAAATTGGCCACTAATATATAAACCATAGACCCCATTATGGGCCAAAGGTGTCACTGTGATCCCTTTATAGGGCTCAGTAAAATACCAACCCGCCAGTGCGCCAATGGCTGCGCCTGCGAGCACATCTTCTAAATAGTGCTTATCACTCTCGACTCGGGTGTAGCCCACATAAGTCGCAGCAAGATAGGCAGGCAGACCATATTGCCAGCCATAACGCTGCTGAATAAACGTGGCCGCCATAAAGCTGTCCGAGGTGTGCCCTGACGGAAAAGAATCATCACCACTGCCATCGGGTCTATCCTTACTGACACCCAATTTAAGCCCTTCGACTATGACTCGGCTCGAGACGGCGGCCTTAAGTAATTGCCACGATCCCTCATTCCCATCCTCATAGAATAGGGTCGCGCCCAAAGCCGTCGCAGGCAGGAGTAGATGAACCACATCGCCCGAGGTTTCGATATCATCCGAGTTTGCCCAACTCGCTCCCGTAAACAGCAACAGGACGGCACAGAGTAATTTTTTCAAGGGTTTTCCTTATTGGGTGAGATCCAAGGCGACGTTTATACCTTGATAGCGGAATGAATGCAAAAATTGCAAACTTTACATGTAAACAAGACGTAAAAAGTTTATGCTAAGATAATGATTAGCTATCTGTTTCAGCGCTAACGGGAAACCTCATACTTGCAACATTACCTTCGATATTTAGCCATTTGTCTTATGCTGTTAATAGGACCGCATAGGGTTGCTATTGCCGAAGAACAGACGCAAGTCGATCAGATTTTTGCATTATTCGATAGCGGTGAAGCCATGACCCGTGAATCTATCGAGCAAAACCTATCACTGCTGGAAAAGCTCATTTCGAGTGATGATGTCAAGCGCATCGAAAAACTGAATCTGCTTAAATGCTGGAATCTTCCCTCGGAGACCGAGGCAGACGTATCTCACTCACTCAATCATATTGAGCAGATTAAGATACAACTACCAGCTAACGCATCACCACATTTCATCACCGACTTAACCCTCTGCCATGCTTGGTTTTTACAACAAAAGGGTGATATTAATGGCGCCATGTCGGGTTATACCAAAAGTATTCAGAGCGCCTATGAACACGAAGATATAAAACTAATTGCCGATGCTCGCAGTCTGCGGGGAGCCTTATATTCCTACATTGGAGATTTTTCTGAGGCGCTGGACGATTTAGTGACCGCGCAGGGGTTGTACGAGTCCTTGAACTTAACGGGCTGGGCAAATATCAATTTAGCGGATATTGCCACCAGCTTTAGGCGTTATGGCGACCCTGAGAGTGCGATTAAATACTACAATAAACTCAAAGAGTTTTACTCCCAAAAAGGCAATAAGGAACAAGTTGCCAATGTCACTTCGGATATCGGTCTCGCGTTAGACGAACTCGGAGAGCACGAGCTGGCCATCGATAACTTCCGCTTTAGCTATCAGTATTTTAAAGAGCACAAATACCCTCTTATTGCCGCGATCAACGCGACCAATATTGCCTATAGCCTTATTCAGTTAAATCGCCTCAATGAAGCCGAAAGCTATTTAAAGGAAGCGGCGCAGGAAATTACCGACAAAGAACCCAGCGCCTACAGCTTTATGAAGCTATTTATGGCGAAAATTCGTTATCAACAGGGACGCTATCAAGAAGCGCTGGATGAACTCGCCGCCGCAGAAGTGTCATTCCGTGTGATGCACAATGATCGCGGCCTCATCCAACTATTACAGCTTAAAAGTGATATCCATGCGGCCATGGGCGATCTACCATCGGCCTACCAAGAGCTACAGCAATTTATCGCCTTGACGAAAAAGGTGGATGATAGCTCCTCTGCACACCAAACGACTGAATTAAAAGTAAAGTTTGATACTAGCTGGATCGAATCAGAAAACAAACGCTTGCTCGATAATCAAAAATTAAAAGAACAAGAGTTAGCACTACTCGAGAAAAATAAATCACTGCAACTTATCATCCTGCTGCTCACGGGCTTTATTTTGGCGATAGTGTCACTCTTTGCCTACAAGCAAGTACACCGTAACCGTCACCTACAGACCATAGCCTTAACAGATTATCTGACCCAATTGCCCAATCGCAGGCACATCTATGCCCAAGCTGAGCTGTATTTCCAGCAGGCGATCAAACAAAAAACACCATTCTCTGTGATCATTTTCGATGCGGATCATTTTAAAAAGATTAACGATAATTTCGGTCATGAAATTGGTGACCAAGCCTTGCTGACCATAGCCCAAGCCAGCCAAGCATTAACCGCGGACCGCAATCTCATCGGCCGAATTGGCGGTGAGGAGTTTTTAATCCTCTTACCCAATACCAACCCAGAGCGCGTTTGGGAGCTGGCACACGAGTTACAAACCTTAATCACTCGTTATGGTGCCATTAATTTGCCCGTAGAGTTAAAGTTAACTGTAAGTGCCGGAGTGGCTACTTTAAATACCGAATTAGGCAAACAAGATGATAGCTTTGCGCGCTTGCTTAAGCGAGCAGATAACGCCCTTTACGACGCCAAAAACGCTGGGAGAAACTGCGTTAAAGCCGCAAAAACTGCCGACTAGCTTACGTATTTCGGTGCCAAAAGATCTGATGTTCGAGGGGCGGCGGCAAAGCGCCAAACCATTTTTGATAGAGCCGAGCAAAATCCCCCGATTCTTTGAGCTTTTCTAACTCGGCTTGCCAACGTTGCACCGTGTCGGCAGAGGTTCCTTTTGAGAATGCGAGATAAAGATGGATTTCGGCGATGACATACACAGGTTTGATGTCCGACTCCTTCGCACCGATATCTTGCAGTATATGCTTGACCGCCAAATCGGCCTGACACCAGAACCGCACCCGTGAAAACAACAACTGCTTTGCCGATTGCTGCGGAAAACTCGCCACTAATAGCGCATCGATACCCTGCTGTTGCAGCAGCTGCGCGCCGATAGACTCCCGATAAACACCGACAATCCCCGCCGCACTCACTTCAGATAATTGATTGATGCTAATAGGATCGTCAGCTCTGACGTAGAGGGTAATTTTACTGGTCGCTATAGGGCCAATAAAATCGAAATGGCTTTCCCGTTCATCGCTGATAGAAGTGGCAAACAGCAACACATTCGGCGCAGAACTCGCAATCGAGTAAGCTCGCGCCCAAGGTAGCACCTCGATTTTCTCCTGCTGTCCAAGGCGGGGCTGCAGCAGATTCACCAGTTCCACCCCAAAGCCTGTCGGCACCCCATCTTGCTCGAAGCTCATGGGAGGCCAAGCTTCTGTCACTAACCGCACCGTCTCGGTTGCTGCTTCTGTTGCCGCAAAGCTAAGCCCTGAATAGCCTAATCCCATGCACAGTAGCAGGCGATAACAGTGTTTACTGAGGGTGGACAACATAGGCAAGACCGAAGAGGAAACTTACTATCCATCATAGATCTAATTTACACACTGAAGAAAGCAAATTAAGGATTTGGCTAAATCCCCTTGGAACGAAACTCGTCCCTAGTGGCATAAAACTGCTATCATAGCGCCATCTTATTAAGCCCAATGCCGCTTCCATGT
The DNA here is from genome assembly GCF_023283775.1 of Shewanella seohaensis. NCBI lineage: Bacteria > Pseudomonadati > Pseudomonadota > Gammaproteobacteria > Alteromonadales > Shewanellaceae > Shewanella > Shewanella seohaensis. The sequence continues at coordinate 380,399 of NZ_JAKILE010000001.1, forward strand.
CGATCACCACTCCTAGCAATATTCCCGATGCCGCCACCCTATCCCGTCTCGCTTTACAAATTAAGCATTGGGGAAAGGCGCTCGGATTTGCCCAAATAGGGATTTGCGACACCGACTTAACAGCGGAAGAAGCTAAGTTGCAAACCTGGTTAGATAAAGGATATCACGGGGAAATGGGTTACATGGCCACACACGGTATGATGCGTGCCCGCCCCCACGAGTTGCACCCTGGCACAGTTCGAGTGATTTCAGCTCGGATGGATTATTTGCCGCCGGAGGCGGGGTTTGCCACTAACTTAGCCTCGCCGAATATGGGCTATATCTCGCGTTACGCAGGCGGCAGGGATTACCACAAACTCATCCGTGCCCGGTTAAAAAAGCTGGGCGATCAAATCAGTAGCGAGCTTGTCGCCTTGGGGTTCGATGCCGCCGACTTCAGGCCCTTTGTCGATTCGGCCCCAGTGCAGGAACGTCCACTCGCCGAAAAAGCCGGCATAGGTTGGACTGGTAAGCACTCACTTATCCTTAATCACGATGCGGGCAGTTGGTTCTTCCTCGGGGAATTGCTGATCAACCTGCCGTTACCCGTAGACATTCCGATCCAAGAAGACTGCAACACCTGCGTGGCCTGCATCACTTCCTGCCCGACAGGCGCCATTGTCGAGCCTTATACTGTGGATGCACGGCGCTGTATTTCTTATCTGACAATCGAATTGCAGGGTGCCATTCCCGAGGAGTTTCGCCCCTTAATGGGAAATCGCATTTACGGTTGTGACGATTGTCAGTTGGTGTGCCCGGTCAATCGCGAGGCGCCGCTGACTCAGGAGAGTGATTTCCACATTCGGCCTAAACTCAAGCAGCCTGAACTGCTCACCTTGTTTGCGTGGAGCGAAACCGAGTTTCTTAAACAGACCGAAGGCAGCGCCATTCGCCGTATTGGTCATCAGCGCTGGCTACGCAATATCGCCGTTGCCCTAGGCAATGCGCCGAGTTCTCCGCAAATCATCGCCGCCCTTGAGCAACGTAAAGCCCAAGCAGATGTCGATGATATGGTGAAAGAACATATCGACTGGGCCCTAGTGCGGCAACGTGCGGGCGGCTCACAAACCAATAACCGTAAAACGGAGCGACTGGTTAGGGTCATCCAAAAAGGCTTACCACGGGATGCCTAGCATTTCAGCTTAATGCTTTAATTCATACTGGCAACAATCACTTGTGTGGCATCAAAACAGGCAAAACAAGGCTCACCAACTTTGAGCGTTTGAATGTCGGCCAATGGCATCACCGAATAGATAATCTCTTTAGCGCCAATCTCTATCGCTAACTCAGCCTTATCGGCAAGTTTAGTCACACTCAGTAAGTGCCCACTGACGCAGTTTTGCCCCGCGCTCTGGCATGCATCACGACTGGCCGTCACCGCGGGCGCCTTAAACAACAATAGAATCGATTGGTCCAAAGCTAACTGCAGACGCTCAAAACTGGCATGGGTCACTGAGATTTGGATCTGTTGCCCCCCCGCCAATGTCACCTTCAGGCTGTCATTCAAACCGAGTGGCTCAATGCTGTGGATACGCCCCGTTAATTGGTTGCGAGCACTGGTTTTAAGGGAGAAATGCGCCATCACATCTAACAAACTGTGCATATCGACCGAATCATCCAGCAACGCTGACAGCGCCATTTCCTGCACCTGCGAGGTGATGGAATACACCTTAAGTAAACGTTCACCAAACTCGGTCAGTTTGGCACCACCACCGCCCTTACCACCCTTTTCGCTGCTGACGACGGGCTCGGGCATAGTGGTATTCATCTCATTTATCGCATCCCAGGCGGCCTTATAGCTGATCCCCGCCAACTTCGCGCCCTGGCTGATAGACCCAGTGTTAGCCACTTGGCGCAGCAAAGCTATCCGCCGAGGATTGGCGAAGGGTTTGTCCCCCAATGACAATGTCAGTAGTGCGTGTAAGTCCATGTTCCTGCGCGCCTTAGCTTAAGTGAATACTATTGTCCCCGATCAATCTTGAGATACCAATACGTACGGTCGGAATTCTCCGCCGAGGTATTAGCGTTTTCGCCAATAAACCGAGCCGAGATCACTAATTTACGTATCAGGACTTGAATGACCGATATGTAGATTGGTATATATCGATCACTTTTTATCACGGAGGAACACCATGAGCTCGCTCAAAGACTTTATTCGTTTTACCACAGCCTCAGTCGTTGGCTTAGCCCTCAGTTGCAGCATCAGCTTTGCCGCAGACCAAGAACAAGTGACGGTTTTTGCCGCCGCATCCCTCACGAATGCGCTTAATGAGATTGGCCAGCAGTACGAAAAGGAACATCAAACGAAAGTGATTTTCTCCTTTGCCTCCTCCTCAACACTCGCCAAACAAATCGCTAATGGTGCGCCCGCCGATCTGTTTATCTCCGCCAACCAAAAATGGATGGATTACCTCGTCGAGGCCAAGGCGGTCAATGCCGATAGCCGCATTACCCTGTTAAAAAATACCTTAGTGCTGATTGCCGAAAAGAACAGCCCGGTAAACCAAGTCACACTGAACAGCGATTGGGATATTAAGGCCGCAGTCAATGGCAGCCGTTTAGCGGTGGGCGACCCTGACCATGTCCCAGCCGGACAATACGCCAAGCAAGCGCTTGAAAACCTCAACCTTTGGAAAACCGCAGAACCACTGCTAGCGAGAGCAAACAATGTCCGCGCTGCTTTAGCATTAGTGGAACAGGGCGAAGCCCCGCTCGGTATCGTTTACTCGACCGATGCCAAAGTCGCGCAAAAGATTAAAATTGTGGCGACCTTCCCCGCGACCAGCTATAGCCCGATTGAATATCCCAGCGCCTTAACGAAGCAGGAATCCACTGCCAGTGCTAAAGACTTTAATCAATACCTTCAAGGCCCAAGCGCCACAGCAGTATTTGAAAAATATGGCTTTGGAGTGAACTAGTGCTGAGTGATGTTTTAGTAAGTGGCTCGCTGTTTGACGGGCCACTGCTCAGCGAATACGAAACCGCCGCGCTACTGCTGAGCCTCAAAGTCTCAGCGGTTGCCGTGCTGGCCAGCTTACCCTTAGGCATTTTATGCGCTTGGTTGCTGGCACGCGTGGAGTTCCCCGGTAAGGCTATCTTTGACAGTCTCTTGCATCTCCCATTGGTGTTGCCGCCGGTGGTGGTGGGTTACCTGCTACTCATCAGCATGGGGCGTCAGGGCGTCATCGGGCAGTGGCTATACAATTGGTTTGGGTTAAGTTTTAGCTTTAGCTGGCGCGGCGCGGCGCTCGCCGCCGCAGTGGTCTCCTTTCCTTTAATGGTCAGAGCCATACGTCAATCCTTCGAAACCGTCGATATTCGCCTCGAACAGGCGGCGCGCACTTTGGGAAGTAGTCGCTGGCGAGTATTTTTGACCATCACCCTGCCTCTCACCTCGCCCGGCATAGTCTCAGGGATGATCATCGCCTTTGCCCGCAGCCTTGGGGAATTTGGCTCGACCATCACCTTCGTCTCCAATATTCCCGGCGAAACTCGCACCATTCCGCTGGCCATGTATTCCTTTATCGAAACACCGGGAGCGGAATATCAGGCTATGCGCCTGTGTATCATCTCGATAGTGATAGCGCTGGCCTCCTTACTCGCCTCCCAATGGCTCACTAAAAAGGCCCTCAAAAGAACGGCAAGTGTATGTTAAACATCAATATTGAAAAACAACTCGGCCAACTACAACTCAAGGTGAACACCCAATTACCATTACAGGGCGTCACCGCCGTATTCGGCCGCTCGGGAGCGGGCAAAACCTCCTTGGTGAATTTGCTCGGCGGATTAACCACACCGGATAAAGGCGAGATTAGCCTTGGCGACACACTATTGTTCAAGCATAAAACCGTTAATCTGCCCCCTGAAAAACGCCGAATTGGCTATGTATTTCAAGAAGCGAGGTTATTTCCCCATTACAGTGTGAAGGGCAATCTCACCTATGGGATGCGTCATAAAACGCCTGAATTGTTCGATAAAGTGGTCTCGCTACTGGGCATAGAAAAACTTTTAAGCCGCTATCCCAGCACGCTCTCCGGCGGCGAAAAACAACGGGTCGCCATTGGCCGTGCCCTACTCACCTCGCCGCAGATGTTATTGATGGACGAGCCCTTAGCCTCCCTCGATTTACCTCGAAAACGCGAATTGCTGCCTTACCTACAAACCCTAGCGCAGGAATTAAAGCTACCGATCGTCTATGTGAGCCACAGCTTGGACGAAATCCTGCAACTCGCCGACCATATGCTGGTGTTGCATCAAGGAAAAATGATCGCCCAAGGACCACTAACACAGGTATGGAATAGTGAACAAATGCGCCCCTGGGTGCCATTGCAGGAACTGAGTTCATTGCTGAGTGCCAGAATCGCCGAAAGACATCCTGATTATCCAATGACAAGGCTGTTGATGGATGATGGCAATCAGCTCTGGGTCAGTGGCCAACTGCCGCCCACCCATAAGCAGTTAAAGGTGCGCATTCAAGCGAACCATGTATCGGTTTGCACAGAGGAACCTAAAGGCTCGAGTATTCGTAACTTACTCAGAGGAAAAATAAAAGAGCTCTACCCCAGCGATAATGGCGAGCAAATTCAACTTAAAATTGCCCTAGGTAAAGACGAGCTATGGGCCAACATCACCCCATGGGCGCGAGATGAGTTACAACTAACTCCCGGCAAAAATATCTATGCCCAAATCAAAGGCGTGACAATGACGCAAATGGATATTGCCGAGTCTCACTGAACAGATATTGAGAACGAAATAAAACACAAAAAGCCGACTCTAGGTCGGTTTTGCTTTTTATGAACAATCGTATCGACAGAAAACTCGGCTGAAGACAAAACCAAGATATATCAGGCTAATCCATTGTAATAATAGGAGAACCTGAGGCGGGTTAAGTCCACTCTACATTAGACAATCTTGTCACATGAAGGATTAAACCCTTCATATGAGATTAACTTGGTTTATTTTTTCCTCATAGTATGAATCCATTCAAGACAACCTATGGAATCATTACTATGAATACTTTAAAAAAAGCCATTATCACCACCCTCATCAGCAGTACATTGGCCACAGGTGCATACGCCGCTGAAACCAAACAAGCAGAAGCAGTCGATGCAGCCGATATGACCCGCGCTTATTCTACCCTCTTCGTTGGTGCGAGTAACAATGGTGATGTCAAAGCATCGGGTTCACTCTCTTACCGTTATGAGAATGGTATGGAGTCTATGGTATCCCTTGAGGGCACTATGGACAAAGATGGCGAATACAGCGATAGCCGCCTGCAGTATTTCCACGTATTCAACTTAGACAATCCAATTACGCCTCGAGTAGCCGTATCCCTTGACATCATTGACAACGAAACGGCAACGACAGCCGCCTTGGGTGCAATATCGATTTTCCGTACGCCAATTGACTCGTTAACTTTCTTTGCTCGCGCTGGAGTATTAACGGGTCAATATTCAGATGAAGCTATGGATAATTTTGGTGTCACTGATAACAGCCTAGTCGGTGGAATGGGAGCGGTATATGCGGTATGGAAAGCTGGACAAGATGGTACCTATTTGGCCTTTTACCCTGAGTACACCTATTTAAATGGTGACATAACCTCATCCACCTTAAAAACGACGCTCATGGTAGCGACTCCTTTTAGTGCGGATAAAAAACGTTGGGGACAAATTAAGTTTGAAAAAACCACGGGCAGCATGAAATCTGACACCCTCAATATTGATGTTGATGAAACCCGCGTTTGGTTTAACTACAAGGTTTATCTGTAAACCTCACCTATTACCTCGCAGTTAGGTGGCCAGAGCTGATGCTCCGGCCGCTTAAGTTAATTCATCCAATTCCTCAATTTACAGAGTGTCGATGAGAGTCATCAAATGAATTTACAAAAAAATCATTTATCAAGGAAAACATCAATAACACTTGTTACTTTGACATCACTTTTACTTTTTATCTCATCGAGCAATGCCGCTAGTGATGTAACAAAAAACCTAGAAAAAACGAATCCAGATAGTATTAATGATCATGGCCAAAGCATTTTCATTAAATATGGTATTGATGAAAGCTTAATTAAACTTGGTCTAAGTTCGCTTACAGCAGGAGAGCACCTCGTCGAGCATTCAACTCGGACTATCAAAACTGGTGATAAAGTCAGAACGTCTAGAATATTCTTAGTCAAAGAAACGGATCCCAATGGGGATATTGATCTGCGTATTAAGTACAAAAAATCAGACTTTAATGATCGAGTCAATGCCGTTGATGAAATTGAACGTAATACAAGGACAGAATATCGCCTACGAGATTATGCACAAAGTTTCGACCCTAATACGGTGAGAGAGCTTAAACAAGACGATGATACTGTTATTGTAAAGTTTAATTATTCAAAATATGGCCTCCCACAAGATATTGCTTACTTCAGACATCTTCAAGTAGCGATTAAGGTGAAAGACAACCTACCAATCAATATGATAATAAAAAATTCAAAGCCATTTAATTATGAAGGCTATCGAATTGAGTCATATGAGCAAACCATACAATTTAATCGACTCGATAATGGCCGAGTGATTCTTTCACAAAAGGATATAAAAATAACAGGAAACTCAGCAAATGAACCACTCGAAATCAACATATCTACCATACCTGTAGCGCTTTACGACGATGCCGATGGTGTAGTTATTCTTCATCAAGAATTACTCTCTGAAGTGTCAGATCCACGAATCCAAGAAGAGCGAGTCAAACTCGATAGGTTATTTCCACTAATGGGAGATGTGGTACGTCAAAAGGGCATAGACATGCCCCTTCCATACGGATTGTCTATCTCCTATCGCAACCAAGAAATGGATGTTCCCTTTGATAACTTTAATATTATGGGGATAACACTTAATGAAATATTTGATCCAACTCAATCTTTCGGAGTCGTCAATGCTGAAAGTATTTCTTTAAGAGGAGATATTAATATTCTTCCGTTTTGGAACGTATTTGGTGTAATTGGTAAAGTCAGTATCGATGCGAATGTGGATGCACAATACACGGGTAAAGCGGGAGAGATGATTAAAGATAAGCTCAATGAAAAATTACCTGGACTTGGCTTTGTATTTTGTAAAGAGTTAGTACCCGCCATGTGTAACCCAGCAACTATCCATGTACCTCTACAACTAGATTATGATGTGGTAGGGATAGGTACTACACTATCTGTGGGTTACAAGGAATTTTTTGCTTCTATCACAGGAACATATACCACGACTCGTTTAGCTGGAAATGATAACTGGGGTAAGCCTATCGTCACTATTCAACCAATGCTAGGCTATCAATTCGCCGATTATCGCGCACAGTTGTTCATCGGCGCAGAATATCAGGGCTTAAGATCTACCATGAGCGGAACCATTGATAGTTTGGAAATAGCTGGTCAGCCCTTTAGATTTGATGTTGGCGTGAACTTAGATGAGTGGGCATATTTAATCGGCTTTAATAAACAGTTTAGTAAAAATTACAATATGACCCTACTTTATAATAAAGGGGAGACACGTAATTCATTAACACTTAATTTTAGCTATCGGTTCTAAAAAACTAAAAAGTAACACGCAACTTCAGTGCCGCTAGATAAAGGTTATCTTCGGTATTATTATGGGATGGATGATGAATCCATTGGATACTGGGCACTAGAAGTATATGCTTATAGAGTTGCCATTTGTAATAGGTTTCCAGTAAATACTGATCGCGATCGTTATTAGCCGTTTGTCCCCAACTGATACCCACACCCACAAAATCACCAGTCTGACTTATTGTATAGCCAATGCCTGTACTCAGTGTTTTTTGCTGAAAACTAACACCACGATCAGCAATTCCGAAACGTAAAAAGGGTAACCATTGGCCAAAACGCTGACTTAATGTTGCAGTAGCCCCCCAATCACTTGGAATACCAGCTTCTTTTCGCTCATCCGCATGCCATAAAGTGACATGAATATTATTGGCCCATCGCTCATCCCAAGAACCAATACGCCCAAACTCTAAGTGAGACAGGTGCTCCGAGGTATTAAAGAAGCTATCGAAGGCATCCTCAGGCCGATGTGGATTACCATTGATATCGGAAATACTGCCTGTAATGTAATAATTACTCGGCATTAACCAACGACCCGCAACACCTAAACCTTGCGCAGGTGTTGGAATCGTTGGATTGGTTGCAAATGCTAGGTTATTAAATTCAGTCCAAACATTTATCAAACCATAAACATCGAGGAAGTCAGCAACGTCAATGATACCTGCGATGTAACCAAACTCATTGTTTTTAAAGCTTTGCCCCCAATAAAGGTTTGTCAACACGGACTTTTTATCACTGAAAGTGGGGCCACTCACACCAGAGACCCCCGCCGACGGCAAAAGTACTTGAGGACTCAATGTTGTGCCGATGCGGTGACGATTCTCCACTTTAAAAACTAACCGACCAGGTGCACTCGATTCTGCATCTAAATTCCACGTCCCATATAAGCGTAACGCGCCCCCAATAGCGCTGGTCTCTGAAGGACTACTATTCAACTGTTGTGCAAGTACCTGATAATCTGCAGCTAAAGATAAATTATACTCAGCGAAAGATGGGATGCTTGGCCAGCTAGGATGCTCAGACTTTCTGATGTATTCAATTTCCTTTAGCTGACTTGGCACAGAACTAGGCCCGAGATCCAATTCTGGTTGAGTGGAGTCTACAGTTTCAGAGCAGACTGGCGCGGAACAAAAAACGACTAACATAAGGAAAAGAGGAAAAGAGGAAAAGGCTTACTCGTAATATCCATTGCTTTATCACCTTGTGAATAATGGGGACACTACAACCAGTTATCTACCTGAAATATAAAGTCTTATATGCCGAAGAGCTTGCTATCACTTCGCTACATTCGCCATCAAACTAGAAAAGGTAAGACACCAAACGCCGTTTAATTTATCAAGCGAGAAACACCTTTGACAACAAATGATAGCAAAACCAACATTATTTAAACTTATAACTTGATATCAATATAAGTGCCAAAAATATTGGTACTCCCCTTTAAAGTTGTGAAATGCCATGTGCGAACCCAGAATCCAAGGCTTGAACGGTTAAGTTGATTTCGTGGATTACAGTTTGAATGCGTTGGCCTGGCGCCTCTTAAGCGTATGAATTAAAAAATATATACAAGTTGTTCATCGTTAAGAAACACCACGCCATTTGCCATTAGTGCTTATCTTCCTATTGTTCGAGTCATGCGTCTGAACGCACATAACAAACCTAGTATGACACTCCACAGTCCAAAGCTGCCGCCACCCGAAGAATTCTCCACTTCGGCTTTAAGCTGCACACTGGCTACTGCTGCGGCACTCTTCCCCGTGCTTGTACTGACCACCAGCTCAAACTCCGCCATCGTATCCTGTGACAATGCAGTCGCCGCAATCTTTAGGATTGATGTTGTGTCACCCGTCAATGTCAACGCAGGACCGGAACGTTGACGCCACTGATATGTGAGCAATTGACTGTCACCGTCGAAACTGTCGGCGCCACTCAGCTCCACACTACCAGGGGTTTGCAAGGTGACACTCACATTAAATGCCCCATTAATTTTCGCTACCGGCAAAGCTTTAACCTGCACAACCTCTGCAACAGTCGTCAGCGTTTTACCCGCGACCGAGTCGACAGAATGCTGCAACTCCAACTTAAGATCTGTACTTTTTTGAACGCCGCTCGTGTTCAGCTCAAAGCTAAGCTGTTGACCTTGGCTATTTTTAGGCAGTTCGACTTCCCAATTAATACGGTTACCATTGACCACACCACCACCCGCATCTTTGACCGAAATCCCCTCAGGTAATACGGTGCTCAGAGAATAATGCTTATCGGCCCCCGATTCATTGGCGAGAATATCAATGGTGTACACAAGGGGTTCACCGCTGATTAATTGCGCCTTATCCGCACTCATGGTCACATCATCCATACCACGGGTGAGTTCGAAGTACACAGAGCCAATATTGTCAGCGAGATTAGGATGCGTCCCTAAGGTAGCCTTAGCAAAGTAGACTTCATTCTCGGCCATCGGCAAATCCCAAGTCAGAGTGAGGTCAAACATTTCACCAGGTGCTACCGTAGTGGGAACCACACCCGTTAGTGATGAATCCGTTTTACGCACTTTCACCATAGATATTGAGTGTTTATCTAGGTTATGCGGTGCAGTTCCCTGATAGTTGTGTATTACGGCGAGGTAATTTGCTGGCGTTGGCGTCTCAATAAAGCAAGACTCCTTACTGTCTTCACGACCGCTCACGCACACCGCATTGTCCAACTCGAGCTGGCTGGGTTTACCGTCTAAATTGCTGTCACGCACGATAAACAAATCCAAATCTGGCGCGTCTGCACTGTTAACCCACACCCCGACCATGGCAACGGATGAATTAGTATTCAGCGGAATGACATGGTAGGTTTCTGGATTTTGAGCTCGATACTTAGCGTCAGGATCCCAAGCGGTTTGGCCTTCGACTGTGTCGACCTTAGACAACCCCATGAGCTGCACCTGCAAGTCATCAGAGCCTATCGAAGCAAAACCCGGCAGCGTAAAGCTGTCTGCATCGCGATGGGCGGTGATTTTAACCACCTCTTCAGTTGGTACGTTACCCCCGGTAAATTCAGCCGCAACAGTCAAATGCTGCTCAGGAAAGCCTGAGGCACTCAGTTGGATCTCACCAAAACTCCACAGGGAAGACAGTGAAGCGGTAGGGCTTGCAGTAATAGTCAATTGCTGCGACTGCCCCGCCTTTAATGCAAAACTGGCGGGCGAGACTGCTAACATCAACCCCTCGGTTTGACTCTGTGTAGACAAAGTCCAGCTCGCATCGGCGGTTGCGGTGACTGTGCGAGTCCATTCACACTTGGTCAGACACTTCAGCCCCACCATAGTAGGCAGGTTTAATTGAGCAGGATCGCCCGCTTTTGCGGGATCTGCATCAAGGTAATCCTGTTCGCTGATACGTAATAACAGCCCCGCTTTGACGGCTTTATCGATTTGAATACGTCCCGCCCCTGCATCAAAGGGCGTTGATGCTTCTTTAATCCCATCACCATCGTCGTCCTTGAAGGTGTTGCTGTTTGCCGTCGTCATAATTGCCGATTGCGCCTCATCTGGCGTCCAATGTGGACGCAGCGCCGCTAACAGCGTCAGAGCCCCCGCAACGTGAGGACTGGCCATAGAGGTGCCACTCATAAAGTCGAACTCACGTGGCACAGCAATGCTTGGTTCCACAAAAGGCCATTCGGTTGTGTGGCCGGCAAAGATGTCGACGCCGGGCGCAGCTATATCGGGAGTAATAGTGCTAGGGATAGGATAGTTAGGGCCTCGAGATGAGAAACTCCCCGCGATATCGCCATTTTCAGGAATATGTATATATTGCGACTCATTGATAGCGAGCTGATGGTTAGCGCCACTGGCAAGCCACGAGAGTAATGTCTCGCCATCACTCATCTTTAAGTGAATCGCGGGCAACGTATGTAAGTCCTGCTCGATGTTATCACTGGCAGCATCTACGTTAATCAAGATCAACCCACCAGCACCACCCGCTTGCACATTGCGGCCCTTCTCCACCCGCGCAATATCACCACGGCGACATACCACGATTTCGCCATTGAAAGTTCCCGCCCGGAAGGGGGTATTACAATTACCGTCACCAAAGGATGCCGCATCGACGACGAGGCCAGAAAACGCGTAACTGACACCGGCGCCTTTTAGGGTCGCTAATGGGCTATCGCCGCCAGAAACCCAGCTTAGGGTCTTCTCACTGTAACCTCTGTCATGGGTATAGGCTGCAACTGTGGTAATCCAAGGTGAATTTCCGGGCGCGCCAACGGTTTCGGCCGCAGGGCCAGAGTTACCGGCAGCGGTCACGGCATGAATGCCTGCACTTCTCGCAGCCAAAAACGCGAATGAATCCGCAGACTCCCATGGGCTATCTGCTGCGCCACCCACTGAATAGTTAATAACGTTAACTCCGTTTGCCACAGCATGTTCAAGCGCGAGGATAGTCAAATCAGGAAAGCAGCCACCGTAGTTAGGATCCTCGCCCGACTTAGGTAAACAAACCTGATAGGAAATAATGTTCGCCCGCGGCGCGACACCACTGACTTTTGGGATCCTAACTTGCGCATCGTCACCGATTGCATTACCCGGCACAATATTTTCAACCGGATTCCCCGCCACTGTCGATGCCACATGGGTGCCATGGCCATGCATGTCCCAGCCCACATTGATGATGTCAGGCTTAGGGAAACCGTCATAGATATTTCCAGGGTAATACCCACGGAGTTCAGGATAACTAATGACTCCAATCAGTTTGTCATTGCATAAGCCATCATGGTCGACACAGTCGCCAAGATACTTACCTGTGCCTAAGGGGTTTTGGTGCTGATATCCATCGGATGCCAGAGCCGCAAAAGAAGGATGGTCGGCATCTATGCCCGTATCAATAATACCGACAACCACTCCCTCACCTTTACTCGGCGCATCCATTCCGCTGCCATTCCAAATCCCATCGGCGCCAATAAAGGCGGGACCAGTATCGGTCAATAGTCGGCTAAGGCGCATCTTTTCGATTCGAATGCCAGTCTTGGTAGCTTGCAGCTTCGCAGCTTCCTCCTTCGAGAGTCTCACTGTAGCGGCGTTAATTAAAGTGCCATATTGGTGTTCAAAATGAAGTGAACGTCCCAATACCGCAGACAAGCTCTTGCGCGAATCTTCTTGCTGCTTGGTCAATTTTTGCAAGTAACTCTGACTCGCAACGTTAGCGAGGTTGAATTTGGCCGTAGCAGTACTCTCCCCCATGATGCCAGCACTTGGCAGGCTCTTATACGCGAGCGCCAGTGAGGGCTGTGGAAAGTGGATAAAGTACAGATCGCTGATATCTCGTTGGCGAATACTGGTTAAAGGTTTGGTTTCTGCATTCAATGGCTGTGCGCGATATTTTGTATCAATGGGCTCAGCAATGCTGTGACAACTAAGAATGGCAATAGCCAATAAACTGAGTCTGAACACGTCTTGACTCCTTAAAAAAAGTAAAGTGAATTCAGGCCACTGCTATCGCAGTGGCCGATTTTTATGATTATTGTTTGCGACGCAGTAGGCCAAGCAGCAACAGTGGTAGGACACCAAAGCCTGTTCCACCGCCGCTACTCGAGGCAGGTTTAGCAACCACTTCACCGTTAAGCGATGCCGAGGTCTGGTTTACGCCATCGGAGGCAGTAACTTGGGCAACAAACGTTCCCGGTTTGGTTGGCGTGCCCGAAATCATCATAGTGCTGGCATTAAAGCTCATGCCATCAGGCAGACCCGATACCGCAATCGTCAACTCATCGCCTTCCACATCCGTGAAATACCCTGCCAAGGAATACTCGTAGGACTTACCCTCCTCCACACTGAAGGTGCTAAAAGGCCCCTTGAATAACGGAGCAACATCGTTAGCGTTAACAAGGTTGATAATGACGTCGGTGACTGTACCGACGATATTGTTACGCTCGGTTTGCACTTTAAGGGTTATAGACTTCAGATTTTCATAATCCAGTGCAGCAGCGTTAGCTACAGTGATTACGCCCTCTGGACTGACGGCGATAGGATTGCCTGGTATGGCTCCCATTTGCACTATGTTAACCGATGTCCATTGGCTGTTTGCCTCACCGAAGAAACCATTAATGGTGGTCGATAACGTACCAATCTCTTTGCCCTCGGGTGTATTTTCCTCTACCTCAAACACCTGATTCGCTTCTACGTTTTGAATGCTACCATCTCGCTGCTGCTTGGCTGCGATGACCATGTTGCTATTCAGGTCCATCAGTAGGAAGTCTGATAATGAGCAAGCTCCAGGACTAACCGCCTGAATGCCAGCCTTAGTGTTTGGGACACTCCATGCGCCACCGGCTTCACACCACGAATCTCTAAATGCCCATAACATAGCGCTTTCGTTGGGAGCCAATGTCATTTCCCATTGCCACTGCGCGCCTTCTGCCCCATCACTATCGAGACGATTCATGTTGATCATCGCAGTGCTGTAACGTTCCTTATCGACGTAATCCCCCGTCGACCAATCAAACTCGCTAGTGACATACTTACTGCCGAATTTCACCGGGTTAAACATTACCGACTTGCCATTCGCCGTCGGCATCACATCACGGTCAGTGCCGATAACAAACGCCATCTGCTGGTCAAAGGTTGCTGGTGAATTCAAGCCATGGTGATACATGTCTTCTAAACACGCCTGCGCAACGACGGTGTCACCACCTGGGGTAAAGTAGGTCGGCAAAGAAGAAATTTTGGGGGGAGGAGCTGGCATCCACCACGGATCATCAGAACTGTAGTCCGCGATGACTGTCTGCGGTTTACCATTGTCATCGATATAAACGCGTAAATTAGCGACTCGCTCAGCGTTGCTAAGGCTGAAATCCACGAAAGGATCGAAACTCTCAGCCAGTCCATACATGTCAATCACGGCTTCAGAGTACAAAGCGTTTTCAAGCAACATGTCGCCGAACTTATCCATGTGCCCTGAGACTGAAATATCCATAGGTCCATGCATCTGCACCGCAATCGCATATTTTTGACCACTGACCGAACACTGTGCTTCGGGCATTACTGCTGCCGCCACATGCTTGATCATATTATTAGTATTTTCAAAACCAGCAGGAAGATTAGGTTGTGATGCAACGACAGGAAGCGCCATCATATGGGCCGGATAGGCGTTGATATTGGTAAAGGCCTGTTTAACCGCAAAGGTTTCTTGTGCCCAAGGTAATGTTTTGGGAAGCTCCCAAATTCCATCATTGTAAGTGTTGAATTCACGGCGAATTTTCCCCTCTGGACGGGGAAAAACTGACCAGCCCATGCTGAGTGTTGGCAGTTGTTCAGCACTTAAGGTGAGATAACCGTTAAGCTCAAATTGCTCCCATGCATCAATGCCAAAGTCTTCAGTGTTATTGAGTTTGGACATCGGCAGCTTGGCGGCATCAATTTCCAAGATAACAGGCACTGACAAAGTGCTCTTGGCTGGCACAGTGACTTTGGCCGGGAAACTCCAATTGATGGCGGCATTGCCCTCACGGTCAGGGGCAACCTCAATGGCCAGAGTATAAGTCTTGGCTGAATCACTGTAATTCTTCAGCGCGACTTCTTTTATCAGCCTTGCTTTACCTGATACGAGTTGCTGACCAAAAGTTAAGTTGGGTTGATACGAACTATGCTCCCACACGGCAACGGGTGAGTTCAGAGCCGCCTCTAGGTTTTCAACCCCGGTGCCAATTTGAGTCACGGAGGCTCTCTGGCCACTATCACCACGTTGGATAGTATGATTTGCGGTATTGGCCAACAAGGCTTTCACTTCAACTGCCGAGACATCACGGCTGGCTTTTAAAATCGCAGCCGCAGCCGCCATACGCGCAACCGGGAATTCTTTTTCGCTGGACGCTAAGGTTTGCGCGGCGCCACCCACAAGGGCAACGGTTTCTTCGCTGGCATAAGTCACCAGATCGGGTTTAAGGGTTTGGATACCACGCACAGGGCCGTGGGGTGTCCATGCAGTGGTTGCCAGTAAATCATCGCTAAGAGACTCCACAGCCCCCACTGTTAATGATTCTGCGGTCGCCCCCAAATTGCCAATATTGTATTTCGTTGGCAGCTCGCCGTAATAGCCGGCACTGACCACCACCAACACTCCTTTAGATGCAATGCTGTTGACCATAATGTGATCAAAAATCGCGCCGGATGAGTTGGGATCATTCGGATCGTAGTAAGCTGCAAAGTTACCGCCATAAACGCTCTGATCCACGACGATGATATTGGCCCCCTTCTCGACGGCATCTTCCATCGCGGCCGCCATATCTGTATGGGAAGGAAATCGCGGAGAAGGACCGCTTCCCCATGGATCAGACAAGCCCGCCATTTTATAAGCCAACAATTTGGCTCCCGGAGCCTGCTGGTGAATAAGAGATGCGATCATAGTGCCGCGACCAGTAGGGAACTCAAAACCAGAGACCGGATTGACATAGCTCATGTCACTGTCGAGCGGATTGGGGTCTTCACCCCAGCCAAATTCAGATGAATAGTCGCGACCAGCGATAACAAGATCTGTCGGGAAGCCATCAAATTCGGCCGTATTATTGATTTTTGCCTCGTCGTACGCTGCAGCTGTTCCAGCACCGCCCAGTGTCGCATGGGTATAATCAATCCCAGTAGACAAAATAGCGATAACAGTTCCTTTACCCGCGAGTGGATCATCACTTAAGGCTGGAGCTTTACCAACAGCAGTTGCGCGCGGCGCCGAAGTGGTTGCCACTCCCTTAGTCGCAGATGGCATGGCCTTGGAGACTTGTTCAAGCTGTTTGGATTGCAGCGAACTGACAGCCTTAACCTCACGATTCGCTTTTATCGTTTGTGCGGCCGATGCCGACATCTCCACATGCAATGAATTTATCGCCTTGCTGCTGGTTGTCAGAATTTTTGCGCTGCTGTCTAGGCTCTGGATCTGGGCGATAAGTTGCTGCTGTTGCAGTTGTATATCCTGTCGATTCCCACCCTGCCACTCACTCTTTCCCGCGAGTAAGATGTCAAATTGAGACTTTTCTTGAGTTGAATTCCCCACATGTTGCGGCGCTAATTTACCAAATGCATTCGTGACAGGGCGAGCATCGATGCAGGCTGGCGCCAACGCAATACTGATGCAAACACAAAGATGGGACATTTTTATTGCCATTTTGCTTCCTTTTTCGATTCTTAATTTTTTGATTAGTTTTTATTGCGAACCACGCCCTTAGAACGCACCTAGGGCATCTGAAGCAAATGGATAACAAAATTGTAAAATCGCTTGAAGATCGGCAACATCACATTTGAGTCTCTTTGATGTCACTTTTTTATCATTTACTTAAAAGTCATAAGCTTGCACTATCAACAGCCAATGAATACGTAACAATGTGTATCGACTAATATGTTAAAAGTTGACTTGTCTAGCGCAGTCATTATTAATGTCTCGTCTAATCAAGCAGCGGGTAATGTAGGTGTTTAGGGGAATGAAGCTCGGTGATTATCGAGTTGGTACGTGGTGGATTGTTGCCCGCGAGCTAAAACTCATCCGTTACGATGAACAGCATCAGTTGATTGAAGAATCCTTGCCACCTAAGGTGTTTGAGGTGCTGTTAAAATTGGTGACCTCAGCAGATCACACTGTCACCCGTAATGAACTGATTGAAGACGTGTGGGCTGGTAATGTCTCGGTGGGAACTCGAGGTATCACCAATGCCATTTACGCCCTAAGAAAACTGCTGGATGAAGGCGATGAGCGAAGTATCAACACCATCTCCAAAACGGGCTATCAGCTATTGTTACCAGTCTCTAGGCCCACCGAATCGTTCAAACCTGATACCTTGCCTTCAAGCAAGCGATCACGCGTAAACTTTCGCACCATGATGCTAGTCGCTGCGACTTTGGCAGTGCTCTTCCTTTTGATGGTGTCTTATTTTGTGACCCGCGAGCCAGCTGCGTCCGTCATTCGTTACTCTAAACCCGAACCTATTAGTTATCTTGAAGGCATTGAAGAAACGCCATCAGTCTCACCCGACGGTAAGTCGTTGGCGTTTATGTGGATGAAGGACAACGAACCCGCCAGAATTTTTGTGCAATCACTCACAGAGGCCAATGCCACACTACGCCAGTTGAGTTTTAGTGAATTCAATGAAACGACTCCCACCTGGTCGCCGGATGGCAAGCAGATAGCGTATTTGAGATTGGATGATTCTGGAGCCTGTGAGGTATGGATTAAAGAACTCAAAACCGTCCAGGAGCGAAAGCTCACAAGCTGCGTTCAAGAGCGGTACCATAAGGCGCTAGATTGGTCCCCATCCGGAAAGTTTTTAGCCCTCATAGATGCCACAGCGTCGGGCAATACCGCCGTCTTCCTATATGAGTTATCGAGTGGAAAGAAAACCCAAGTCAGCTTTCCCAAACAAGGGGAGCGGGATCACCAATTAGCTTGGGCACATGCCTCCGACACCCTCGCATTTATCAGAGCGCTGGGCACATTTACCTATGATTTATACTTACTGCCATTCGGGGAACAGGTACAACGGTTAACCCATGATGAGGTTCCTATACACGGACTGACTTGGGATATCGATGATAAAGGCATAGTATTCAACTCCGTTCGTGATGGTGGACACGCCTATTGGCGTTACCTCGTCGCCAGCGCCGACATTGAGTTTGTGCACCGTGACCAAACACCTTTTAACATTGTCGCGCTGCCACAATCTAAATCCTATGCCTATGTAAAACATGCATCTCAGGAGCAATTGGTCTACATACATGACGCTAAAGAACAAGTTATCGAGTCGACAGGGCGAGACTTATATGGCGTCATCTCACCCGACCGCCAACAACTTGCCTTTCTATCCAATCGCAGCGGGAAATTTGAGATTTGGGTCAGCGATACATTTGGCAGACAAGCGTTTCAGCTCACCAACTCACAAGGCTTACCCGATTTAGCCTCCTGGTCCCCGGACGGACACAGCATCTTAACCGTGGTGGATTCTGCCAATGAAAAACCTAAAGTCATTCAGACTGCAGTCTCCTCCAGAGAACAAAAAACCTTATTGCAGGATGGTTTTCAATATCGAAATCCTGTGTGGGCGGATTCCACAAACACCATAATGGTCTCCAGCAACCGTGGCGGTGATTGGCAACTCTGGCGGTACGATATTAAGTCGCGCAGCTTCGAACAACTGACCCGCGCAGGTGGCCAATATGGTATCTATATTAAAAACACCTTGTACTACACGCGCCCTAACACTGCTGGATTATGGCGACAAACCGCATCGGGAGTGGATGAAAACCTAATCCCCGCATTGGCAGCAGATGACTGGGGGAACTGGGTCTATCAAGATGGGGGAATCTATTTCATCAAAAGAGATAAAGATGCTGACAAGCTGATTTACTGGAAAGACGGTACTGAGCAGGAAATTCAATCCTTTGCAAAGGGCAGTATTAAAATTCACCGAAGCCTTTCCATCGATGTAGAGCGAAACATAGTTGTGACTAAGCTGGGAAAACGCGCTGCCAATATTCTCACGATCGCCCCGATAAAGGATGGAGCCTGACAGAACTTAGCTAACTTGATTAATTCATCTCTTTGACATGTCAAATGGCAGTGAAAACGTGCACAAGGCTTAAGACCATAGTGTTTGCTTTAAAACAGTACCGAATGCAAACAAAAAAAGCGGCGAGTGAAAAAGCAAAATAGATGCTAACGAGCAGATTTTAGACACAAAAAAACCGACTCTAGGTCGGTTTGAGTCCCTTTGGAAGGGATGGTACCAGAGGACGGACTCGAACCGTCACGCTTTTAAGGGCGGCGGATTTTGAATCCGCTGTGTCTACCGATTTCACCACTCTGGCATTATCAAAATTAGAGCTAACAAAAACAAGCAGCTGGCTCTAAGTGCTGGGAATTATACCTTTGCCTTTGACAATGGCAAGCCCTTTTCAAAGGCAGGATAGTAAATTAGTTTTAACCGCTCAAAAATCCAACTCTGATAAACCAAGGCCGGTTATTCGGCGCCATGGGCGAGTAAAAATTGGGTGTATTCCTTATCGCTCTTTTGAATATGATTGACTAGCCAAGCTTTTAAAAATGCCATGAGTTCATCGGCTACATCTTCACCTCTAGCTACCCTCTTTTGAAAATCAAGCACTTGACCCACCAGCTGGGCATGCTTTTCCTTGTGGGCCACGGTTTGGGGATAGCCAAAACGTGCAAACAATTCTTCTTCATAGGAGAAATGGTTCGCGGTGTAATCCACCAGCCCTTGGACGATACGCTTAATCGCCTCAAGCCCATATGCCTCACTTAACGTCCGGTGTAATTCATTGATTAATGAGACTAAGCGTTGGTGCTGACGGTTAATCTCTGGCATGCCGATATCAAGCTCTTGCCCCCATTTCACGAATAACTTACTTTGGGCTTGGCTCGAATTAAACATCTTAGCATCGACATGGAATCGATGCAGCAGGGAGCCAATTTCCTGTGACATGTTATACACCTTAAGACTGGATAAGTTGGTGTGGTTGGTATGGCGCGCATTTTTTAGGGCAAGATCGGCCATCACGCTGATATTTTTGTTAATTTCTTCGGCAACTGCATGTTGCTCTTCCGAAGCCGTTGCGATTTGGTGGGACATATCGGTAATGCTTTCAACCTGAGTCACTATGTCACCGAGGGCTTGATGGGCTTGCTCCACCATCACGGCGGTTTCGTCGGCAATGGTGACGTTCTTAAGCATCACTTCTACGCTCTGCTGCGCGCCCTTTTGCAACGTTGTAATCTGCTGTTGAATTTCGGCGGTAGCCTCTGAGGTACGTTTAGCTAAGTTACGCACTTCATCGGCGACAACCGCAAAGCCACGGCCATGTTCACCGGCGCGCGCACTCTCAATCGCCGCATTGAGTGCCAATAGGTTTGTTTGCTCTGCAACTTGAGAGATGGTTTCAATGATACTGCTAATGCTATTGGTATCGGCGGCAAGGTGTTCGATAACGCCTTTAGTTTGGTGAATTTGCGATTTCATATCGCTGATTTTATTAACGATAGTACCAATTAACTCATCACCGTGTTTCGCCGAGCCTTGGGCAATATCGGCCGCACGCGCCGTACTGGCGGCATTTTGTGAGACTTCTTGTACGGTGGAGACCATCTGCGTCATAGCCGTTGCGGCCAACTCGGTTTGACGCTCCTGTTCGAGCACGCCCTGTTTTGCCTGCTCGCTGATCGCTTTAATATCGGTCGCGACTTTCTTCATCCACTCACTCGTATCGACGAGGGAGAGAATAGTGCGACTAACATCTTCGCCCATGCGGTTGATACTGTGGACAACCGTGATAAACACACCCGCATCTTTCTCATCGAGCTGATAACTTAAATCCCCATCCCCTAAGTGATGGGCCGCACGCTCTAAGTGCCGTAAGTTACGGATCAACTTGTTAATATTTAAAAAGAGAATCACTGCAAGGGCAATTAAACACAGCGCCGCAATCCAGTGGGCACTGGTCGCTAAACAATAGAGTGGATATAAGAGTAAGACCATGGGCGCAAAAATAATACCGTAGCCCATGGTGCCTTTTTGGACACTGATGCCAGCCATTCTTGTCTCCTTCAAAAATGCTATTTCACTTGCTTGCGAGAACTAACTCGTTGGTAACCAACAGATCTTTGTATCATTTAATGATTTTTTCGTACTCGATACTCTTAAGACTAGTCCCGAATGAAACAAGAAACAAAGCCCGAAGGAATGACTTTAGCTATATTTTACCTAGCGCTAAATTTGAGCCAGATCACAGGGTTAATCTGTAGTTACAACATTGTTTTAAGATGTCGATTTTTTATTGATCGAGATCAGTATTTACAGCCGCTAAGGGCGCTAGTGTAAGGGGGACTTCACAGGAAAGAGGATTTCAATCATGGCATTTTGGTTAGATTTAATGTTCGGTAACCCAATTGGTTTACTCTCAATGATCGTTATCTTTAGCACTATAGGGATAATTTCTTATATCACTTGGATGTTCATTGTGAAGTCCGCGCAACAATCGTAGTTTTTGCTTCCAAATTGTTATTCTGTTCATTGTAAAAATTGCACGTTGTTATGGGGGTTAATCTAACCCCCATTTTTTGTGCCTGTGATTTCTGCTTTAGAACACAACCCGCATTAAGCGGCGTGTTTACGGCTTTGCACTACCCCATTTAAGAACTGCGGACGCGCTTTAATCAAGTGCTGCATTTCTTCCTGACTCGGCTCTCCCGCGGGTAAACGCAGTACTCCACGATTCAGATACATGCGTGCCTTCATCGAAATTTTATAATCCGCCGTAGGACCTTGGATCGCATAATGGCGCTCATTGCCTAAACATTCGAGGATGCAGGCATTCAGTAAGCTTTTTACTGCGGGTTCATTTTGCGGCAATGTCAAAATGGTGGCGCCCTGTAAAAAGAACTCCCGCAAGAGGGCTCGCTCAGCACGGTCCATCAGGTTGACCTTAGCTTCAATCGTTTCCGTCACGCGTTTATCACTTAAATGACGAATCGACTCATCTAAGCCAAGGTTTAATAACTGAGTTAAGAAATAAGCAATTGAAATGATTAGTCCTAGGCCAACGAAATGGGCATGCTCGGGGACGAATTTATCCAGCGCCAACAAGGCGAGCACATTCGATGGGATCGCCAATAACACAGCGCAGCTGACCATTAGCCATAACATGACTCGAAACATCATCTTTTTAGGGCTAAACAATTTCACTGAATCCAGTTTGAGTTTAATCATAATGTTATCCCAGCGACAAAAAATTGAACTTAGACGGCATCAAGCAAGTTTGATGCCACTGTATCAGTCAAAATTACGGGATATTTCATGGGGATAAAATGCACAATCTGGATGCTTGAGTCTATGCTTATAAGCATCCAACTCGCTATCAGATAAAGACTATTTAGATGCTGACATTCTTTAGTCAATTTATTAAAAGCCCGATAGGCAGGCATCTCACCTTGTCTATCGTGCTGTTCAGCTCTCTGATTACCTTAATGACGACCGCCTACCAACTGATCAGCGACTACCGTGGCGATGTCACTCGCATCGACCGTGTATTCTCCAATATTGAAAAAGCTAACCTCGATGTCCTCGCCGCCAGCATTTGGGTTATCGATGAAAGACTGATTAATACTCAACTAAATGGCCTTATCCAACTACCTGATATCAATTATATTTCAATCAAAGATGATAGTGGTCAGTCATGGAATTCTGGCGAGCAAAAGCAAAACCACACGCTCAGTAAAACCTTTCCTCTGGTGTATAAGTCGCCCACGGATAATATCAATGTCGGCAGTTTAGAAGTGCAAGTGGATATGGATGCTATCTATCAACGTCTCTACGATAAAGCGATCCTCATTCTGCTCTCCAATGGCATTAAAACCTTCTTAGTCGCAGGATTTATCCTGTTTCTCGTCTGGTACAACATCACTAAACATCTCGACAAACTAAGCAATTACTGCAAACGCATCGACTTAGATACCGACTTTGAACCGCTACAATTTGAACGTAAAGACAAGGTCGATGAGTTTAAGCAAGTCGCCGATGCCATCAACAGCATGCAGGACCAGCTTCGCAGCTCCTTTGAGGCACTGAAAAGCTCTAAAGCCGAACTGCAAACCGCCTTAGAAGACAGAGAACGGTTGCTGAAACTCGAACGTAGCTATAAAGAAGAGCTCGCAAGACAGGTAAAAGAAAGAACCCAAGAATTAGAACAGTCATTAACAGCGCTAAAACGGGCGCAGCAAGTATTAGTTGAGCAGGAAAAAATGGCCGCCTTGGGTGGGCTGGTCTCTGGGGTTGCCCATGAGATCAATACACCGATCGGCATTTGTTTGACGGCGGCCAGCACTCAACTGAACCATATCGAAGAGCTAATTGACCTCATTCACAGCGAACACGCCACCCTCGACGAAATCAACGCCATCTTAGATGAGTATCAAGAAAGCTGTGAGCTAATCGTCCGTAATATCACCAAAGCCAGCAGCCTGATCCAAAAATTTAAAACGATCGCCATCGATCGTAGCCACGAAGAACATCAGTGCATTAATCTGCAAAGCCAGCTTAAGGAGATCCTAGAATCGACTTTAATTATGTATCCCAAGGTCAGCGTACAAACCCAGCTACAGGTTACGCCAACACTCAATATCCAGACCAATGTCAGCCTGCTCAATCAAATCGTTAGTAATATTCTCTCCAACGCCTTCACCCATGCCTTCCAGGATAGGCAGAATAACCAAATTCAGATCACAGCGGATTTAGAGCAAGACTATGTCAATATCAGCATTGAAAACAATGGTATCGCCATCCCCCCCGAGGTGGCAGAGCATATGTTTGAACCCTTCTTTACCACCAACAGAAGTAAAGGTGGCACAGGCTTAGGCTTATCCGCCGCCTTTAATGCTGCCACACTGCTAAAGGGCACCATGAACTACCAAGCAGACTCGGCACTGGGAGGCGCTAAATTCAATATCCGCATTCCCCTTACCCAGTGCGATGCACCTAAACTGACTACACACCATGACTTTACAATTTGATGATGCGCTTGATGGCGAGTAGAAGGCGAGCAAAGCAAACACTGGTGCCACTAAACAAAAATCCACAGCAATGGCTGTGGATTTTTGTTGTTAAAGATGAGTCTTTATCTTATTGATTCGCCGCTTATTCGCTCGCAGTTGGTTCATTTGCAATTTGAGCGAGCCTAGCAAGTACCCGGCTGGCCGCCACAAAGCCAAAAGTCCCAGTCACCATAGTGACGGCACCAAAGCCAGAGGCACAATCCATACGCATAGAACCATCGGCCGTCGCTTTACTGCTACACACGGAACCATCGGCTTGGGGATAAACTAATTGCTCGCTGGAAAACACAGCATCGACGGCAAAACGGCGCTGCACATTTTTGGAAAAGTTATATTCGCGGCGCAAAATATTACGCACTTTTGCCAGTAAAGGATCTTGGTAAGTTTTAGCCAGATCGGTAAGCTGGATCTGTGTTGGATCGGTTTGGCCGCCCGCGCCACCAACGGTCACTATCTTAATTTTTTGACGTTTACACCAAGCAATCAACGCCGCCTTTTGTTTAACCGCATCAATACAATCAACCACATAATCGATATTGCCACCAGCTTTTGACCCGAGCAAATACTCACTAAGGTTATCGACAGTAATAAAGTCTTCCACCTCATTGACTTGGCAATCGGGATTGATCGCACGGATCCGCTGCGCCATCACAGCCACTTTAGACTCGCCAATCGTCGATGACAGAGCATGAATTTGACGGTTCGTGTTCGTTACGCAGATATCATCCAAATCAATCAGGGTAATTTGGCCAATGCCACTGCGTGCCAACGCCTCCGCCGCCCATGTGCCAACGCCACCAATGCCAATCACCACCACATGGGAGGCGGCAAATTTAGCGAGCGCCTTTTGCCCGTACAAGCGGCCAATGCCACCAAAGCGATTCTGATAGGCTTCAGTCATCAATACTTACCTTATATCTAACTAACAATGGCCGCCCTTAGAGGATGTGAAAGACAATCTACAGCAGCGTAACGCAATAAAATGCGCCGTGGATTTTATACGATTTGGGCCAAAAACCGAAATCTATCTCGGCCTAGGTGCGCCGAGTAGCA
Source organism: Shewanella seohaensis (assembly GCF_023283775.1). Classification (NCBI taxonomy): domain Bacteria; kingdom Pseudomonadati; phylum Pseudomonadota; class Gammaproteobacteria; order Alteromonadales; family Shewanellaceae; genus Shewanella; species Shewanella seohaensis. The sequence goes on from NZ_JAKILE010000001.1 coordinate 405,668, forward strand.
CTCAGATACAAAAGTGCGGCAAATGTAGTCATTGGCACTTTCCTGAATCATAGGCTCATACATTAGGTAAACTCAGATTAAAAGTTCGTTTTAACCTTGTAAAACATAGTGTTAAAAACAGAGCCATTTCAGCGCCAAGTGATCAAGATCACATTTTTAATTCGTTTGCCTGTCACACTGCGCAGCACCAAAGCTCCACACTCCGCAGTAAAAAGAGATAACTCTTGCTGCATAAAATAATGATATAAGTACAGGAAAATGAAGATGAAAAAGAATCTGCTCACTCCAGCGATTGCCGCTAGTCTCGCATTTTGCTCATTTAACTCCCTGGCCGATGGCCCAGAATTTTACGGCCATGTCGACCTGAGTATCACCGACTCAGAAAAAGGTTACGCCGCTCAAAATCAGAAAGATGGCACAGTACTCGAAAACAACTTTTCTTGGGTGGGTGTCAAAGGATCTGAAAGCGTAAGCCCCTACTTTGATATCATCTATCAAATGGAATTTGGCGTAGAAAACTTTGATAACTCGAATAAAACCTTCAATGCGCGTAACACCTTCCTCGGGGTGAGAAGTGTAGCGGGTACCGTTTTAGCGGGCCGTAACGATACAGTATTTAAAGCGTCCGAAGGCGGTTTTGATTTGTTTGGCAACACCAACGCCGATATCGACCTGTTATTGGCAGGCCAAACGCGCTCTGCCGATGGTATTTCCTATTATTCGCCTAAGATCGCCGATCTTATCACTCTCAACGCTACCTATCTGATGAGTGACAACTACGATCAACGCGATAGCCAAGGCAACGAAGTTTATAGCCAAGATCAAATGTATGCCTTAAGCGCCACTTTAGGCGACAAGACCTTTAAAACCCATAATTACTATGTTGCGGCGGCCTATAACGATGGCATCGAAAATATCGAAGCCTACCGTGGTGTTGCCCAAGCAAAATTTGGTGATTTCCTCTTTGGTGCCATTTATCAGCACAGCGAGCATATTGACGACAGATTCTCAAATCTCTCGGGTGAGACCTATTTTGTGAATGCTGCTTATCTGATGGATGATTTGAAACTCAAGCTGGTTTACGGCAAAGATGACTCTGGTTTAGGCAAATATGTCAGCCGTTTTGTCGGCAGCCAAGACAGCGGTAACCTCGAACAAGTGAGTGATGTCGACCTTCAACAGCTCACAGTAGGCGCAGATTACCGACTTAGCACTAAGACTATGGTCTATGGTCACTACACTCGCTTCGACGGCGACCTTATGCTAGCAGGTACAAAACAAGACCTAGACGACAACGTGTTTACTGTAGGTTTACGTATTGATTTTTAATAGTATTATTCTAATTCGAAACAGATAATATTTGATAAAAAAGCGGCTTTGGCCGCTTTTTTATTGTATCTCATACTAAATAGCATTCTCCCGCCCCATTTATGACAAACTTGCGACAACATTAGTATATGCTACAGTTAGCCTCGCCGACTCACTTAAGCCACAGCGCTTTACCTACCTCTTTAGTAGTAAGTGAAAAATACTGTTTTACCACTTTCACTCCAATTTGCGGTTGAGATATAAGGAAATATCCTAAAAAACCCCGAATATGGACAAGGAGAGCCAAAAACATGATCTGCAACACAGCCTGCAAGTCGTAAAACTGTAAAAATCGGCGGCAACTTTGTTACCGATTCCAGTAACAAATGTGTTAAACCACACAAAAACCATGAAAAATGGAAAAGAACTTAGGTTCGAGGGAGCACAAAACATGAAAAAGACATTCATCTCTGCATCAGTTGCATCAGTACTGGCACTGGCTTCATTCGGCGCGCTAGCCGAAGGCCCAAGCTTCTACGGTCGTTTAGAGCTTGCTGTAACTAATACTGAAACAGGTGCAACTCTACAATCTGGCACAAACGGTGTTGATTTAGGTGAAAGCGGCACTTACTTAGAAAACAACTTCTCTTTATTAGGTGTTAAAGGTACTGAGAAGATTGCTGATGGCTATGACGTTGTTTATCAAATGGAATTCCAAGTTGAAAACACTTCTGGCTCAGGTGACGTGTTCAAAGCTCGTAACACTTACTTAGGTTTAAAAACTAATGCAGGTACTGTATTAGTGGGTCGTAACGACACAGTATTCAAGCAAGCTGAAGGCGGCGTGGATATTTTCGGTAACACCAACGCGGATATCGACCGTTTAATTAGCGCTCAAACTCGTAGCGCTGACGGTGTTTGGTATTACTCTCCAAAAATCGCTAACTTAGTGACGTTAAACGCAACTTACCTGTTCGACGATAACGACACTACAGCTAAAACTAACGAAAGCTTATACGCTCTGAGCGCGACTCTGGGTGATAGCAAGTTCAAAGAACAAAACTACTACGTAGCTGTTGCTTACAACAAAGGTATCGATGCAGTTGATGCATACCGTGGTGTAGCTCAAGTTAAATTAGGTCAGTTCAAACTCGGTGGTTTATTCCAAAACTCTGAAAAAGTAACTGATAGCGCTATCGACGGTAACACTTACTTCGTGAACGTATCTTACGATCTGAACGGTGTGAACCTGAAAGCTGAATACGGCTACGATGAAGCTGGTTTCGGTAAATACTACAAAGCATTAGGTCAAGCTGGCGCCGATGATATCAGCGTACAAAACGTTAACCTAGGTGCTGACTACCGCTTATCTAAATCAACTATGGTGTATGGCCAGTACTCAATGTACAAAGGCGACTACAAAGACACTACTGGTGCTAAGTTTGACTTAGAAGACGACAACGTATTCTCTGTAGGTGTACGTTACGACTTCTAATATCCTTAAAAGATATTAGCGAAAAAAACCTACCGCTTGCAGTAGGTTTTTTTATACCTCAAATTTAGTACAAAGTGCCGAGTGATTGTCATAAAAAAGCCACTCAAGTGACACTTAAGTGGCTTTTATTAACTTGTTGCGACTAACTCTTACGCAAGCTCAAATGAGCGTTAAATGCTAGGTAAAACCTCTGCACCTTCGCCTAATTCAACGCTATCAACACGTTGTAATCCGCGCGGTAACTTGGCGCCACGGCGGCCACGTTCACCCCGATAATGCTCTAAATCGCTCGGTTTTAAGGTGAGTTTACGCTTACCCGCCCATAGGGTGACCGAAGTGTCAGCAGGCACAAGTTGTAAGTGAGTCATCAGCTCTTCACGATTCTTAGCGCGCTCACTCGGAATACCGATAATCTTGTTACCCTTACCCTTAGACAACTGTGGCAATGCTTCCAATGAAAACAGTAACATACGTCCTTCATTGGTGATGGCAAGAATCGACATCTCGCGATTGCGGTCAATCGGTCTCGGCGGCAAAGACTTGGCATTCGTCGGTAAGCTTAACAGGGCTTTACCCGCCTTGTTACGTGACACCATATCGTTGTAAGTACAGATAAAACCGTAACCTGCATCGGTGGCGAGCAGGAAACATTGCTCGTCTTCACCCAAAATCACATGCTGCATGGTTTCACCCGGTGCCATATTAAAGCGCGTGGTGATGGGCTCGCCTTGGCTTCTCGCCGATGGCAGGCTGTGACTGTCGGTCGCAAAGGCTCGTCCCGATGAATCAATAAATACCGCCGCCTGATTACTGCGCCCCATCGCACTGCATAGATATTGATCGCCCGCCTTATAGGACAAAGACTCGGCGTCGATATCATGGCCCTTAGCGCAACGCACCCAGCCTTTTTCAGATAACACTACAGTCACTGGCTCGCTCGGCGTCAGCTCCTGCTCAGTTAAGGCGCGGGACTCATGGCGCTCAACAATCGGTGAGCGGCGATCGTCACCATAGGTTTCGCCATCTTGAATTAATTCTTTCTTGATCAAGGTTTTTAAGCGGCGATCAGAGCTTAATAGCTGCTCTAATTTGTCACGCTCGGCCTCAAGCTCATCCTGCTCGGCCTTGATTTTAAACTCTTCTAGCTTGGCTAAGTGACGTAATTTTAACTCGAGGATGGCTTCGGCTTGCCTATCCGTCAGGTTAAAGCGCGCCATTAACTCGGCCTTTGGCTCATCGTGGAAACGAATGATTTCAATCACTTCATCGATATTGAGGAAGGCGATCATCAAGGCTTCGAGGATATGTAACCGTGCTAAGACTTTATCGAGGCGATACTCGAGACGACGTCTTACGGTATCGACACGGAACTCTAACCATTCGGTTAATAGCTCTTTTAATCCTTTGACGCGTGGACGACCATCTAGGCCCAAGACGTTCAGGTTTACCCTAAAGCTTTTCTCAAGATCTGTGGTCGCAAACAAGTGCGCCATCAGTTGATCGCAATCGACGCGATTTGAACGCGGCACCACCACTAGTCGCACAGGGTTTTCGTGATCAGACTCATCACGTAAGTCGGCCACCATAGGCAGCTTTTTCGCCTGCATCTGGGCGGCGATCTGCTCTAAAATTTTACCGCTACTGGCTTGGTGTGGCAGCGCGGTGATCACTATCTCACCGGCATCGACGCTATACACGGCGCGGGCTTTTATAGAGCCACGGCCCGTTTCATAGACTTTGGCAATGTCGGCCGCTGGCGTGATGATTTCGGCCTCGGTCGGGTAATCAGGCCCTGGCACATAGCCCATCAACTGCTCAAGTTCGAGTTTAGGATCGTCAAGCAGTGCCACACAGGCATTGACTAACTCTCTGGCATTATGGGGCGGAATATCCGTTGCCATACCGACAGCGATACCCGTGATGCCATTGAGTAAAATATGCGGTAAACGTGCAGGCAGCACTTTAGGTTCTTTTAAGGTGCCATCGAAGTTAGCGCCCCACTCGACCGTACCTTGTCCCAGCTCAGACAATAATACTTCGGAGAACTTAGACAGGCGCGCCTCGGTATAACGCATCGCGGCGAAGGACTTAGGATCGTCTGGCGCACCCCAGTTGCCTTGACCATCGACTAGCGGATAACGGTAAGAAAATGGCTGCGCCATCAGTACCATAGCCTCATAACACGCGCTGTCGCCATGGGGATGGTACTTACCGAGTACGTCACCGACGGTACGGGCTGATTTTTTATGTTTTGACTGAGCCGATAACCCTAGCTCACTCATGGCATAAATAATCCGCCGCTGCACCGGCTTAAGCCCGTCACCGATATGGGGCAAGGCTCGGTCCATGATGACGTACATGGAATAGTTCAGATAAGCTTCTTCGGTAAAGCGCCGCAGGGGCATCTGCTCTACGCCATCTAAGCTTAACTTGATCGCGTCACTCATTTTCTTCTAGTTCCTGTGGTTCTTCAATATTATCGCCATCCTTATAGAACAGCCGATACAGGTTACCTTTCAAATCATCCGAGATGTACATTGCGCCATCTTCCCCCGATAACAAGGCATAGGGACGGGCAACGGGAAACTCGCCATCAAGAAAACTCACTACGGTTTCACGGCTGACAACTTGCTCATTCTCGAGTTTCAACATGACGATCTGATAACCCACTTTGCTTGAACGGTTCCAAGAACCATTTTCAGCAACAAACAATTGATTATGGTAGATCTCAGGGAATTGCTTACCGCGGTAAAACGCAAGGCCCGTCGGTGCAACATGGGCCGGCAGTTCATACACTGGGACGGTAATTTTTAAATTTTTAGGTTTTTCGTAGGCAGGCTCGACTACAGACGAAGCGTGCAAATACGGGAAACCATAATGGCTGCCAATCACATCGACCCGGTTGATTTCATCGGGCGGTAAATTATCCCCCATCCAATCACGGCCTTGGTCGGCAAACCATAACTTGCCATCTTGGGGAGACCAGTCAAATCCGGTCGCATCACGTACGCCTAAAGCAATCTGCTCACTTGCTCCAGTATCGACATTAATCGCAATTATGCTGCTGTAGGGCGCACTCGCCTCACACACGTTGCACGGGGCACCGATGGAGACATACAAGCGGCCATCGGGGCCAAAATTCATCGCTCGGGCACTTTTCTTATCAGATTCTGGCAGATCGCTGTAGATCTCTTTCGGGCGAGTCGGACGGCGCAAGCGCTGCTCGATATCAATAAAACGTACGATACGGTTTTCGGTTGCAACAAAAAGATCGCCATTATGGAAGGCTATCGCGTCGGGGGATTCGAGCCCTTTCGCAATCACATAACGTTTGTCGACACGACCATCTTGATTGCTATCAACGAGCGCATGCACTGTGCCACTTTTATTGGAACCCACAAATAGCGTGCCATTTGAGCCCATGGCAATCTGTTTTGCATCCCCGAGATCGGAGGCATAAAGGGATAAACCAAATCCCTTCGACACGGTAATCATGATCGACTGAGACCCCGCTATCGCCGTCTGACTTGTTAATAATGCCAGACTCGCCAGTAGGGTCCAGAAGGCAGAGAACACCCTTAAATATTTATAATTATTAGTTTTTATATACAACATGGTAATTTTCTTTATGCCTAAGTTTTATTGTTATCGGCAATAGTGCACAACATTAAAGTACCGCCATGTCACCCTTATCCTCGAGCCAAGTTTTACGATCGGGCGAACGTTTCTTAGCCAGCAACATATCCATCAGTGAGTCTGTTTCTTCTACATCATCAATGGTTAACTGAACTAAACGGCGAGTGTTTGGATCCATAGTCGTTTCACGCAATTGCAGCGGGTTCATCTCACCCAGACCTTTAAAGCGTGTAACTTGGACCTTACCCTTTTTATTCTCGGCAGTAATACGGTCGAGAATACCTTCTTTTTCAGCCTCATCTAAGGCGTAGTAAACATCCTTACCTATATCGATACGGAACAGCGGTGGCATAGCGATATATACATGGCCCTGTTCGACCAGCACACGGTAATGTTTCAGAAACAGAGCGCAGAGTAAAGTTGCAATATGTAGCCCGTCGGAGTCCGCGTCGGCGAGAATACAAATCTTGCCATATCTTAACTCGGAGATATCGTTGCTGTCGGGATCGCAACCAATCGCCACCGAGATATCATGCACTTCCTGCGAGGCCAGCACCTGAGAGGCATCAACCTCCCAAGTATTTAGGATTTTACCACGCAGCGGCATAATCGCTTGGAATTCACGGTCACGCGCCTGTTTGGCACTGCCGCCCGCAGAATCCCCTTCCACTAAGAAGAGTTCGCCGCGCATCGGATCTTGGCCGCTACAGTCGGTCAATTTACCCGGTAATGCCGGGCCAGAAGTGACTTTTTTACGGGCGACTTTTTTCGCGGCTTTTAAGCGGCGCTGGGCGTTGTTGATACACATTTCCGCCAGCGACTCGGCCAATTCGGTATTCGAGTTTAGCCACAATGAAAACGCATCACGCACAATGCCAGAAACAAAGGCCGAGCTTTGACGGCTCGAGAGTTTCTCTTTGGTTTGGCCAGCAAATTGCGGATCTTGCATCTTCACCGAGAGAATGAAGGCAGCGCGATCCCAAATATCCTCAGGCGACAGCTTGATACCGCGGGGGATCAGATTGCGAAACTCGCAAAACTCACGCATCGATTCCAGCAAACCTTGGCGGAAACCATTCACGTGGGTTCCACCCAATGGCGTTGGGATCAAGTTAACATAGCTTTCGTTAATCGCATCGCCACCTTCGGGCAACCAAGTAATCGCCCAATCCGCGGATTCAATTTGTCCCTTAAAGCTGCCGATAAAAGGCTCTTCTGGCAGCATGAGGTTATCGCCAACCGCCGCCTTGAGATAATCCGTTAAACCACTCTCGTAGTACCACTCATGGACTTCGTTGGTGTGTTTATTGGTAAATTTGATCCTCAGGCCCGGACACAACACGGCCTTGGCGCGCAGCAAATAGATGAGTTTGGAGTTGGAGAAATTGGCCGAATCAAAATAGCTGGCGTCGGGCCAGAAATGTACTCGAGTACCAGTATTGCGACGACCACAAGTACCAGTGACTTTTAACTCTTCAACCTTAAAGCCATTTTCAAAAGCAATATCATACACTTGGCCATCACGGCGTACCGTCACTTCGACGCGACGAGACAGGGCGTTAACCACCGAAATCCCCACACCGTGCAAACCACCGGAGAATTGGTAATTCTTATTCGAAAATTTGCCGCCCGCATGCAGTTTAGTGAGGATAAGCTCGACCCCGGGAATGCCTTCTTCAGGGTGAATATCGACCGGCATCCCCCGACCATCGTCGGTGACTTCCAGAGAGTTATCGGTATGGAGCACAACTTCGATTTTAGTGGCGTGGCCCGCTAAAGCCTCGTCCACACTGTTATCTATGACCTCTTGGCCTAAGTGGTTAGGTCGGGTGGTATCGGTATACATACCTGGACGGCGTTTAACTGGGTCGAGTCCGTTAAGAACTTCAATGGCGTCAGAGGTGTATTGATTAGTCATAGTGTACGCTATAAGTTGTTATATCCGGCCATGTTGCGGCTCTGGATGACTATTTGTCAAGGTAAGTGTAAAAATTGGCTTACAGTTTGCAGATATCGCTCATAACCCACAAAACTGTGATCGCCACCGACTTCGATCCGTAATTGGCAATGGTGGTACTTATGCAGTGCTTCGCGATAATCCAGCACTTCATCGCCCGTTTGCAATAGTACCAAAAAACGATCGGGATTGCGGATAACAGCCGTATTAAATTCAGCCACTTCCTGCTTATGCTCCGGCAATACCTGATAATGCTCTTCGGTATAAGGGTTAAATTGCGGCCCCATAAACTCATCAAACAGCTCAAAGGGTTTGACGGCCGGATTCACCAACACGCCACGGCCACCATAATGCTCGGCCAAGTAACTCGCAAAATAGCCACCAAGGGACGAGCCAATATAGTTAAGCGGCTCGCCCGCTTGCTTAGCAGCCTCAACATATTGCAGCAGCAAAGCCATTGCGGCCTTGGGAGTATTGGGTAATTGCGGTTGATGGAATACTAAGGAAGGGTGATGCTCGGCGATATATTGCGCCGTCATCACCGCTTTATCGGAGAAAGGTGAACTGTTGAATCCGTGAATATAGAGCAGCATAGTTCCTCAAGCTGCGGTCACTCGCGTTAATAACCGCTGGAATCTTTATCGGGGGAAAACAGATTTCCCGGCACGCGATACACATTAGTGCAGATGCTACCATCGGCCTTGAGCTCCAGCAAACGATAACCCGGTTGCAATCCATCGAGGGCAAAATAAGGCGATTGCGGTTTAAACTGGATACAAGTAGAAGGCGTTGCCATTAATTGCAGCGCGCCATGGGGGCCATCGTAATCGGTATCCAACTGTTGGTGCACATGTCCCCAGAGTAACCCTTTTACCTGCGGGTATTGGGCGACACGTCGGAGAAACTCAGTACCGTTATCCATGCAATGTTGATCTAACCAAGCACAGTTCACCAAGATAGGGTTATGGTGCATCACCAATAAGGTATGACGGTCTGGATGTGCGGCTATGGCCTGTTCAATGAGTTCGAATTGACTCTCGGCCATATTGCCGCCGGGCTTTCCCCGAACGGTGGAGTCCAGCATCAGGATTTGCCATTTTCCGACCAAGATACGCTGCTGACCGAAAATCCGCTCACCCTGCATATGCAAAAACATAATCCGCGGATCATCATGATTACCCGGAAGATAATGGCAAGGTAAGTTGAGTGGCGCCACAGCGGCCACGAATTGACGATAGGATTCAGGGGAATAATCTTGGCTTAAATCGCCCGTGGCTAACATCAGATGCGCTGGATAGTCGACAGCACGAATCGTATTAAGCACAGCAGCAAAACTTTTACTGGTGTTGACCCCTAATAACTGAGCCTCAGGATCGGCAAAAAGGTGCGGATCAGTGACTTGCACTATGCGCACACTTTCTTCTTCAGCTATGGAGTAAGAGACTGCCTCTTTCAGCACATTGAATACCCAATTCTAAGACTGACACACCAAACGTTGTTGGCAGCCAATCTTCAATAACTCCCCCAGGAATGCATTAACCTGGTACTTTTCATCGCTATGATACATGCGTAAATTGGGGTAATCATACACTGGGCGCAATTGGTAAATCTGTTGACCAGTTAACACTTCTGCTAATTTAGCATCATGATAAATTCTCACTAACACCTTGGGAGTATTAATAAACTCCATGATTTTAACTGGTCGTGAGATCTCAACTAATTGAGTGTATTTGGTATTTTCTAAAATACGGATTACTAATACACCCGCTTCACCTTCGAGCTGCCAAGACTGCCCCACCTCTATATCGAGCGGTAACCACTTTTGCATATAGCCGTAGTTACGCCCGCATAGCGCTAAAAAGTCGCTCACGTTAGGTTGGTAGCGCGGTTTTCGGTGTGATGTTGAAATAGCCAAACCTTTATCCAACTTTAACCAGTTGCTGATGGTTTAATTGCAACCACTGCAATCCAATTACGGTCGAAGCATTGTCTATTGCCCCGTTGACGACCTCATTATAGGCATCCTCACGGTCTAACACATGCAATCGAATATCTTCGTGTTCGTCAGCTAATCCGTGCAGACCTTGCGCCTGGGATGAATCCACCTCGGCCCAATAGAAATAGAAACGTTCCGTACTGCCACCTGGACTTGCCAAATAACTATTCACAAAATGCATATTACGGGCGGTTAAGCCTGTTTCTTCGAGCAGTTCGCGGTGTGCGACATCCTGTGGCGTTTCGTCGGGCGCAATCATACCCGCGACCAACTCCATTAGCCAAGGAGATTTAGAGGTCGCTAATGCAGGGAAACGAATTTGTTCAATTAAAACAATCTTGTCACGCGCGACATCATAGGGAAGAACCACCACGGCATGGCCGCGTTCAAACACTTCACGGGTCACAGGTTGGCTCCAACCACCAGCAAAAAGCTTATGCTTGAAAGTAAACTGCTCCAAGGCAAAAAAGCCCTGATACAGCGACTTTGTCTCGAGAATTTCAACATCTGTTTTCGAAAAACCAGCAGGCTTCATATTTCAATCCTTAACCGTTAAATTTTCGCCTATTATCAAGGCAATTTGGCGCATTTTTAAAATAAAATCTGTTACACTTCGCAGTTGACTTGAACGTGTGGGAGTTTTTAGACTCTACGACATTAAGTTTTAGCTGTATCGGGAAGCGTCGGGAAGCGCAAACCGCCTTGGTAAAGGCATTACTTAGTCTAAACGAAGTTACATATTTCTCCTTTTGGAGAATTTGTCTAATAAGGACAGCAAATGAAATTTAAGATCCGTTCTCTATGCGCAGCATTGACTCTCGCGGCTTCCGCTCAAGCGGTTCAAGCAGATGATTTACTGCAAATATATCAACAAGCACTGACGAGCGACCCGCTAGTATTACAAGCACAAGCTCAACGTAATGCCTTGTTTGAAAAGATCGAACAAAACCGTGCACCACTGTTACCGACAATCAGCGCTAACGTGGGTTATGACAAAGCATGGAATGATCCTAAGAGCGATACCAGTGGATTGACCGGTAGCCTAAAGCTGAACCAAGTGATCTATGATCACAGCGCTTGGGTTGGTTTAAGCCTGGCCGAAAAAGCCGCTTCTCAAGCCGATTCAAACTACGCTTCTGCCCTGCAAAATTTGATCACTCGTGTGACTAAAGCCTACTTTGATGTGTTAACGGCGAAAGATAACTACGAGTTCCAAGGCGCAGAGAAACGTGCGATTGAACGTCAACTCGAGCAGACTAAACAACGTTTTGCCGTAGGTTTAACTGCGATTACCGACGTACATGAAGCGCAAGCTCAGTATGACTTGGCCTCGGCTACTGAAATTTTGGCTGAAAACACGTTAGCCAACAGCTACGAAGCCCTGCGTGAAATCACAGGAATCGATCACAAGACCATTAACGTGCTCGACACCAACCGTTTCTCCGCGGTAACGCCAGCACCGACCTCATCGAGTGAGTGGCTAAAGATTGCTGAAACCAACAGCGTCGATTTGATGACTCAACGCATCGGTAAAGATATCGCCCAAGAGACCATCAGCCTCTACAAAGCGGGCCATATGCCATCTCTTAGCCTAAACGCTGGCTATAACAAAGGGTTAGAGCAAAAAACTGGCGACGTGAATGAGCCTGATTTTGACAATGTGAACGTTGGTGTGAACTTAAGCATTCCTATTTTTGAAGGCTTTAAAGTCACCTCACAGGTCAAAGAAGCACAATTCCAATACGTGGAAGCGAGCGAGAAGTTAGAGCAAACCTACCGTAGTGTGGTGAAAAACGTTCGTAACAACTATAACAACGTAGGCGCTTCTATCAGCTCAATCCGTGCTTATGAGCAGTCAGTGATTTCATCTGAAAGTGCGTTAAAGGCAACACAAGCGGGCTTCGAAGTTGGTACTCGTACTATTGTTGACGTACTGAACCGTACCCGTGACCTGTACGACTCAAAACGTAAATTGTCGGATGCACGTTATAGCTACATCAACTCAATTATTGCGTTGAAACAAGCTGCTGGCACCTTAAATGAAGACGATGTTATCTCTATCAACAACGGTCTAAAGGCCGAATAAGATAGCGATACATCCCATAAAAAAACCGCCTAAATGGCGGTTTTTTTTATGGCTGATTCATTAGCGTTAACGCTTAGAAATCAATTTCTACACCTGCGAAATAACCGTCAAACTTGGTATCGGCGCTGATACCAGAGAAATTATTCACATCAAAGGCAAACTCACGGTAACCAACGCGTACACGGGTATCCACCGCCACGCCGTCAAACTCCCAGCCTAAGCCGATGGCATAGTCGTGTACGTTAGACTCGTTTACCCCAAGCATTAAATCCGCAAAACCGAATAAACCTAGGCCAGGCATACTCACATGCGTGCTGGCATAACCCATCACAATGCCGCTATCGACGTCTTTCTCTTCAGGGTGACCCGCGTCTTGAACGCGCAGAGAGCCATTCATCAGCTTATAGGCGGCACCGAGATCCAAAGACAGAATGTCGTTATCCAGCAACTCGTAATACAACACAAAATCAGTATTGCTCAGATCGGTATAGCTGGTCACATTGCCAGTAAAATCATGACCATTGAAGGTAAAGTCTGCATTCGTCAGACTGCCCTTCTGATCTAAGCTATTTTCACGAATTTTAAGATTCGGGATAAATGGCAGCGGATGCTCAACCGCAACCCAATAGCTGCCTTGTGCCGATGAGCTGTAGTCAAAACCTTGTTGTGGTTGACCTTTGTCGGCAAAAGTACCGCTGGTATCGGCGCGCCAGTAATCACCACCAATTTTGAATCCAACCACAGTAGCCGCTTGGGCAGAAGTGGCCATTAAGCATCCTAATACCGCACTGGCGAGGAGTGTTTTTTTCATAATTAACCTTGAGATAGCAAGTTCGTTAAATCAATCACCGCGGCATTCGCACGGGACACATAGTTAGCCATAACCAATGAATGATTAGCGACTAGACCGAAACCACTGCCATTAAGTACCACAGGGCTCCAAACCGTTTGTTGAGTTGCCTCCAGCTCACGAATGATCTGTTTCAGGCTGACCTCAGCATTTTTCTTTTTCAATACGTCAGCAAAGTCGACCTCGACTGCACGCATAAAATTCAGCAGTGCCCACGAGGCACCACGGCTCTCATAGAACACATCATCAATTTTCCACCAGCTGGTTTTCACCTGATGGCTGGCTAAATTCGGGGTCGATTGGCGCGCAGCATTGTCGCCGGCTAAATCGGTATTTAATCGCTCCTGCCCGACACTCGCCGATAAACGTTGAGACATGCTGCCTAAGCGTTTTTGGACTTCTTTGAGCCACTCGTTGAGGTTGTCGGCACGGGCGTAAAACTGAGCATCCTGATTGTTTGGATCCATCATCCGCGCGCGATATAGCTTGAGCAGCTTAACGCCATCGCGGTATTCACTCTCAGCGCTAGGCACTAACCAGCTGGTATGGTCGATGTTCAGCTTAGCCTGCGCCTCACTTAGGTCTTTATCCGCAGCGGATTGAGACTGGGAGCGGCTAAACTCTTTACGCATAATCAGCGCTAAATCACGAACTTGCTCTAAAGCGCCGTACTCAAACGCGGGCATGTTATCCATAAAGATTGAAGGGGGCATCACATCGTTTGATAACCAACCACCCTGCTTATCCAGCAATGTTTCAACGGTCAGGATCAACGACGTGGTGGTTGCATAACCCACGACATTCTTCTCTGTGGCCGTCAGCTGTTGTGGAGTCAGGGTATCGGGTTCGATACTCCACCACACACTCACTAGATAACCAATTAAAACAACAAATAAACCAACTCCGGTGACCTTCTTCCATGTTATTTGCATCAAGTGACTCCTTAATGATGGTGATGATGCTCATGTTCAGCAGCATTCTCGGCCTGCTTAGCAACAGGTAATGTAATCGTTAGATTCTCGCCATCGTCAAACGCTAACTGCAGTTTAACTTGCTGATCTAGGGCTAATGGGGCTTTGAGTCCGATGAGCATCACATGCTCTCCAGACGGCGAGAGGGTTAATTTTCCGTGGGAGGGAATATCGAAACCTTCAACATGGCGCATCTTTACCATGCCTTGTTCTTCGATGATGGTATGTAATTGTGCTTCCTTCGCGACCTCAGTCGTCACTCCGGTGAGGCGAACCGTTTTATCGCTATGGTTCTCCAGCGTAAAGTAAGCGGCGGTATTTGGTACTGTATCAGGCATTGCACGGACATGACCTTCGGTCATCACTACGTTCGCGAAAACAGAAAATGAGGCACAGGATAATGCGACAAAATTAAACATCTGTTTGAATATCGGTTTCAATGTCTTAAACTCCATGTCTACCCAATGTCGTCGTAAAGGAAAACAACCCATGAGTCATATACAGGTTCGGGATGATCAGGGCGTTCGTATTATCAGCTTTAATCGCCCAGATAAACGCAATGCACTTGATCTTAATATGTATAAACAACTGACAGAATACCTGATCGAAGGTGAAGCAGACAACGACATTCGTGCCTTTATGCTCCATGGCGAAGATAATTGTTTCACCTCGGGCAATGATGTTGCTGACTTTTTGAAAAATAGTGACTTAGGTCCAAATCATCCCGCGGTGCGCTTCCTATTTTGCCTGTTGGAACTCAAAAAACCGCTGGTTGCCGCCGTCTCTGGTGCCGCCGTTGGCATAGGCACAACGGTACTGCTTCACTGTGATTTGGTCTATGCCGACAACACGGCTAAATTTCAACTGCCCTTCGTGAATTTGGCCCTAGTGCCCGAGGCTGGCGCAAGCTTACTCTTACCCGAATTGGTGGGTTATCAAAAGGCGGCGGAGCTCTTGCTGCTCGGCGAAAGTTTTGATGCAAATACTGCACACAGACTGAATATCATTAACGATGTAATAGCCCAGGAAGAGTTACTCGGTTACGCCCTGAGTCAGGCCAAGAAATTGGCGAATCAGCCACCGCAAGCACTGCAAATCACCCGTCAGTTGATGCGACCACATAAAAACCGCGTGCAACACCAGATGCATCAAGAATTAGAACAATTTAGCGCAAGACTCAAAAGCGATGAAGCAAAAGCCAGATTTCAGGCTTTTCTTAAAAAGTGATACTCACTTAAACAGTGTTCACTATTGGCATGAGGGTCGATGCGCCCTCTTGTTGATAGCATCCCGCTAAAGACTGTGTCCATAAACTTGCATCGGCAATTCCACTTACGTCCCCAAATTGAGGGGTAAAATGTGGGTTAAATCGGTCTTTTCCATTGGTCCACAAGTAAGGCCAACACAAAGTAAACCAGCAGGCTCACACCCGGCATAAACAGAATCGCACCGGCCCACACGACGCGAGTCCAAAAACAGGACCAACCAAATTGCCACGCCATACCGGAGGCAACACCACAAACTAAACGTTCTGAATTGTCCATTCGCATTTGCGCTCGTTTCATTTTGAACTCCAATCGATGAATAACTTATTTATCGCTGACACTGTGCCACTGAAACCAGCAGATAATTCCTGAAAACAACGCGAGGCTAATCACTGGTAGCAGTAGCAGAGTCATAAGAGGTGCTACAAACCACATAGGCAGCTCCTTACTTGTTTGCGCTGTATTCGCCTGAGGTGACAGACTCACCTTGGTTATCCGCGCTCAGTGTTAGCTGGCTATTGAAGTCATAAATACTTTCAGCTAATTGTGTTTGCAGTGATAACACCAGTTCACGCTTAGTGTTAACCAACAACTCCTGCGCTTGGGTGCTCAGTGTTTGCTCGATAGCGCCCACTACATCAGATACAGGTGCCGCTTCGGCGTGTACAGAAACGCTCGCCATTAATGCACCAAATAACACACTCGCTTGAACTGATTTTTTAACGTTTGAAGTAAACATGATGTCATCCCTTTCCGATTGATTAACTTGACATAGGGACTATTACAAAGGGCGTGCCAACTTATCAAATAAGACTTAACACACTAATTTAATTAGATTTAAAAATTTATTTTAAGCTATAACGAGATAAGCGGGATATTTAGGAAAGGTAAAGTGGTGAAAAATACTACAAGCATTAGTCAATCTCACCACTTTTTAAATCGAATGATTATTGAGCAATTATTTCGCTCTGAATACTTTGGTAAGCCTGCTTGACCACCTCAATACCAGCACCATTTTTATGGGCGTTTTCGCTCAAATAACGACGCCACGCACGGGCACCCGGTAAACCTTGGAATAAGCCAATCATATGGCGAGTGATATGATTTAAGCGCCCGCCAGCCTGCAAGTGAGCCTCGATATAGGGCAACATAGCGTCAATCACAGCTTCACGGCTAATCACTGCCTTCTCGCTGCCGCAGAGTAGTTGGTCAACCTGCGCCAGAATATAGGGATTTTGGTAAGCCTCACGTCCAACCATCACACCATCTAAGTGTTGCAAGTGGTTTTTAGCCTGTTCAAGACTCGTTATGCCACCGTTAATACTGATATTGAGCGTAGGGTAATCACGCTTAAGCTGATATACCCGGTCGTAGTCTAAGGGCGGGATCTCGCGATTTTCCTTCGGGCTTAAGCCCTGCAGCCACGCCTTACGCGCATGGATAATAAACTCACCACAGCCTTTAGCCATGACAGTATCAATAAAGTGAGTCAGAAACTCATAGCTATCCTGCTCGTCAATGCCGATACGCGTTTTTACCGTCACAGGAATATCAACCACTTGCTTCATGGCATCGACACATTCAGCCACAAGCGCAGGTTCGGCCATCAAACAGGCGCCAAAGCGACCATTTTGCACGCGATCGGAAGGACAGCCCACATTGAGGTTCACTTCATCATAACCGCGCTCGGCGGCAAGTTTGGCGCAGCGAGCAAGTTCAGCAGGATTCGAGCCCCCCAATTGTAATGCAAGAGGATGTTCTTCTTGGTTATAGGCAAGATAATCACCGCGGCCATGCAAAATCGCCCCCGTCGTCACCATCTCGGTATACAGCAAGGCATTGGCCGACATTAAGCGAGCAAAATAACGGTAATGACGATCCGTCCAATCCAACATGGGCGCAATGGAAAAGGTGCGGTCGAGCTGTAGACCATCATTAAGATTATTTTTCAACACGTGACTATCGACTCAAGTAATTAGAATTTGCCAGTAAGTTCAAGCTTTGAGGGATAAAGCGCCTTAATTTAACTGCAGATGAGCCATACAGCGCCAGCGTAAAAATACAAAAACAGTAAACGAGTTAACGTTTACTGTTTTGTTGCCCCTCAGAGCTGGCGGGATTATACCCTAAACCGCCCGCTTTGGGGAGATGAAGCAGGGACAGAAGCCTAGCTTAGAATTACTACAACTCACTCCAACGTCTGAGCAAGTTATGGTAAACCCCAGTCAGATTAAACAACTCTTGTTCTGGCGCGGCCTGCGCCGTCAGCGCTTGAATCGATTGATCGAGTTGAAATAGCAAGCGGCGCTGCCCCTCATCGCGCACCATACTCTGCAGCCACATAAAAGCGGCGGTGCGTTCACCCGAGGTAACAGGAGTGACCTGATGCAGACTCGTTGACGGATATAACACCAATGAGCCCGCCGCGAGCTTTATGCTTTGCTGGCCATAGGTATCTTGGATCACCAGCTCACCACCTTGATAAGTGTCTGGTTCACTTAAAAATAAGGTGGCTGACAGATCGGTGCGTACCATGCCTTCGCTCGTCGAGCGAATCGCGTTATCGATATGATAGCCAAAGGTTTCGCCGCCTTGATAACGATTAAACAAAGGAGGATAAAACTGTAATGGCAGCGCCGCCGACACAAATAAAGGGTGAGCCAACAAGCGCGCCATGATCAGCTCGCCGATTTGCAGTGCGACAGGGTCATCTTTGTCTAACTGCTGATTACGTTTGCGGGTACTCGCCATCACGCCCGAGGTCTGATTGCCATCAATCCAAGTGTGGGCATCGAGCTGTTCCCTTAGCTGATTGACTTCTTCTTTAGAAAAAACATTCGGAATTTCAATAAGCATTTCAAAATCCTATTGGAATAGCATAAACATCAAAGGCAGCTCTAAGGCTGCCATTCAGATCTCGATTAATATTGCTTAGAAGTGCATATCGGCACTTAACATCACTAAGCGACCAGGGGCCATATTGGCAAAGTGCGCGGTGTACGCTTTATCGTAATAACGCTCATCCGTTAGATTTTGCACGTTCAGGCGTAAGGTCAAGAATTCACTCATTTTATAAGATGAAGTCAAATCAAAACGCCAGTAGGATGGAATCGACAGTGTGTTGGCCGTATTACCATAAACTTTACCCATGTAGTACGCGCCCGTACCAACAGTAAAATCCTCAGTCACATCGTAAGTCGTGAATAAACTTAAGCTATTTTTAGCGGTATTAGGGAAGCGGTTACCATTTTGTGCTTGGTTATAACCATTGCTTTCCAAGGTCGCATCCAAATAGGTGTAACCGCCAAAACCATGCCAATGCTCAGTAAAGTCACCGGAGAAGCCAAGTTCAAAACCTTTCACCTTTTGCTCACCGACGTTTTCTTGCGGCGAATTACGATCGCCAGAGGTCGCGACCCGAGCGTTGTTTTTCTCGATTTGGAATACCGAACCATTCAGAGATAAACGTCCGGCAAAGAAGTCCCACTTAGTGCCTAACTCGTAGCTTTCAGTATCTTCAGGCTCTAAATCGGCGTTGGTGCTGCCGAGGCGATCCGCGCCATCACCATTTGAGGTTCCCGGAGGGTTAGAAGAAGTACCCCACGCGGCATAAATACTGCCGTTTTCAGCGGGCTTATAAAGTACCGATAATTGATAGTTAAAGAAGTCAGTATCGTTGCTGAATTGAGAAGTCGAGTTCTCAGCACTGGTGCTGTAATCATCCCAACGGATCCCGGCGTTCACCATCCAGGCTTCGGTTAACTCAATGGTGTTAAAGGCATAAAGCGAGCGAGTATCGGTTTCTGTGACTGTCGCATCGGTGCCGAGGGTGATAGTACCAACCCAAGGATCGTGCGGATTCGGATTATCCAGCAGCGTACAGTTGTAGTTGTCCAGCATCGCCTGATCACAACCCGCGTTGCGGCCATTACCCGTATCGACGGTGTAACTCAAATTGCTGGTACGTTCGTTACTGAGTTCAGTACCGACGGCAAAACGGTTCGTCATCCCCGCGAGTTTTGCTTCACCCGAGAGTTGTAATTGAGTCGCTAAGGTCTTAGTGACCGAATGGCGCGACTTAGTGTTTCGCCAAACATAACCATTAGCCACGTTGCCCGTAGTGTCGTCCGGGTTGGTCACAATATAGTAATTGCTGTTACGGCTATAGATGGAGGTCGAAGTGAACTGCATGTCGTTATTAAAATCATGGCTTATCAACACTGACGCCGTATCATCCATAGTGTCGCGAAAATCCCGCGACAACAGACCATAGAAGTTGTCAGGGTCGACATCCGCTGGCTCGCCCGTGGCCTGATCGTAAGGAATACCATAATCAGGAATGTCATGATTTTCAAAGTGATAATATTCGAGCGTCACTTTCGTTGGCGAGGTTAAACCAAAGGTCACCGAAGGCGCTACACCCCAACGGTTACCTGTGACGTCATCGCGACCAGGGGTATCGGCATCGTGGGCCATCATGTTAATACGGACCGCAGCCTCATCGGCAATCACATGGTTAACATCGACACTGGCGCGTTTAAGGGAATCCGTTCCAACGGCAACGTCGGCATTAATAAAGTCTTCGGATTGCGCTTTTTTGGTCACAATGTTGATGCTACCACCAACGGCACCACGGCCGTTGTATACAGAGCTTGGGCCTTTCAGGACTTCAATTTGTTCGATGTTAAAGGTTTCGCGGCTTTGTGAGCCCACATTGCGCATACCATTGATAAAGGTTGAAGATTGGGCATCGTAACCACGGATGAAAGGTCTATCACCGTAGGGGTTGCCACCCTCACCTGTACCTAAGGTAATACCAGGAGTTGCACGTAGCGCATCGGTAAAACTTTGGGCGCCCATATCTTTGATTAAATCTTGATTGATAACGGTAACAGTTTTAGCGGTATTGAGCAGGTCTTCGGTAAATTTACCCGATTGCACTTTACGGGTGTTGTAACCTAAGTACTCACCGTTCACTTCAATATGCTCGACTTTTTTATCAACGACTTGCGTTTGCCCTTCCGTTGCCATCGCGGAAGTGGCCGATACCGCCATCCCAATCGTTAACGAACCTAAAACATGAGCACCGAGTGTGACTCGGCCATTACGACGTTTTGCAAATTTCATCAAAAACATTCCTGTTGCGGACTAAACCTGTAACAGATGTCCCCCACCTGTTAATCGCCGCTAATATATTCAAAACACAATTTGCAATCAATAATTATTATCATTTACATTACAATTTAATCTTTATCACATTATCAACAGCGATTGAGTGCTAGGTCTCAATTAGCAAGATATGAGGAAAAACATTTGCACGAATTGAATTTAACAATATGAAAATAAAAGAAATTCAGTATTAAATGGGAAATACTGCGTTTGCAAAGTGCTGAATAATCAAGCTTCTCTCGAAAAATGATGGATAAATCATTTGATAGGCTTGAGAAGCCAAATGGACAAAAATCAACGGCCGTTGCGCGAACAGATGTATTCAGATGCGTAAGATTAAAGGACAGTGTCTTGAGCCTCTGCACGGATAAACAACAATAAAATCGTGAAATTAACCTCACATTTCCATTTGTGTCATCTAAGCTGATAGAGTGTGATTAAGATTGCTGTGGTTCAGCCACTTTTCGTCTAACCTTAATGACATGGTGACCATAAGGCTTAAGTTCAAAAGAGGAAACACTGAAGCATGAACGTCAATTTTATTAACCCTTTTCTGCAATCCCTGCTCAATGTCATTTCGACGATGGCAAGCATGGATCTCACTCCGGGCAAGCCCCAAATTAAAACCGACAACTTAGCCAAGGGTGATGTGTCGGGGTTAATTGGTATGGTTGGGCCGCAGACTAAGGGATCGTTATCTATTACCTTTGAACAAAAGCTGGCACTGCAGATCATGCAAAATATGCTTGGGGAAAACCCAGGTAAGATAAACGAAGAAGTTACCGATCTCGTGGGTGAAATCACCAACATGGTCACAGGTGGGGCAAAAAATCTTTTAGGTCAAAAGGGTTACGAGTTCGAAATGGCAACCCCTATGGTGGTCTCGGGTAAAGGGCATACTATTTCTCATAAAGCGAACGGCACCAAAATTATCATGCCCTTCAGCAGCCCATTCGGTAACGCCTTTATTGAAATCTGCTTTGAGAATTAATTCATATCGTTCATGTCGCTCTGCAAGTTTGATTATCGCTTCAAAGGCTTAATAACCAAGTGCAGAATGGCGGGCAGCAAACCACTCAATCTCCCGCTTCTTAGGGCATAAAAAAACGGCGCAAATGCGCCGTTTTTTATTTCAACTCTGATGGCTTATGCAAGGCACACCGCCACCCTTGGGGTGAGTTTAGTCACTAATTCATAGGCGATGGTGCCAATGTGTTCGGCGACTTCCTCAACGGGCAAGGCGGCGCCCCAAAGCAGGGCTTCATCGCCAACTTGGTCTGTCGCATCGGCGCCTAAATCAACGGTTAACATATCCATAGAGACACGGCCGACAATCGGCACTCGGCGACCATTAACCCATACAGGCGTGCCTTCTGGCGCATTGCGCGGATAACCATCGCCGTAACCAATAGCTACAACGCCAAGGCGAGTATCTTGTTTCGCCGTCCAATAACACCCATAGCCAACGGGTTGTCCCGCCTTGTGATCGCGCACGGCAATCAAACGCGAGACTAAGTTCATCGCCGGGATCAAACCATGATTGGCACCGCAATCCCCCGTTACAGGTGAGACACCATAAAGTGCAATCCCGGGACGTATCCAATCCCCTTGGCTCTTAGGCCAATAGAGGGCGCCCGCAGAATTGGCTAAGGTTCTAAACCCAGGTAAATCCACGGTTAACTGGTTAAAGGTTTGCATTTGCACTTTGGTGTAATGATTTTCAGGCTCATCGGCACAGGCAAAGTGAGTCATCAAATGTATGGGCTTGGCAACATTGTCACAGGCCATCAAACGCGCATACACCTGTGCAAATTGCTCAGGCGTCACGCCTAAACGATGCATGCCAGAATCCACTTTCAACCATACGGTGACAGGTTTTGATAGCATCGCCTGCTCTAACATCTCAATTTGCGACTCGTGGTGCACCACAGTATCGATATCGTGGGCCACCAACAGAGGTAAATCAGTGCTGCGAAAGAAGCCTTCAAGTAATAATAAGCGCGCCTTCACGCCACCGGCGCGCAGTTCTAAGGCCTCTTCTAAACGGGCTAAGCCAAAGCCATCGGCAGTGTGTAAACAGTTGGCGACATTTAATAATCCATGACCATAACCATTGGCTTTCACCACTGCCATCACTTGGCTGCGACTCGCCTGTTGACGCAAGACGGCGAGATTGTTTTGCAGTGCACTACTGCTAATTTCTGCTCGGGGAAAAGGTTTCAAAATTTGCCTTGTCTATTTGGAAAGTCAGGAAATAAAAAGAATACATAAGCAGTGCTTAGCTTCTAACACCAGAAATTAATCTTCTTCAAACTGCGGGCCAGCGTAGTTATCAAAACGGGAAAACTGGCCTTGGAAGGTCAAGCGCACACGCCCAATAGGGCCGTTACGCTGCTTACCTATGATGATTTCCGCCGTGCCCTTATCGGGAGAATCGTTGTTATACACCTCATCACGGTAAATAAACATGATGAGGTCCGCATCCTGCTCAATAGAACCCGATTCACGTAAGTCCGAGTTCACTGGGCGCTTATCGGCACGTTGTTCGAGCGAGCGGTTAAGCTGGGAAAGTGCAATCACGGGGATCTCTAACTCTTTAGCCAATGCCTTGAGAGATCGAGAAATTTCGGCGATTTCTAGGGTACGGTTGTCCGATAACGCCGGCACTTGCATCAGCTGCAAGTAGTCGACCATGATCATCGATAAGCCGCCATGTTCACGGGCGATACGGCGGGCACGGCTGCGCACTTCGGTCGGGGTTAAACCTGAACCATCGTCGATATACATCTTGCCCTGCTCGAGCATGATCCCCATGGTCGATGACACCCGCGCCCAATCCTCATCATCGAGCTGTCCGGTACGGATTTTGGTTTGGTCGACGCGGCCCAAGGAGGCCAACATACGCATCATGATCTGTTCCGAGGGCATCTCGAGACTGAAAATCAGCACAGGCTTGTCTTCATTCATCGCCGCCTGCTCGCAGAGGTTCATCGCGAAGGTGGTTTTACCCATAGAAGGACGCGCCGCGACGATAATCAAGTCGCCGGATTGGAAGCCCGCAGTCATACGATCGAGATCGCTAAAACCGCTCGACACCCCTGTCACACCGTTGTGTGGGTTGTTATATAGCTGCTCAATCTTATCGACGGTTTTTTCGAGAATGGTTTTAATGCCTTCGGGACCTTCGTTGGCATTGGTGCGCTGCTCGGCAATCTTAAAGACTTTACTCTCGGCCAAGTCGAGCAAGGCGCTGGAGTCACGTCCCTCGGGATTGTAACCCGCATCGGCAATCTCATGGGCGACACGGATCATCTCCCGCACCACG
This sequence comes from Shewanella seohaensis, assembly GCF_023283775.1. Lineage (NCBI taxonomy): Bacteria > Pseudomonadati > Pseudomonadota > Gammaproteobacteria > Alteromonadales > Shewanellaceae > Shewanella > Shewanella seohaensis. Next base: position 429,726 of record NZ_JAKILE010000001.1, read on the forward strand.
GCGCGCTCGCGCACAATCTCGGCGTAAGAAACAATGTTACCCGCGCTCGGAGTGTTTTTGGCGATCTCGCCTAAGTAGGCAAAGCCGCCCGCTTCTTCGAGTTGATTTTCAAGTTCAAGCTGTTCAGAAACCGTGATTAAGTCGATAGGTTGACCCGTTTCAACTAAACGGTGCATGGCCGCAAAAATCATCCTGTGTGAGCGGGAATAAAAATCCTCTTTCACTACGGTCTCGGCCACTTTATCCCAAGCGTCGGCGTCTAACATGAGGCCACCTAAGACCGATTGTTCAGCCTCAATCGAATGCGGCGGCAGCTTGAGGCTATCGACCTGCAAATCCCTCGGCTTACTCTTAGGCTTAAAAGCACCTTGTTGTGACATTAACACTCCCGATTTCCAACAACTTAACAAAATATGATATAAAACCCGCGTCAAGCAAACAGGCCGTTTACATTCGCCTGTTACTTCATTCCAACGGACACTCTAACTAAAAATAAGGAAAGAACATGCGTATTGCATTGGTTGCAGCCTTAGTACTGACCTCTGGCGTAGCAACAGCCGATGAAGGACAATGGCAACCTTATCAAATGCCTTCAATTGCCGACAAACTCAGCGCGCGTGGAATCGATATTCCCGCTGACAAATTAGCCGATCTCACCAGTTATCCAATGAATGCCGTTGTTGGGCTGGGCTATTGTACCGCCAGTTTTGTCTCGCCCCAAGGGCTAGTTGTGACAAACCATCATTGTGCCTACAAGGCGATACAATATAACACTAAGAAAGAACATAACTATCTCGAACAGGGCTTTTTAGCCACCTCGATGGATAAAGAACCGTCAGCAGGTCCGAACGAACGTTTATACATCACCGAAGCCGTGACCAATGTCACCAGCGATGTCACCAAAGACCTCAGTCAAGATCCGCTCAAACGCTACGAAGACATTGAAAACCACAGCAAAGCCTTAATCAAAAGCTGTGAGGCCGATGATAACTACCGCTGTAACGTGCGCAGCTTCCACAATGGCTTGGAATATTACCTTATCAAGCAATTGATGATCCGCGATGTGCGCTTAGTATACGCGCCACCAGAAAGCGTTGGCGCTTACGGCGGTGATATCGATAACTACGAGTATCCACGCCACTCGGGCGATTTTGCCTTCCTGCGCGCCTATGTGGGTAAAGATGGCAAGCCTGCGGCCTACAGTGAAGATAACATTCCTTACACGCCAAAGAGTTACCTGAAAGTGAACGCCGATGGTGTGAAAGCAGGCGACGGCGTGTTTGTGGCGGGCTACCCTGGCACCACCAGCCGTTACAATCTCACCAGCGAGCTTAAATTTGCCAGCGACTGGTTGTACCCAACTCAGGCAAAACGCTATCAATTACAGATTGATACTATTGAAGCCATGGGGCAGGAAGATGCCGATATCGCCATTAAATATGCAGGCAATATGGCGTCGATGGCGAACCGGATGAAAAAACTCAACGGTCTGCTGGCTGGTTTTAAAGCCACGGATATCGTCGGCATTAAGCAGCAACGCGAAGATGATTTTCTGGCTTGGTTAATGAAAAATCCTAGCCTTAATCAAAATCTTATCAGCGAGCTAGAAGTTTTATTGGCCGAGCAGCAACTGCAAACCCAAACCAATTATTACTTCACCAACGCCCAATCGAGCACACTGCTCACTGCGGCCAATAGCCTCTATCGCTTAGCCAAGGAAAAGCAAAAGAGCGATGCCGAGCGTGAAATCGGTTACCAAGAGCGTGATCTTGCCATGTTTAGCTCGCGCCTGAAGCGTATCGACTCCAGCTTTGACGTTAAAGTCGATAAAACCCTGTGGTTACAAGACTTAAATGCCTACTTGTCACAACCCAACCGCGTTGCAGCCTTAGACAATATGCTGAATCTAGACGACAAAAATGTCAGTCTAGAAGCGAAACTCGACGGCCTGTATTCGCTAACGACGCTGACAGACCAAGCGCAACGTTTGGCGTGGATGGATGCCGATGCGAAGGCCTTTGAAACCAGTAGCGATCCCTTTATCCGCCTAGCTGTCGCGTTGTACGACACCAATATGGCTCAGGAAAAAGCAGAAAAAATTCTCGCGGGTAAACTGTCTACCGCTCGCCCTGCCTATATGGCCGCCGTTATCGACTACTACAAAGCCAACAACTGGCCAGTGTATCCGGATGCAAACGGTACCCTACGTATCAGCTACGGAATGGTCGATGGTTATCAATCCCGCGATGCTCTGTACAAACAGCCATTTACTCGCCTCGATGGCATCGTAGCTAAGCACACAGGTGTTGAGCCCTATAACGCACCGAAAAAATTGCTCGATGCAATCCATGAGCAGCGTTTTGGCGATCACTTAGTGAAATCTGTCTACCAAGATCCTCGCGGCTGGATTTGCCGTCTGTTCTCTTGCTTGGACAAGCCTGAAGAATTTAACTCTGTGCCAGTTAACTTTCTGTCGAGCGTCGATACCACCGGTGGTAACTCGGGCTCACCTGTCTTTAACGGCAAAGGCGAACTCGTCGGCCTAAACTTCGATTCCACCTATGAAGCCATTACCAAGGACTGGTTCTTCAACCCCACCATCACCCGCGCCGTACACGTGGATATTCGATATATCCTGTGGATGATGGATGAAGTAGACCATGCCGATAATTTAATTAAAGAACTCGATTTAGTGAGAAATTAATATTTAATTAACATTCAGCATTAATTGATAATAATATTAGCTGATATTTACTCTATTAATTTAATCGACATAAATTAAGCATCTTTTAAAACCGTTCAAAGAATATTCTTTGGACGGTTTTTATTTTAAGCAATTTGCTAACTTGTGATCTATCACATTATCCATTCGCCATAATCATTCCTAAGCCATCTTAATTAGCATTATTTAAACCAAGAGCATTTATGGACAATTTGTCCAAACACAAAATCCAAACGAGTGATAACACCCTCATAATGCAATAAATCACACCGCAAGCCTTTAAAATACAACAAACAGTGTTAGGCGACCGATGACGCCACCATAACACACTGTATATAAAGAATAAATTAAATCTAACCTGATAAAACACAAACACAAAAGTTTATTTTTATTTCTAAAAATTTATCAAAAACGTCTAATAAAACCATTAAAAACGCCTGTTTTATCAAAAAGAATAAAACTTGATCGTTCTCAAGTTTTTTCCAGAATCAATTTCCTATTATCCAGCCGTCTAAAACTTACCAATACGCTTTTGCCATAGGCATAAGCTGCCAAACAAATACATTAAATAACACTGAAAATATAATTCAGGTTGAAAATGAGGAACGCGAAATCCTATGACAGCGACAACTTATCAACCGGGAGAAATCCAAGGGCTGATCAAGATAAATGCATCTAAATGCAAAGGATGTGATGCCTGTAAACAGTTCTGCCCAACCCACGCCATTAATGGCGCCTCGGGTGCAGTACACACTATCGATGAAGATAAATGCTTAAGCTGCGGCCAATGTTTAATTAACTGCCCCTTTAGCGCCATTGAAGAAACCCACAGCGCCCTTGAAACCGTCATTAAAAAGCTCGCCGATAAAAATACTACCGTTGTCGGCATTATCGCTCCGGCGGTGCGGGTCGCAATTGGTGAAGAATTCGGTCTAGGCACGGGCGAACTCGTGACGGGTAAGCTCTATGGCGCGATGAATCAGGCAGGCTTTAAGATTTTCGACTGTAACTTTGCCGCCGATCTCACCATCATGGAAGAAGGTAGTGAGTTTATTTATCGCCTCCATGCCAATGTTAAAGCTGAAGAAAATGCAGGTGCGCTGCCGCAGTTCACCTCCTGCTGCCCTGGTTGGGTGCGTTACCTCGAAACCCGCTATCCAGCGCTATTACCTAACCTGTCGACAGCTAAATCTCCCCAACAAATGGCTGGAACGGTCGCCAAAACCTACGGCGCTAAAGTGTATCAAATGCAGCCAGAGAATATTTTCACTGTCTCTGTGATGCCTTGTACCTCGAAAAAACTCGAAGCCTCACGCCCCGAATTTAACTCGGCTTGGCAATACCATCAGGAACATGGGGCTAACACGCCTTCGTACCAAGATATTGATGCTGTGCTGACCACCCGAGAAATGGCTCAATTGCTCAAAATGCTCGATATCGATCTCGCTAATACCCCCGAATATCAAGGCGATAGTTTGTTCTCTGAATACACTGGCGCGGGCACTATCTTTGGTACCACAGGTGGCGTAATGGAAGCGGCATTACGTACCGCTCACAAGGTGCTCACTGGCACTGAAATGGCTAAGTTGGAATTTGAACCCGTACGCGGGCTAAAAGGCGTCAAATCGGCTTCCGTCAGCCTGTTTGATACTCAGCTCAACCAGAATGTAACCGTCAATGTCGCTGTAGTACACGACATGGGCAATAACATCGAACCCGTGCTACGCGATGTAATGGCTGGTACTTCGCCCTATCATTTTATCGAAGTGATGAACTGCGCTGGTGGTTGCGTTAACGGTGGAGGCCAACCTATTGAAGGTAAAGGTTCTTCTTGGCTTGGTAACATTTAACGGGAAACAAAAATGAACAAGAAAAAACACCTATTTGCCGAGGACAGTTTCTTTCTGTCACGCCGTAAGTTTATGGCGGTAGGCGCTGCCTTTGTCGCCGCCTTAGCCATTCCGATTGGTTGGTTTAGCAGCAAACTTGAACGCCGCAATGAGTACATTAAGGCCAGAAGCCAAGGGTTATATAAAGACGATAGCCTAGCGAAAAAACGTGTTAGCCACGCCAACCCCGCGGTAGAGAAATACTACAAAGAATTCGGTGGCGAGCCATTAGGACATATGTCCCATGAGCTGCTACACACCCACTTTGTCGACCGCACCAAATTAAGCTCTTGATTGGAGATGAAAAATGCATCAAGAACATGATATGAGACCCATTTTAAAACATCCGCTAAACGTCAGGATTTTCCACTATATTCTGCTGCTCAGCTTTTTGCCGTTAGCCGCGACGGGGTTGTTATTGTTTTTTAAACCGCTTTCCCAGGAAGGCATGCAACTAACCTATGATGTGCACATCATTGCGGGGATTGTTATGGCCCTCGATGCCGTGGCATTTACCATCATGGCATTCGACCGAGTGGTGCTATTTATCGCCCGAGTGTTCAGCTTCTCCGGACGCGACGTGAAATGGTTTATGGTGTTAGGCGGTTACCCACAGAAATTCTTACTGGGTAAAAAAGTGCCAATCCCTCCAATGAATAAATACAACTCTGGCCAGAAGCTATTTGGTGCCTGCGTACTGATTGGCGGTACAGTGCTTATCCTCTCCGGTTTAGTGCTGTGGCTTATCCCCCACGCTGCGCCGCGGGATATAGTGTGGTTTTTAGGTCAGGCCCATTTGGTCTCTGGCCTAGTGTTAACCGCTTTCTTACCCGTGCATTTATTCCTCGCGGTGTACCGCTTCGATGACTTCAAAGCCATGATGATCCACGGCAATGTGCCCTACCATGATGCCGCCGAGTACACCCCACTATGGGTAAAAAATGAAATTGCCCCCGTTGCCACAAACGGCGAACAACTGACTAGCAAATAGCTAGGTCTCCTGCGGCAGTTGCTCAACAACTGCCGTGTTTACGCATTCATATTCAAGGGCATAGAAAACCATGAGCACACACGAGCATCATTCCATTACCGTCTCTGACTATAATCCCAACGTCAGCTTTATTGACGATCAGGCGATTTGGCAGGCCATTGAAGACGCCAGTCATCCGAGTCGCGACCAAATCCAAGCCATTCTCGAAAAGGCGCGCCAATGCGAAGGCTTAAGCATTCGCGAAACCGCTCTCCTGCTACAAAATCAAGATAAAGCCCTGGATGAAGCACTCTTTGCCGTCGCCCGTGAAATTAAAAACACCATCTACGGCAATCGTATAGTGATGTTTGCGCCGCTCTATGTGTCCAACCATTGTGCCAACAGTTGTAGTTACTGCGGCTTTAACGCCGATAACCACGAGCTGAAACGCAAGACCTTAAAACAGGATGAGATCCGCCAAGAGGTCACCATCCTCGAAGAAATGGGCCACAAACGGATCTTGGCCGTTTATGGCGAGCATCCACGCAACAATGTGCAAGCCATTGTTGAAAGTATTCAAACCATGTACAGCGTTAAGCAGGGCAAAGGCGGTGAAATTCGCCGTATCAATGTCAACTGCGCGCCAATGAGTGTGGAAGACTTTAAACAGCTTAAAACGGCGGCGATAGGCACTTATCAATGTTTCCAAGAAACCTATCATCAAGACACTTACAGTAAAGTGCACCTAAAAGGTAAAAAAACCGACTACTTATACCGCCTCTACGCCATGCACAGGGCGATGGAAGCAGGAATCGACGATGTCGGTATCGGCGCGCTCTTTGGCCTGTATGACCATAGATTTGAGCTGCTCGCCATGCTCACCCATGTCCAGCAACTCGAAAAAGACTGTGGCATTGGCCCACATACCATCTCCTTCCCGCGGATTGAACCCGCCCATGGCTCTGCCCTTAGTGAAAAGCCGCCCTATGAGGTTGATGATGAGTGCTTTAAGCGCATTGTAGCCATCACTCGCCTCGCCGTACCTTATACCGGACTGATTATGAGCACACGGGAGAACGCGGCCCTACGTAAAGAGTTGTTAGAACTCGGCGTCTCACAGATCAGTGCAGGCTCACGCACTGCGCCGGGTGGCTATCAAGACAGCAAGCTAAATCAACATGATGCCGAACAATTTAGCCTTGGCGATCATCGTGCCATGGATGAGATCATCTATGAATTAGTCACCGACTCGGATGCCATCCCCTCTTTCTGTACAGGCTGTTACCGTAAAGGGCGCACTGGCGATCACTTTATGGGATTAGCCAAACAGCAGTTTATTGGCAAGTTCTGTCAGCCCAATGCCTTGATCACCTTTAGGGAATATCTGAACGACTACGCCAGCGATAAAACCCGTGAGGCAGGTAACGCCCTGATAGAGCGAGAGCTCGCCAAAATGAGTCCATCACGGGAACGTAATGTGCGTAGTTGTTTGAAAAAAACCGATGCGGGTGAACGGGATATCTATCTATAAATGACTCATTCTTTACTTTCAAAGCCCGGCGTAAAATTGCATTTTGGTTTGAATACGCACGCCTTACTCGAGGCAATAGCACAAGCCAATGACATAGTGTTACACGCGGCCATTTACAGCAACTTTGCCGATAACGCCGTGGGGCAATTACTCTTACAGCGCTTACAAAGCGTAAGCTTCAAGCAACTCACCCTGATAAAGCTTGAGCCCACAGGTTCTTGGCGGGATGAATTCGCCACTATCCTACGTCCCGAGATGCCACAGCGGGAAGTGGAACGACTCTATGAAAACTCCCGCCACTGGTGCGCCGAACTAAAGAGGCAATTTCCTGAGACGGTTAATTTAGTCTCGACCCAAGCGCTGCCACTGCAACCTATATTGCTGATTGGCGATAGACTCTTTGTCGGTCACTACGCCCATAGCCATACCACTTCGGCTCAAGGGCTTTGGATAGAGTTTGATGTTATTGCTTTAGGCCTTGCGCCAAACAGCTTAATCGATTGGTTTTATTCCGGCGTCACCGCAGAGCAAGACTCGCCGGTGGCAATAACCCTTGGCCGTTATGTGGAAGAATGTCGCCGCGCCGTAGGCGATCTCTGGTATCAAAGTGTGATTGCGCTGGATAAGGGGCGCCACTGATGCATACCAGCCATATCCCAATCATTCAGCAAACACCTTCCTGCACGCAACCCAGTTTGCTCAAACCTATGGCGCTCAGCTATGCGCAAATCCTTGAACTGCTCCAAGGACAGGACGATGAATGGCTGTTTAGCCGCGCTCAGCTCGCCACTGAGCTCGAATTTCAGCAACAGGTCTATTTACGCGGCATTGTTGAATTCTCGAATCATTGCCGTAACCACTGCCATTACTGTGGCCTGCGTAGCGAGAATCGGCAGGTAAAACGTTATCGACTCTCGAACGAAGCAATCCTCAGCGCGGTGGAGAGTATAGCCTCACTCGGCCTCGGCACTGTGGTGCTGCAATCGGGAGATGATTTTAGCTACAGTAGCAAGCGCATCAGCGCCCTTATTACTGAAATTAAGCAGCGCCATAACCTCGCAATCACCCTATCCCTCGGTGATCGCAAACATCATGAGTTGGAAAACTGGCGTGAGGCGGGTGCCGATCGCTATTTACTCAAGATGGAAACCTTCGACCGCGCCCTCTTTGGTCGTTGTCGCCCGAAAGCCCATTTCGATGAGCGAATTGCAAGACTTACACACCTTAAGTCACTCGGCTTTCAAACAGGTTCTGGCATCATCATCGATTTGCCAGGGATGACAGATGCTATCTTAGCCCGCGATATTCAATGCTTAACTGAGCTGCAGCTCGATATGTTGGCCTGCGGCCCCTTTATCGCCCATGCACAAACTCCATTTGCCACATCGCCCAATGGCAGCGCCCTTAAGAGTCATCGAGTAAGCGCTATTTTGCGACTGATGAATCCTGGGGCGAATATCCCTGCGACCAGCTCCCTCGATGCCCTCGAAAAAGGCACTCGGGAACTGGCACTAAAGCGAGGCTGCAATGTGATTATGCCCTCTTTCACCCCAACACAAGTGAGTGCCGATTACAGCATCTATCCGGGAAAAAACCAGCAACAACATCCTGCAGCAGAGCGACTTAAGCAAGTCTGCCAGCAAATTCAAAGCCATGGGCTAATCCCCTCCTTTAGCCGTGGTGATTCAAAAAGGAACCAATATGTGTCAAGGCATTAATCCACAAGAGCATTCCCAGAGCCAATCAGCACCACGGGGCATGCGTTACCATATTGCCTTAGTCGGTCGACGCAATGCAGGTAAGTCCTCTCTGCTCAATATGATCGCGGGGCAACAAATCTCCATTGTGTCCGATATTAAGGGCACTACGACAGATGCCGTGACCAAGGCCTATGAGTTGCAACCCTTGGGGCCTGTAACCTTTTACGACACAGCTGGGAACGATGATGACGGAGAATTAGGTACAATGCGGGTGAAGGCGACTCGTAAAGTATTATTCCGCTCCGATATGGCACTCTTAGTGGTGGACGAACAAGGGCTTTATCCATCGGATATCGCCTTAGTGAACGAAATACAGCAGATGCGAATGCCGATACTGGTGGTATTCAATAAGGCCGATATCTGTACACCTAAAGCCGAGGATATCGCCTTCTGCCAACAGCAATCCTTGCCCTTTATCGTGGTCTCTGCCACCACAGGCCTTGCGACCAAAATGCTTAAGCAGCTGATTATCGATTTAGCGCCCGCGGAATATAAGCAAGACCCCATGCTTGCGGGCGATCTCTATCAAGCGGGGGACGTTATTCTCTGCGTCGTACCTATCGATATGGCGGCCCCTAAAGGACGCTTGATCTTGCCGCAGGTACAGATCCTTCGGGAAGCATTGGATCGCAGCGCGATCGCTATGGTGGTTAAAGAAACGGAACTCGAAAAGGCATTATCCGTCGTCACACCCAAACTAGTTGTCTCCGATGCTCAGGCGATTAAACAAGTCGCCGCCCTAGTGCCAGCATCAATTCCACTCACGACTTTCTCAACCCTATTTGCGCGTTTTAAAGGGGATTTGGCCACCCTTGCCGCAGGCGCCGAGGCGTTAGATAAATTGCAAGATGGTGATAAAGTGCTGATTGCCGAAGCCTGCAGCCACAATGTGCAGGAAGATGATATCGGCCGGGTCAAAATCCCCCGCTGGATAAATAGTTATACGGGTAAACAACTCGAATTTATCGTGACGTCCGGCCACGATTTTCCCGATGATTTAGAGCAATATGCCCTCGTCATCCACTGCGGTGCCTGTATGTTTAATCGTAATGAAATGCTCCGTCGCATCCACGAATGCCAACGTCGCAATGTGCCTATCACTAATTATGGAGTTGCAATTTCAAAGCTACAGGGCGTACTGCCACGAGTGCTTGCGCCTTTTAACAACAGTCTTTAGCAATAGTCTAGTGTGCCTTAGCGTCAGTCCTAGCTGCGATGAAATGGCTAAGCCTGTTTAGCGTTGATACTTGAAAAACATCCTCTCGCACAGCAATACGAACTAAATCGCGCCCATAAAAAAACACCGCCGAAGCGGTGTTTTCTTAGTTTAAAGCAGTTGGTAATTAAGCTTCTGCAACAACAGATACTTTAACAACAGCTTTAACTTCAGTGTGTAACTGAACTTCAACTTCGAAGTCGCCAGTAGTACGCAGAGCGCCTAATGGTAAACGAACTTCAGCTTTAGCCAGTTCAACGCCAGCAGCAGTTACTGCATCAGCGATGTCACGAGTGCCAACTGAACCAAACAGTTTGCCTTCATCACCCGCTTTAGAAGCGATAACAACAGCTTCCAGAGCAGCGATTTTCTCAGCACGTTGGTTAGCAGCAGCCAGATCAGCAGCTAATTTAGCTTCTAATTCAGCGCGACGAGCTTCAAATACTTTAACGTTGCTTTCGTTAGCAACAACAGCTTTACCTTGTGGCAGCAGGTAGTTACGAGCGTAACCAGCTTTAACTGCAACTTGGTCACCCAGGTTACCCAGGTTAGCGATTTTATCAAGCAGAATAACGTTCATTATCAAATCCTCTATATTCGATTAGGAATACTGCAATTACTGATGTAAATCAGTGTATGGCAGTAGAGAAAGATAACGAGCACGCTTGATTGCGCGAGCTAGTTGACGCTGATATTTAGCACTAGTACCAGTGATACGGCTTGGAACGATCTTGCCGCTTTCAGTGATGTAGTTCTTTAAAGTAACGATATCTTTGTAATCAATTTCTGCAACACCTTCAGCGGTGAAACGGCAGAACTTGCGACGACGGAAATAACGTGCCATTTGACAGTCTCCTAAGTTTTCAATTCGACATTTTCGGCATGGATGACTAAGCGATTTTGGCCATTTCGCCCCTGTTGAAGCGTCATAAAACCTTGAACTTGTACTTCCACACCTGCTTTCAGATTGTCTGCCACGCTTTCAAAGCGTGGGCCACTCAATATCACTTGTATTTGTACGTAGACGTTGCGGAGCATATCTGCTTCATAACGCTGCGATTTGTGTTCTAGCATTATCACACTGTGTGCGATGCCTGCCGGGCTTTTAAAGCGTCTGGAACGGGTTATGGTCCCTGACAACACCAAGTTATTGGTGGTCACAGATAAACTTACTCAGCGATTTCTTCAGCGTTAGCTTCATCATATGAGCGGTCGCCAGCTGGGCCACGACGTGAATCGCGCTCATCTTTAGCTTTCGCCATTGGAGATGCTTCAGTAACGGCAACTTTAGTACGCATTACCATGTTACGCAGAACTGCGTCGTTGAAACGGAAAGCAGTTTCTAGCTCTTCAATCGTCTCTGCTGGTGCTTCAACGTTCATCAGAACGTAGTGAGCTTTGTGCAGGTCTTGGATTGGGTAAGCCAGTTGACGACGGCCCCAATCTTCTAAACGGTGGATTTTGCCGTTAGCTTCGGTGATTGCACCGGTGTAACGCTCAATCATACCTGGTACTTGTTCACTTTGATCTGGGTGAACCATAAATACGATTTCGTAATGACGCATTTATTGCTCCTTACGGTTATGTAGCCTCGTTATTGGCTCAGTCAGACCAAGTGGAGGCAAGGAACGAAAATAGTGACTGATTCGAGCGCGAGATAGTACAGAAAGCAGACGCGAAACTCAAGCAATAACTTTGCCTCAACCCGCAATACGGGTATGATGACGCCTCACCCCTATTCGGATATCAAACATCAGCCACTCAAGAACCCAGACTAATGTTACGAGTAATGCTAAAAGTTATCGCCCCTTTGAGTTTTTTTTGCCTATCTTTTCCGGCACTTGCGCTTGTACCTCCCGATTATCAGGAACCGCCAAGCGATTTTACTGCAGAAGTCGAAGCCGGCTTACAATTGAACACGGGCAATACCGAATCGAGCAGTTTTAATGGTCGCACCCAGCTGATTTACGATGCCAAGCAAACGAAACAAGAAGCCACGCTAAAAGCGTATTTTGCTTCAGAGAAGAACCAAACCACCTCAGAGAAGTACGAACTCCAATTGCAGAGCAACTATAAACTCACTAAGGGCTATATCTTTGGCCGTGGTGACTTTACTTGGGATCAGTTTGGTAGTTATACCCAAATCTCAACCCTTTCTTCGGGTTATGGTTTTAATGCCATCAGTACCTATAAGACCAAACTCAGCCTCGAAGTCGGTCCGGGTTATCGATACAACCTGCCTGCAGAATCGGTAGCAGAGCCCGATCCCGCCGCCGAAAAGGATGTGATTTTACGTACTGCGGCAAAGTTTTCGCAAAAATTGCAGGAATACACCAGCATCAATGCCGATCTCACCGCCGAGGTGGGCGAGAATAACAATACTCTCACCCTCGACATGAACTACAAGAACTTAGTGTTCCAAGATTGGGCATTTAAAATCGGCATGAACGTCAAGTACACCGAAGTGGTTCCCGAAGGCAGTAAGCAGACTGACACTGTCACCACCTTTAACCTGCTCTACACCTTTAGATAATAGAGGTACTCAGTGGTTTGGCTGAAACCAGGTTCATCCTCTCAGCCAAATCCCATTTCAGTCGAATTGAGTGACCCACACACAAAAATGATAACTCAGTCATTAAATCCCAACATATTGCAACACGGAATAAACACCAACTCCTGATATACTCTCCCTGCAACCATACAAGGAGTAGTTAATGGCAAATCCGCTACGCACTTTCGCCTCTTTATATAGCACGACTCTATTAACTGTGTTGGCAGGCGGTTTACTCACCACCTATTTAGGCCTGCGCCTATCGGTGATGCACGTTCCACAGCTATGGATAGGCGGCATGATGTCGGCCTATTACGTCGGTCTGGTGGCAGGCTCTAAGATAGGTCACCGTTTGATTGCCCAAGTCGGGCATATTCGCGCCTTTGTCGCCAGCGCTGGGATAGTGGCCGCCTCCGCACTCGGCCACGCCTTAGTGGATGAGTTAGCGGTTTGGATCCTTTTAAGACTTATCGTCGGTATGGGCATGATGTGCCAATACATGGTGCTCGAAAGCTGGCTCAATGAGCAGGCCGAAAGCAACCAACGCGGCACAGTGTTTGCCAGCTACATGATAGTCTCGTACTTCGGTTTGATATTGGGGCAAGGTGCCATTAGTCTCTATCCTGAACTTGGTCTAGAGCCGCTGTTACTGATCGCCATCTGTTTTGCCCTGTGTATTGTCCCCATTTCCTTGACCCGCCGTATTCACCCTGCACCACTGGTGCCCGCGCCCTTAAAAATCGCCCACTATTGGCGAAAAGCCCCGCAAGCGCTGACGACTATTGCGATAGGCAGCATGATTGTCGGCTCCTTTTACGGCTTGGCGCCCGCCTATGCGAGTAACTTAGGTTTACCGCCCGAGAAAGTCGCCACCTATATGACGGCCACCATTCTCGCGGGTCTGCTAGCGCAATGGCCGATGGGAAAGCTATCCGACATCATGTCCCGCAGCCGGCTTATCCGCATAAACTGCGTACTGCTTGGGATCTTAGCCTTAGGCATCGCCCTCACGCCTTACCATCCCACACTCTCACTGGTGATGACGTTTCTGTTCGGTATTCTTGGCTTTACCTTCTACCCCTTGGCGACGGCACTGGCCAACTCCCGTGTCGAGCAGAGTGAAAGGGTCGGTCTGTCGGCTACTATATTACTGACCTTCGGTCTTGGCGCCAGTATAGGTCCGCTTATCGCATCCACCCTAATGCAATGGCTTGGCAATAGCATGCTCTATGGTTTTATGTCGGCCTGTACCTTAGTCCTATTTTTACGCCTGCGTTATGTTCATTCACAACAAAAAGCCGAAACCAATGTGACTCAAGACTACATCATGGCAACCGGTGACTTAGTCTCATCCCCGCTCGCGGCAGCGCTCGACCCAAGGGTTGATGTCGAATCGGTGCAGGAGCAAATGACTCCCGCGCCCAGCGACGATGAAGAAGAAGATTTAGGTGCCGATGCCCTCGAAGATGATGACACTGACAACGAACAACAGCTGACATTCGAGTTTGACGTTAATCCAGAGCCGACTTTTGTTGAGGCAGAAAGTCACGACTTAGAAGAGTCTAATCTCGATGCGGTGAAAACCGCTTAAGAGAGATTTCAGAAATTCGGGACAATAAAAAGACGGGCTAGCCCGTCTTTTTATGGAAAGCTATCAATTAGCTACGGCGTTGACGCACGGCTTCGAATAGGCAGATGCCCGTTGCGACCGACACGTTTAAGCTAGAAACGCTCCCCGCCATCGGAATCGAGACCAAGGTATCGCAACATTCACGACTTAGGCGGCGTAAGCCTTTACCTTCGGCGCCCATCGCAATCGCTAGCGGCCCTTTAAGATCCGCTTGATATAGCTCGCAATCCGCTTCGCCCGCAGTGCCGACAATCCACACGCCCTTTTCCTGCAGATGACGCATGGTACGCGCAAGGTTAGTCACTTGGAATAAGGGCACAGTTTCGGCGGCGCCGCAGGCCACTTTACTCACCACAGCGGTTAAGCCTACTGAGTTGTCCTTCGGCACAATAATGCCCTGCACACCCGCCGCATCGGCGTTACGTAAGCAAGCACCTAGGTTATGCGGATCGGTAACACCATCTAAAATCAAAAAGAATGGTAAGTCGGTCTTAGCTAACAACTCATCTAAGTCATGCTCACCAAGGATTTTAGCTGCCTTAACACGGGCAACAATGCCTTGGTGCTGAGCACTTTCGGCTTTATCGTCCAACACTTTGCGTGAGGTCACTTGGATGCTAGTGCCAAAGGCTTTAGCCTGGCGGATCAGCGGCGTTAAACGCTCATCTTCACGGCCCTGCAACAGCCAAAGTTCAATAATGCGCTCTGGGCTGTGTTTTAACAGCGCTTCAACCGCGTGGATCCCAAAAATAATATCTTGTTTCTTCATTTACTTCTTTCTCGTGCTCCGCTTCGCGGCCTTTGGCTTTTTCGCCGAATCTTTTACGCTTTTCTTAGGCTTAGTGCCAGCTTTAGACTTGGACTTACTCGCACCGGCTTTATCTGAACTGGCTTTCGACTTCGCGCCTGTCGATTTAGCCGCCTTAGCCATTTTGGCGCCTTCACGGTTTACCCGCTCACGCGCCGTCATCGGTTTTTCTCGACTTGGCGCAGACTTACGGCGACCGCCTTTTCCACTGTCGCCGAGCATGACTAAGTCAATCTGTCTATCATCCAAGTTTACCGCAGCCACTTTTACCGTGACGGGATCACCCACTTGATAGATTTGACCTGTATGCTCACCAATCAATCGCTGACGCATAGGATCGAACTGGTAATAATCGCTGCCTAGGCTAGAAATATGCACTAAGCCATCGATAAATAAGTCATTTAAGCGAACAAATAAACCAAAGTTAGTGACAGAGGCAATAACCGCCTCGAAGGTGTCACCCACATGGTCCTGCATAAATTCACATTTCAGCCAGTCGCTCACATCACGCGTCGCTTCATCGGCTCGGCGCTCAGTGTTTGAACATTCCTCGCCTAAGAGATCTAACTCATCGAGCTGATAATGGTAGCCACCATCGGATGTCCACTTTTCATTGGCTTCGCCTTTTTCCTTCGCCAATAAATAGCGGATCACGCGGTGAAGCACTAAGTCAGGATAACGGCGAATTGGCGAGGTGAAGTGCGCATATTCTTCGAGTGCTAAACCAAAATGACCTTCGTTATCAGGTGTGTAAATAGCTTGGCGCATTGAGCGCAGCAACATCACTTGAATAAGCTCGGCATCGGGCCTATCGGCGATTTGCAGCATCACATTCTGGTAATCCGCAGGCGTTGGCTCGAGTCCACCGCTCATGCTTAAACCACGTTCGGCCAGAAACTCTTTAAAGTTTGCCAGCTTCTGCTCAGAGGGCGACTCATGCACGCGATAGAGGATTTCACCCTTGTGCTTTTTCACAAACTTAGCCGCCGATACGTTGGCCAAAATCATACATTCTTCAATGATTTTATGAGCTTGATTACGCGCTCTTGGCACAATCTTATCGATCTTGCGCTGGTCGTTAAAAATAAACTGCGTTTCTAAGGTCTCAAAGGCAATCGCACCACGCTCGGCACGCTGTTCATCGAGCGCTAAATAGAGTGACTGCAAACATTGCAGATGTGGGAATAGCGCTTCATGCTCAGGTGCAATCGGTCCGCCTTCGAGCATGGCAGCCACTTGGGTGTAAGTGAAACGCGCATGTGAATGCATCACCGCGGGGTAAAACTTATAACCCGATAGCTTACCGCGGGCCGAAATCGTCATCTCCGCGACCATACACAGGCGGTCGACATGGGGATTAAGCGAGCACAGGCCGTTAGAGATTTTCTCCGGCAGCATTGGGATAACTTGCGATGGGAAATACACCGAGTTACCACGGGCACGGGCTTCGGTATCTAAGGCCGAATCGGTACGCACGTAATAGCTCACATCCGCAATCGCCACCCACAGACGCCATCCGCCACTAGGCTTAACTTCGGCATATACCGCATCGTCAAAGTCGCGGGCATCTTCACCATCGATGGTCACTAAGGGCAGATCTCGCAGATCGACGCGGCCAACTTTATCGGCTTCGGTCACTTCATCGGGGATCCGGCGCAGTTTTTTCTCAATCACCGCCGACCAAGTGTGGGGTAAATCGTAATTACGCAGCGCAATCTCGATTTCCATTCCCGGCGCCATTTGCTTGCCGAGCACCTCAGTGACTTTACCGGCAGCTTTAACGAATCGGCCTGGACGACGGGTTAATTCAACCACGACCACATCGCCTTGACGGGCGCCATTACGATCTTCGGTGGCAATTAAGATTTCTTGGGTAATGCGCTTATCATCGGCAATCACAAATGCCATGCCACTGTCGACGTGGAATCGTCCGACAATGGCGACACTGCGCGGTTGGATCAGGCGAACGATACGGGCCTCGCGGCGGCCTTTACGATCCATACCGGCTTTTTGTGCCAGCACTTTATCGCCATGGAAATACATCAGCATGTCGCGATTTGAGATAAATAAATCGTCGCCACCTTCATCAGGTTTAAAGAAGCCGTAGCCTTCTCTGTGCCCAAGGACAGTGCCGGAAATCAGATCCATTTTTTCAGGTAAGCCGTAGCTTTGACCGCGGGTAAATACCAGTTCACCATCGCGCTCCATCGCCCGTAAACGGCGACGCAGGGCTTCTAACTGTTCTTCATCGTGGATCCGCAGTGCAACAGCGATGCTGTCACGGGTAATAGGTGATTTTTGAGAACGTAAGTACTCGATAATATACTCACGACTTGGGATAGGGTTTTCGTACTTATCCTGTTCACGCTCGAAATGAGGGTCTTTGATCATTCAATATCCAATATTTCTGTCTCAATCAGTAGAGACATCTCAACGGGTTCGCAAGTGCCCTTGCTGGGCCCGCGCCACTGCACTGGCGGGCATTTTAGCGGCTAACACCTGCAGTAATGACAAGGCTTTTTTCTTGGTCGCCTCATCGGTAAATACATTGTTGTATAACCAGTTATAGGCCATTTCATAGTCCCTTGGACTACCATAACCTTCACCGTATAAACGAACCAGCATCATTCGCGCGGCTAAACTGCCGCTCGCCGCCGCTGGCAATAAATAATTGACCGCACGGTCTTTATTACGAATAACAAACTTACCATTTTGATAATATTCGGCAAGTTTCACCATGGCCTCGGGACTGCCCTGCTCGGCCGCCTCTTGCAATAATCCCATCCCTTTGACTGCATTGGCTTTTACGCAGGTACCATGGTTGAGCATTTCCCCCCACAGAAACTGATACAGGGGCTGCTTTAAGACTTCTGCGCGCGCTTCGATGTCTTGCACTAATTGACAGTCATCTTGCTTAACTCTTGCCAGATATTTATCGCCGCGGATCATTTCAAGTAATTGATCTTGAGAATAAATATCCACCGCCTGTGTTTCAGCAAAGCACATTGAAGATACTAAGGGCAGCAGCGCAACTAATGCAGTACGTAGCATAACGACTCTCAATGACAATAGGGTGAATACTTGCATCGGCAGTATAACCTATTTCTTGAGCTCAAGCCGAATTTCTAACCACAGAAAACAAACAGGAAGGAACAACAAAAGAAGAAAAGGCCGTGAAACACGGCCTCTACGATTTTAGTTAAACGGGCTAACTAAAATCATCGTCTCATTACGGTCTGGACCGGTAGAAATGATGTCGATCGGCGTTTCTAACAGCTCTTCAATACGCTTGATGTAATTGATAGCTGCTTGCGGTAACTGCTCTAAAGAGGTAGCACCGAAAGTTGACTCGCTCCAGCCTGGCATAGTTTCATAAACAGGCGTGACCTGCTCATAACCTTCAGCCGCTAATGGCGTAACCTTAGAGATAGTGCCATCTGGATGTTGGTAACCCACACAGATTTTCACTTCTTTCAGGCCATCGAGTACGTCTAACTTAGTTAAGCAGAAGCCGCTTACGCTGTTGATTTGTACTGCACGGCGCATTGCCACTGCATCTAACCAACCTGGACGACGCTTACGACCAGTAGTCGCACCAAATTCATGACCCTTAGTCCCTAAATGGTCGCCCACTTCACATAAGAGTTCAGTTGGGAAAGGACCTGCACCCACGCGAGTGGTGTATGCCTTCATGATACCTAAGACATAGTCTAAATGACGTGGACCAAAGCCGCTGCCTGTCGCCACACCACCTGCGGTAGTGTTTGACGAAGTTACAAACGGATAAGTACCGTGGTCGATGTCTAACAGTGTACCTTGTGCACCTTCAAACAGAATTGGCTCACCCGCTTTACGCGCGTTATCCAACAGTTCAGTTACGTCAACACACATGCTCTTCAGGTAGTCAGCTAAAGCTAACGCATCGCTCAGTGTTTGCTCGTAATCTACGGCGTCAACTTTGTAGTACTCTGTCAGCATAAAGTTATGATATGCCATAACTTCTTTCAGCTTTTCAGCAAATAGTTCAGCATTGAAGAGATCGCCAACACGCAGACCGCGACGGGAAATCTTGTCTTCATACGCAGGACCAATACCACGACCCGTAGTACCAATAGCTTTGTTACCGCGCGCTTTTTCGCGAGCGATGTCTAAGGCACAGTGGAATGGTAGGATCAGCGGACATGCTTCAGAGATCAGCAGACGTTCCTCAACTGGAATGCCGCGCTCTTTGAGCATTTTGATCTCTTTCATCAGTGCGTCAGGTGCAAGCACCACACCGTTACCGATAATGCATTTTACATTGTCGCGTAGGATGCCTGATGGGATCAGATGAAGTACGGTTTTATCGCCATTGATCACAAGAGTGTGACCCGCGTTGTGACCGCCTTGGTAGCGAACTACATATTTTGCCTGTTCTGTTAGAAGGTCGACAATCTTACCTTTTCCTTCGTCACCCCATTGGGTGCCGAGAACAACTACGTTTTTGCCCATTGTTTGCTGCAAGGTTGTGGTTAAAAAAGAATTCTAACAGATTTTAAACCGCAAGTGGTAAGGCATTTATGAAAAAATAATCAAAATGACCAGCCCAGCTGTGACTAAAGAACCGCCAATCCGGCGTAAAACTTGCTGATTTTGATGGGAAAGCTCGTTTAAATATCGGCGCCATTTATTGGGGAATAACAAAGGCCCCACGCCCTCTAAAATCAGCACCAATGCCACGGCCAGCATAAATAACTGTAAGCTCATCTTCCCCTCTCTTCGAACAGTCAGCAAAAAACACTTTCATTAACGCGAGCATAGCCAATTTTAGGCAATAAAAAACCCAGCATAAGCTGGGTTTTTTGAGATTCCAAAACGTATTAACGCTTAGAGAATTGTGGCTTACGACGTGCTTTACGTAGACCCACTTTCTTACGCTCAACTTTACGAGCGTCACGGGTTACGAAACCAGCAGAACGTAATGATGGACGCAGAGCTTCATCTAATTGCATCAGAGCACGAGTGATACCGTGACGGATTGCGCCTGCTTGGCCAGTGATACCACCGCCCTTAACAGTTACATAGATGTCCAGCTTGTCAGTCATTTCAACTAGTTCTAATGGTTGACGAACAACCATACGAGCAGTTTCACGACCAAAGTATTGGTCCAAAGGACGTTGATTTACAACGATGTTGCCACTACCAGCTTTAGCGAATACGCGTGCTGTAGAGGTTTTGCGACGGCCAGTGCCGTAGTACTGAGTTGCAGCCATTTGCTTAATCCCGTTTAGATATCAAGAACTTGAGGTTGTTGTGCAGCGTGGTTATGTTCTGCGCCAGCGTAAACTTTCAGTTTACGGAACATGGCACGGCCCAGAGGACCTTTTGGTAACATACCCTTAACTGCTTTCTCGATGATCATTTCTGGCTTATGAGCTTGCAGCTTTTCAAAGCTGATTTGCTTAATGCCACCAGGGAAGCCTGAGTGCGAGTAGTACGTCTTGCCTTGCGCTTTGTTACCAGTAACAGTAACTTTCTCAGCGTTGATAACGATGATGTAATCACCAGTGTCAACGTGAGGAGTGTATTCAGGCTTGTGCTTACCGCGTAAACGCAGAGCGATTTCGGTAGCGATACGACCTAAAGTTTTGCCGTCAGCATCAACGACGAACCAGTCACGAGTTACAGTTTCTGGTGTAGCAGTAAAAGTCTTCATTATTACAAAAACCCAAAGTTAATTTCTGTCTCACATGTTGCCTACAATGGTAAACAACACAAAATTGCCTTTCAGTACCCCTTCGAGTACTTAACTCGGCGTACAACTTCCACCTAGTTTGGTGGAGTAACGTGGGCAGGTGGCGGATTATAGACAAACGTGAGTTAAAAATCACCTGATTTTTTGACAAAAATCATAAAAAATCGATCTGTGAGGCTGATTTTCACTGGGATGGATGGGTCACAGGAGGTTTGCGCAAAAAACGCGCTAACCTCCGATAAAGCTCACTCGCTAACTTATGGTAAATGTTCTGATTTTAAGTAATCGTGGGATTGCATTTCGATTAAGCGAGAGCGGCAGCGTCTAAATTCAAAACTCAATAAGCCATCGGTGTAAATCTCTTCTAGCGGCACCTGCGCGGAAACGATCAACTTAACGTTGCGCTCGTAAAACTCATCCACCATGGCCAAGAAACGTCTGGCGATATCATCACCCGTTAAAAACGCGCCCATTTGTTCGATGCCACTCACCAACACAGTATGATAAATCCGCGCCAGCTCCATATAATCCCGCTGACTACGGGGACCATCGCATAAGGCCCTGAAATCCGCGAGCAACACGCCTTGCGCCTGTTGACGTATGCTGATTGCTCGCCCTTCAATCTCAATCGCGTCGGTTGATACTTCGGCCTCGGGGGCTAACTGACGGAAATAACGCAGCAAGTTAGTATCGGCTTCTTCATCGAGTGGATGGTGATAAATCTCGGCCTGCTCCAGTGTGCGTAGACGATAGTCGATGCCCGAATCCACATTGAGTACTTCACAATGCTGATTGATCAAGGCGATCGCGGGAAGGAATCGCGCCCGTTGCAATCCGTTTTTATACAAATCATCGGGAATGATGTTTGAGGTAGCGACTAATACCACACCTTCTTTAAAGAGGGCTTGGAATAAGGTGCCAAGTAACATGGCATCAGTGATATCAGAGACAAAAAATTCATCAAAACAAATGACTCGGTATTTAGCCGCCATTTGTTTGGCTATCACTAACAAAGGATCGCGCGTACCTTTGAGCGCATCCAGATCCAAATGCAGTTGATGCATAAAGCGGTGAAAGTGCGCCCTTAATTTTTGATTACCTGGCAGCGCATCAAAAAAAGTGTCCATCAAATAGGTTTTGCCGCGACCGACACCGCCCCAAAGATACAATCCCTTAGGCGCGACAGGTGCAGACTTAAGGCCAAAGGAGGTCAGTAACTTGCCTAAGAGTGAGCTTGGCGCTTCGGCAGCGGTTAAATCCTCGTAGACGCGTTGCAGCGCCTTTACGGCCATTTCCTGCGCGGGATCATGGGAAAAACCATCACGAGTAAGATCTTTTTGGTAATGCTGCCAAGGGCTTAACTGGGGCACGTTATAATTCTCTTTTATCCTTTGGAAAAACTGCGTCGATATTACCACGGCCTCTCACACAGGGCATATATTTATCCCCCAACAAGCTAAGGATGCTGGATTCCATTTTTAGGCACTCGATGACGGAAAAGCCAAATTGGGCACGAAAGGATAAAAACTTATTTAGAAAGCGCTATGCTGTTAACTTATTTCACTCGACGATTGAAACATTTTAAGACTTGAAAAAGGCCTTAAAAGCCCACAGGTTTCACTTAAGTTACAGCCCATAAAATGCTGATAAAATAACCGTTAAGATATTAACCTTTGTTAATATTGATGAACTTTTTCAATGAGGTGCGTGTCCGAATGGTTACCTAGGCAAATAGCCGGTACCGATACAGATTCGATCTGGTGCGGACACAACTCACGACGCATTACATCCAGATCCTTGATCCCTTATTTGGAGTTATGAATAGATGAAAACGAAACTATCTGTACTTTCAGCCGCAATGTTAGCCGCAACTCTGACAATGATGCCCGCTGTCTCACAGGCCGCTATTCCGCAATCTGTTGAGGGTCAATCCATTCCAAGTCTTGCGCCTATGTTAGAGCGCACGACGCCCGCCGTGGTTTCCGTGGCGGTATCTGGCACGCACGTCTCCAAACAACGTGTACCCGATGTGTTCCGTTATTTCTTCGGCCCCAATGCACCGCAGGAACAAGTACAAGAGCGTCCTTTTAGAGGCTTAGGCTCAGGTGTGATTATCGACGCAGATAAAGGTTATATCGTCACCAACAACCATGTGATCGACGGTGCCGATGATATCCAAGTCGGTCTGCACGATGGTCGTGAAGTCAAAGCCAAGCTGATTGGTACCGACTCAGAGTCCGACATTGCCTTGCTGCAAATTGAAGCGAAAAATCTAGTCGCAATCAAAACCTCAGATTCTGATGAACTACGTGTGGGTGACTTTGCCGTCGCTATCGGTAACCCCTTTGGTTTAGGCCAAACCGTCACCTCAGGGATTGTCAGCGCCCTAGGTCGCAGCGGTTTAGGCATTGAAATGCTTGAAAACTTTATCCAAACCGACGCGGCGATTAACAGCGGTAACTCGGGCGGCGCGCTGGTTAACCTGAAAGGTGAGCTGATCGGTATTAACACCGCCATCGTAGCGCCAGGCGGTGGTAACGTGGGTATCGGTTTTGCGATCCCTGCCAATATGGTGAAAAACCTCGTGGCACAAATTGCCGAGCACGGTGAAGTTCGCCGTGGCGTGCTCGGGATCTCTGGCCGCGACTTAGATAGCCAACTCGCCCAAGGTTTTGGTCTAGATACCCAGCACGGTGGTTTTGTGAATGAAGTCACCGCGGGCAGCGCCGCTGAAAAAGCCGGCATCAAGGCGGGTGATATTATCGTCAGCGTCGATGGCCGTGCGATTAAATCCTTCCAAGAGCTGCGAGCCAAAGTCGCGACTATGGGCGCGGGTGCCAAGGTTGAACTAGGACTTATCCGCGATGGCGATAAGAAAACCGTGAATGTCACCTTAGGTGAAGCAAGCCAAACCACTGAAAAAGCTGCAGGTGCTGTGCACCCCATGCTACAAGGCGCCTCGCTAGAAAACGCTTCGAAAGGGGTGGAAATTACTGAGGTGGCCCAAGGCTCGCCAGCGGCAATGAGCGGCTTACAAAAAGGCGATGTGATTGTCGGCATTAACCGTTCGGCGGTGAAAGATCTGAAATCACTCAAGGAGCAGCTCAAAGATCAAGAAGGCGCTGTCGCCCTGAAGATCCTCCGTGGTAAGAGCTTGTTGTACTTAGTGCTGCGTTAATCGGTACGCCGCCCTGATCTTTATCCCATTATCAGATGCGGATCAGCATAGGGAACGCGGGTTCCCTATGCTTTGACTTGTTAAACATGTTAATCTAACTCACCTTTTTTAATACTTAGCCTGCCATGACAATAAAAGAAACCCTGTTATATCTCGGTAAAGCCGTGCTCTTCGGCCTTATCATGGCGGCCATGTTTTTGTTAGTTACACACTACTTCGACAATAAGAATCTCGGCAGCTCGTTACTGCAAAACCGGGGGAACAACACGGTCGAACTCTCCTTTGCTAAGGCCGTACGCCGCGCCGCCCCTGCCGTAGTCAATATTTATAGCTTAAGTATCGATCAGAGCCGTCCGCTAAACTCTGGCTCCCTCCAAGGCCTAGGCTCAGGGGTGATCATGAGTAAAGAAGGCTATATTCTCACGAATTATCATGTCATTAAAAAAGCCGATGAAATTGTAGTCGCCCTACAAGATGGCCGCAAATTCACCTCGGAAGTCGTAGGTTTTGATCCCGAAACCGATCTTTCAGTGCTTAAGATCGAAGGCGATAATCTTCCTACTGTGCCTGTCAATCTAGACAGCCCACCGCAGGTTGGTGATGTGGTATTAGCCATTGGTAACCCTTATAACCTCGGCCAAACTATTACCCAAGGCATTATCAGCGCCACGGGTCGTAACGGCTTGAGTTCGGGTTATTTAGACTTTTTACAGACAGATGCCGCGATTAACGCCGGTAACTCAGGCGGCGCCTTAATCGACACTAATGGTAGCCTGATTGGTATCAACACCGCCGCCTTCCAAGTGGGCGGCGAAGGTGGCGGCCACGGCATTAACTTCGCGATCCCAATTAAACTGGCCCACAGCATTATGGGTAA
Organism: Shewanella seohaensis; assembly: GCF_023283775.1. Lineage (NCBI taxonomy): Bacteria > Pseudomonadati > Pseudomonadota > Gammaproteobacteria > Alteromonadales > Shewanellaceae > Shewanella > Shewanella seohaensis. Next base: position 454,592 of record NZ_JAKILE010000001.1, read on the forward strand.
ACTGATTAAAAATGGTCGAGTGATCCGTGGTGCCTTAGGGATCTCTGGCGAACCGATTAACCCAGTTGTGGCACAAATCCTCAACCTGCCCGATTTACGTGGTGTATTAGTTACTGGTGTCGATCCTAATGGTCCAGCGGCACGAGCGCAGCTACAACCAAGGGATGTAATCATCAAATACGGCGACGAAGATGTGCCTGGGGTCGAAATGCTGATGGATAGAATTGCCGAGACCACACCCGGCAAGAAAATCATGATGACGGTTATTCGCCAAGGTAAACAGCAGGAACTACCCGTTATTATCGATGAAAAAGTCGTCGTCGATAATTAAGCTCAGTAACTGACTTTGTTAATCACAGAATGAGGCATGTAAAACCTCATTCTGAGTCATCCCCAAATCACCTATTACCTTATCACTCAAATGGCAGAGCTATTTATCTCGCACTGCGATTTTTCACTGACTTTGCTCAAACAGTGACTCTTGTTATCGCTTTTAGAGGTTTGGTCTCTTGATAAAACAAGTGGCAGAACCGCTCGCAAGTAGCTTACCTTCGCTGTTACGGATCGTACCTTCAGCAATGCCCAGCGAGCGAGAAATATGTGTCACTTTCGCTTCAGCAATAAGCTGCTCATTCATGGGGACAGGTCTCATCATTTTAACGGCTAAATCCACAGTCCCGTAACTAACACCGGCTTCTAGCAGGCTATGTACAGCGCATCCGGTGACAGAATCCAATATCGTTGCAGCAAACCCTCCGTGTACACCTCCCATCGGATTACAATGTTGTTCCGTTGCACAGCAACCCAATACAACCGCGCCGGGGCTCACTTGAAGATTAAACATGCCCATAGTGTCAAAAATCGTTGGAGGTGGTATGTCGCCGTTGATGATAGCGCTTAAATGTTCCAATCCGCTGAGATGAGAGATACTCAATTTTTATCCTTGTAATAAATAATGCAGAGTGAATTAACGAGCAACAATACGAAGCGAATTTTTATAAAGCAGCAAGATGTAACCAATTAATATGCATCCCATTATTGCTTCTAAAGCGATAAACAAATGGATTTTCATCGCAATGCTATTTATCGGAGCATAGTTGTAATGCCCAAGCGTAAGTATGTTGCATACCCCGTAAACGATAAGAATTGCGGCGCCTGTATGATGATGCCCTTTTTTAATCACGTAAAATCCTAACGGCGCCAGAGGTGTCATAACAAACCAAAAGAGATCAACAAGTTTAGGATTTAACCAGTTTGGTTCAGGGTAATGGGCAAAAAATAGTATGTTGTCGACGTAATGCAGAACACTACTCAAAAACGTAGCTATCAGTATCCATTTGAGGGGAATTAACCACGGTCTCGATGTGCTCATATTGCTTTATTTTCCTTATTAATCGCCGTGAACCAATCTAAACTGGCTTGCCATAAAGGAGCCGCGTTTTTACGGAAGTACCCCATATGCCCAATCTTGCCGCCTAAGATCTTTGGTGAGAGATCAAGACGGGTTAATGGCGCATTACTGTAGTGCTGAATAAATGCATCTCGCGATTCAGGCATAGCCCAAAGATCATCAAGCGCATTGGCTGCAACCATAGGGGTCTGTACCGATTGGAAGAGTTTTTCAATTCCATCCATGGTGGGATCGTCAAAAAAGTAATGACGAAAACGACACCAGTGCCGCCATTGTTTAAACACGTTTTTTGGCAGATCTTCGCCCATTCCCAATAGGTTCCAAGCGCAGTATCCCTTCCACCATGTCAGGATCGGCAGAACGATATTCCACATCGTTAGTACTTTAGCTTGTTCAAACAAGGGCATATAACCATGCCACCCCGCGCCTGTACCAAATATATAAGCACCTGTGACTTTTTGATGATTTGGCAGTAAACCAAATGCATGACCACCATAGGAATGGCCAACAATAAAAAGTGGGGCGTCATCTTTACTCATAAACTGGACTGCGGCAGCGAGATCTTGTTTACCCCAGTCGAGAAGGTTCATTTCAAAACCCTCTAGCGTTTCAGGTTTGGATTGCCCTATTCCACGGTAATCAAAGGTTAATGTTTCAAATCCTTGTTCACTTGCAAATTGAGCAAAGCGGCGATAAAACGCCTGCGGCACACCAGTAGCCCCCGCAACAATGACTCGACCTTGAATGGCCTTTTCTGTGCAAAACAGCTGGCCACGGAGTAAATAATGATCTTCCGTGTAAAACGATGTTGAGATCATAGCGCTCACTAATTATAACGAGTGTCTTAATGTGTTTTTGATGCTAGCCTATAACAACTGTTATAACAAGTGGGATTTTCATGGGCACAATCTCTAATGAGGGTCGTCAGCGGGTCATTGAAGCCGCCGCAATCATGCTTGCTTCAAGCGGTTTACGGGCCATAAGCATTCGTGAAGTGGTCAAGTTTTCAGGTACTCCGTTAGGTTCCGCGTATCACAACTTCCCCGGTGGAAAACAGCAGATAATTACTGAAGCCATTATTTGGGCAGGCGCTCAAGCATCTACGCAACTCAGTGCTTGTCTTGAAAAAGATCGAAACAACGGCATTAATTTGTTTTTATCGCTGTGGCGCCAACGTCTTGTTGGTTCACAATATCGTCATGGCTGTCCGATTGTTGCAGCAGCGATAGAACTGCCAGAAGAGGATGAAGCTTCAGAAATAAAAGCGGCAGTGGCACGAGTATTCAGTGATTGGCAATCATTATTAGCTCAACACTTTGAGTCATTAGGTCACACAAAGACCTCAGCCAATGCCATGGCACTTAGCATTATTGCCTGCATTGAAGGCGCTGTTGTGATGTGTCGGGGATACCAAAGCATTGAACCCTTCGATGCAATTTTGGAATGTATCCCTAAATTAGTTGAGAAAACGCTCTAACCGACTCTTATTCCCCAGTCTTTTCAGCTGAATGAATATAATAAAAAACCAGCACTTGGCTGGTTTTTTATTGGGAGCGAATCCTAAGCAAATGTTATTGCACACGCTCTACATGCGCGCCTAATCCTTGGAACTTCTGCTCGATATGCTCATAACCGCGGTCTAAGTGATAGATGCGATCGACGATGGTTTTGCCATCGGCAACTAAGCCTGCGATCACTAAACTTGCTGAAGCGCGTAAATCGGTCGCCATCACCTGCGCACCACTCAAAGACTCAATGCCTTGGATGATGCAGGTATTGCCTTCAAGCTCCATGTTCGCGCCCATACGGATAAGTTCTGGCACGTGCATAAAGCGGTTTTCGAAGATGGTTTCGGTAATGGTCGCCGTGCCCAGGGCTAATACGTTGAGCACGCAGAACTGCGCCTGCATATCGGTTGGAAAACCTGGGTATGGCGCCGTCTTGATATTTACCGCTTTTGGACGTTTACCTTCCATGTCGAGCTCAATCCAATCTTCACCTGTGGTGATCTTGGCGCCCGCATCTTCAAGTTTCGCGATAACAGACTCTAACGAAGCAGGATCGGCCTTTAAGCAACGGATACTACCACGGGTCACAGCAGCAGCAACAAGGAAGGAACCGGTTTCGATACGGTCTGGCATCACGCGATACTCACAGCCCTGTAGACGCTCAACGCCTTGAATACGCAGTGTGGCACTGCCCACACCTGTGATCTTCGCGCCCATGGCAATCAAACAGTTAGCCAAGTCGATCACTTCTGGTTCACGGGCCGCGTTTTCAATCACGGTTTCGCCATCGGCAAGTGCCGCGGCCATCAACAGGTTTTCAGTCGCGCCCACGCTCACCATGTCCATAAAAATATGGGCGCCCTTTAAGCGACCATCGACACGGGCCTTGATATAACCTTCTTTCACTTCAATCTTGGCGCCCATCATTTCGAGGCCATGTAAGTGAAGGTTTACTGGACGGGCGCCAATGGCGCAGCCACCGGGTAATGACACATCTGCGGTGCCATAACGGGCTAATAACGGGCCAAGGATCAGAATCGAGGCACGCATGGTCTTAACGAGATCGTAAGGTGCGCAAAACTCGTTGAGGTTCTTGGTCGAAATACGGATTTGACCATTGCCTAATTCATCCACATCGGCGCCTAGGCAGCGCAGCAATTTACAGCTGGTGCTCACATCGCGCAAATTGGGGACATTCGACACAATAAAATCAGTCTCGGCTAACACGCCTGCCATCAGAATCGGCAGCGCAGCGTTTTTAGCGCCGGAAATAATCACATCACCAGCAAGCGGAGGGCTTGCTTGAATCGCTAATTTATCCACTTTTCCTCACTACTAGCTGTTGAAAATTTTCTCGCGTTTCCATTGGGTCGGCGTGAAAGTTTTAATCGTTAATGCATGTAACTCACCGCTGGCGATATAGCTCATCAGGGGTGCATAAATGGCTTGTTGTTGTTTTACACGGCTCATGCCGTCAAAACATTCACCGACCGCGATCACTTTGTAGTGGCTGCCATCGGAGCTGGCGTGCACTTCATCGAGTGCTAACGCGTCACGTAAAATCTGTTCTATTAAGCTGCATTCCATGAAATTCGGTACCTTTTCAATTCGCTTCTTCGGTGAAGAAGGACTGTAAATCATATAAATCGATTAATTTTTTTAGCTGATCCGACGCTGAGCATAGCTGTAGTGGCGTGCCATGCTCGCGTACTAACGCCAGCAAAAAAGCCACGCCAGCACTGTCGCTGTATTCCAGCTCAGTGAGCGACAAGATTTGGGTTTCTTGGCTTAACAGGCTTTGCCTTTGCGGCCATAACGCGGCCACTTGTTCCTGTGATAAACGCCCTTTTAGGTGGCAAATTTTACCCTGTTGCACAAATTCAACCACGGCGCTTACTTCCCTGCTTTAGGCTGTTTAGTCACTTTGTCTTTGGTGCGCTCTTCCAGCATCTTGATCACGGCATCAATCCCCTGTTGGCGGATAAGATTCGAGATTTCAGATTGCTTAGAGGACAGCAAACTCACGCCTTCGGCAACTAAGTCAAACGCCTTCCATGAGTCATCCTTGAGGCGACGAACTTTAAACAACAGCTTAATCGGCGGACGACCCGCTTCGATAATCTGTACGTTTACGTCGACAATCTTCTCATTGCTGAAATCACTACCGGGAGAAAACTCCACTTTTTGGTTAGTGTATTCGGTAAAAGCTTGGGCATAGGTTGAGACCAGGTAACCTTCGAAGGCATCGACGAAGCGATTGCGCTGATCTTCGGTCGACTCTTTTAAATACTGGCCTAACACTTTGTATGAAGCGTATTTATAGTCGATGTAAGGCATCAACTCTTCACGCACGATCACCTTGAGGTGATCCGCATCGGCATCGATCAAGGCTTTATCTTGATGAAAGCGGTCGAAGGTTTTGTTGGCAACGGATTTGACCATGGCGTACGGATCCATAGTGTTAATCGTGGCATCATCCGCCAGTGCGGTCGTTGCAGTAAATATCCATACTAACGGCAGTAAAAAGCGCGATAAGCGTTTCAACATAGCGGTAACCCCTATTTATCCTTTGAACCCATACTATATAAGAACTGACCAATCAGATCTTCTAACACTAATGCGGAGCGAGTATCGTCAATCTTGTCGCCATCTTTCAGCATACTCACGTCATCATCGACAAAGCCCGGTGTTAATCCGAGGAACTGCTCACCGAGTAAACCTGAAGTTAAAATAGCTAAGCTACTGGTTTCAGGGAACTTATCAAAACGCTTGTCCATCACAATCGTCACCACAGCCACTAGTTTGACTGGGTCTAAATCAATCTTACTCACGCGGCCAACCACGACCCCGCCGACCTTGACCGGAGAGCGTACCTTCAAGCCACCGATATTGGTGAAGTTGGCGGTGAGGGTATAGCTGCTGTCGCTGGTCTGCACTTCGATATTGGCGACTTTAAACACCAACACCAAAAAGGCCGCTAAGCCCGTTAAGAGAAACATACCCACTAATAATTCAATTTTTCGTGTCAACATGCTCAGTTACCACTCTGTTAATCCGTCTATCTGTATCCTTGGCGCTGCAATCCGTTAGCGGCCAAACATCAGGGCTGTTAGTAAAAAGTCCAATGCCAGTACGGCTAGGCTCGATTGCACCACGGTAGAGGTGGTTGCACGGCTGATCCCTTCAGGATTAGGCACCACTTGATAGCCGCGATATAAGGCTATCCAAGTCACCACCACAGCAAAGACGCCGCTCTTAATCAGGCAATTCACTATGTCTTGGCGCCATTCGACCGAGGCTTGCAGAATCGACCAGAAAGCCCCGCCATCGATACCTTTCCATTCCACGCCCACTAAATGGCCGCCATAAATGCCTACCGCAGTAAACATCAGCGCCAACAGTGGCATGCTGATCACCCCCGCCCAAAAACGTGGCGCAATGATTTGCCTGAGCGGGTCAATCGCCATCATCTCTAAGCTGGATAACTGCTCGGTACTCTTCATCAGACCGATTTCGGCGGTCAGTGCCGAACCTGCGCGGCCCGCAAATAATAGCGCTGTGACTACAGGACCGAGTTCACGCAGTAAGCTCAGTGCCACCATGGGGCCTAAGCTCTCTTCAGTACCGAAACCGACTAAGATGTTGTAGCCCTGCAGCGCCAACACCATGCCGATAAACAGGCCAGAGACCACAATAATGACCATAGATTGTACGCCGACCACATAGATTTGGCGCACTAATAATGGAAAACCTTTACGCACCCGAGGCCAGCGAAAAATCGCGCCCCAGAGCATCAGGCCAGCACGGCCAAAACCGAGCACTAACTCGATAGCGCTGCGGCCGAGGTCGGCAATACTGTCGAATAACTTCACTTGCCAGCTCCTTTAGCCATTAATTCTTGCTGATAATCCTTCGCCGGATAGTGGAAAGGCACTGGGCCGTCGGGCGCGCCTTGAATAAACTGTTTGAGCTGCGGATTATCAGCATGCTTTAACTCCTCAGGCGTGCCATGGGCGATCACTCTTTTATCAGCCACCACATACACATAATCTGCAATTCCGAGCACTTCATCCACATCGTGGGACACCACGATCGAGGTCAGATTCAGCGCATCGGAGAGTTCGCGGATAAGCTTCACCAGCACGCCCATGGAAATCGGGTCTTGTCCGGCAAAGGGCTCATCGTACATCACCATTTCAGGCTCAAGGGCGATCGCCCGAGCAAGGGCGGCACGGCGCTGCATCCCACCGGATAACTCACTTGGCATCATCTGCGCGGCGCCGCGCAGGCCAACGGCTTCGAGTTTCATCAATACAATTGAGCGAATAATCTCTTCAGGCAAACCCGAATGCTCACGCAGCGCAAAGGCGACGTTATCGAAGACGTTGATATCGGTGAATAAGGCGCCACTTTGAAACAACATGCTCATGCGCTTACGCAGTTCGAATAATTGGCTACGACTCGCGGCATGCACATCCTGACCATCGAACAACACTTGGCCGCTATCGGGCGTTAATTGGCCACCGATAAGCTTGAGCAAAGTGGTTTTACCTATACCGCTGGGGCCCATAATGGCGGTCACTTTGCCCCGAGGGATAGACAAGCTAATATCTTCATATATGACACGCTGGCCACGGCTGAAGCCCAAATGACGGATCTCAACCAACGGCGTTTGTTCTTGAGTCATGCTTGATTCCGATATTTGAAAAGAGGTGGCCTACGCTTCCTGCCCAGACCAATCGAAGAGCCGCAAATTGTACGTAATTGCGCTTTAACCTACAACAGAATCGACACTATCGTCCTGCGATACTTTCAATTTGCCTCATTTCCAGCGAGAATGCGCCCTAAGTTTTCGCTCTGTGAAGCTAAAGTGTTACTTAATGTTTTCATCCTTGTTGATTAATCAGCAGGATTGTTTAGTTAAGGCTAATAAGATAAGCGAAATAACACTGAACTAGGCAAGACAACTTAACTCAAAAGCCATATTGAATGTCAAACTGGTTATCATGGCGGCCATAGCAATAAAAGTGGCAGCACAAAACAACCAAGACGATGATTTTGCTCAAGGCATTCAATCGCTAAACAGGTTATCCTGCCCTATTGCCGCAAACCCTATAGGCAAGGGCAGAACAATAAGACGCTACTCCGAGTAAGAAGCCGTTAATTTTATCATCTTTATCGCGTACCAAATTGTGCTATTCCAATCCCAGAACGGGGCGACAAAGACAATGCAAGAAGAGAGATAGACATGGTAGACCAATCACAATTGCGCCAGTGGGGCTGTAAAGTCATCGATATTGAAAAATCGGCCCTCGATAATCTTTATCAATATGTCGATTCCGTTGAATTTGCCCAAGCCTGCGAGTTAATTCTCAACTGCACCGGCAAAGTGATAGTGATGGGGATGGGGAAATCAGGCCACATTGGCAATAAAATCTCGGCCACCCTCGCCAGCACAGGCACCCCAGCGTTTTTTGTCCATCCAGGCGAAGCCAGCCATGGTGACCTAGGCGTGCTCTCGGACAATGATGTGATTCTTGCGATTTCAAACTCGGGCGAATCGAGCGAAATCCTCGCGCTGATGCCAGTTATCCAACGTAAAGCCATCCCTGTGATTGCCATGACAGGCAAGCCAGAATCCACTATGGCGCGTCTATCTAAAATTCATTTATGTATTGAAGTACCAGAGGAAGCCTGCCCGCTTGGGCTTGCGCCAACCTCAAGCACCACTGCAACCTTAGTCATGGGCGATGCCATCGCCATCGCGCTGCTGCAAGCCAAAGGCTTTACCCGGGAAGATTTCGCCATGTCCCATCCGGGCGGCGCCTTAGGTCGTAAGCTGCTGCTTAAAGTCAGCAACGTGATGCACAGCGGCGATGATTTACCACTGGTTAAACACGATATCTGCATCACCGATGCCCTGTATGAGATCTCCAAGAAAGGCCTTGGCATGACCGCGGTTATCGATGAGCAAAACAAACTCGTGGGTATCTTTACCGACGGCGACCTGCGCCGCGTTATCGATGCCCAAGTCAACCTACGCACCACGCCGATTGCCGATGTGATGACGCGAAACTGTGTCACAATTACTGAAAACGTTTTAGCGGCGCAGGCGCTGCAAGTGATGGATTCCAAAAATATCAACGGTCTGATAGTGATAGATAAAGAACATCATCCTGTCGGAGCCCTCAATATGCTCGATATGGTTAAAGCGGGAGTGATTTAATGCCACAGCAAGGTTTTTATGGCCCCATCAGCGACGATGTTTGGCAAAGGGCGCAAAAAATTAAACTGCTGATCTGCGATGTGGACGGGGTGTTTTCCGACGGCCGCATTTATTTGAGCAACTCAGGGGAAGAACTCAAAGCCTTCCACACCCGTGATGGTTATGGCGTGCGCTCATTATTGACCAGTGGTTTTAATCTGGCCGTGATAACAGGTCGCCAGTCTAAAATTGTCGAAAACCGCATGACGGCTCTGGGTGTGACGCATATTTATCAGGGCGTGGATAATAAATTCGTTCCCTATGAAGAGCTGCTGTCACTCTACAATGTCACCCCAGAAGAAGTCGCCTATATCGGTGATGATATTGTCGACTTGCCGGTGATGAATGTGGTCGGCTTGGCCGTCTGTGTTGCCGATGGTCATCCCTATGTCCGTCAACATGCCCATTTTGTGACTCACTTGAATGGTGGACATGGTGCACTCAGGGAACTCACGGATCTGCTCTTGCTGAGTCAAAACAAGTTCACTTCCGCCCATGGGATGAGCATATGAGTCGTGTGACCCTCGCCATTATCGCCTTTTTTGGTACTGCGCTGGTGCTATATTGGCAAGTGCAGCAAAAACGCGGTGGCGATACGGATGACAGCTTGAACGTCAGTGACAGACCCGATTACATTATCGAAGATCTGCGCAGCATTGAGTTTAATGAGCAAGGGCAAGTTAACAGTCGCGTCACGGCAAAGCACATGGAACACTATGAGCTAAAAAACCAAACCGACTTTACTGAGCCCGTCTATCTTGTCTATCCCGACCAAGGTAAAGCAAAATGGCAGATCCGAGCCGACCAAGGTCGACTCAACAAAGATACCGGCAAGGTTGTATTAGAAAATAATGTTATTATCGATGCCATCAGCCCTGGTGAACCCATACAGACATTGTCCACCAGTTTTTTAGAACTCGATCTCAACACTATGATAATGACCTCTGACCGCATCATTTACGTCACAGGGAAAGATTTTAATATTCAAGGGCAAGGCCTTTATGCCGACCTTAACGCGCAGGAAGTGCAATTGACCAGTCAGGTAGTAGGAACCTATGAAGCAAAATAACATATTACTTGCCGGCCTAATGCTAATCACCAGCATGAGCGCCTTCGCCAAGGTTGGTGACTTACAGCAAGAAGTGAAAATTAAAGCCGTTAGCCAAACTGCGGACATTAAAAACAACCAGATCATTTTCTTCGGTCCGGTTGAAGTCACCCAAGGCTCGATTAAAATCCATGCAGATCAACTACGTGCATTTTCTGCCGAAGGGGAAAACAGCAAGATTTTAGTGGCAACCGGTAATCCTGCGACTTATAGCCAGATCCTCGACGATGGACGCCCAGCTTCGGCGAGCGCGAAAGAAATTCGCTACGAAATGGCGACCCGCACCCTAACTTTGACGGGCTCAGCGAGCCTAGATCAAGCGGGTAGCCAAGTGACGGGTAACCTCATCCGTTACGATATTATTCAGCAAAAATTGATCGCTGAGAGTACGGGTAGCGGTGATGATCGCGTGATTACCATTATTCAACCTGACAACTATCAGGAAGAGCTCAAGAACCAGCCCGCGGACAAACCTGTGAAAAAACAGGACTCTAAATGACCCAAATCACCTTAAAAGCACAGAATCTCGCTAAGAGTTATAAGAGTCGTCAGGTTGTGAAAGATGTCAGCCTGACGGTGAAAACGGGTCAAGTCGTCGGCCTACTCGGCCCAAACGGCGCGGGTAAAACCACCACCTTCTATATGGTCGTGGGCTTAGTCAAAAGCGATAAAGGCCATATCTTTATCGACGATGATGATTTAACCGCCGATCCCATGCACCTGCGCGCCCGCAAAGGTATTGGTTACCTGCCACAGGAAGCCAGTATCTTTCGCAAGCTGAGCGTGCACGACAATATCATGGCGGTACTGCAAACCCGTAAAGAGCTCAATCGCGATCAACGCGAAGAAGAGCTGGAACATCTGCTCGAAGAGTTCCATATCACCCATATTCGCGATAGCCAAGGCATGTCGTTATCGGGCGGTGAACGTCGCCGTGTCGAAATTGCCCGCGCTTTAGCGGCCAATCCTAAGTTTATTCTGCTCGATGAACCCTTCGCCGGTGTCGACCCGATTTCGGTTATCGATATCAAGAAAATCATCGAACAACTCAAGAGCCGAGGCCTTGGGGTACTGATCACAGACCACAATGTGCGCGAGACCTTAGACGTCTGTGAACATGCCTACATTGTTAGTCACGGAAACCTGATTGCCGAAGGAACTCCCGCAGAGATCTTAGACAATCAGCAAGTTAGGGCTGTGTACTTAGGTGAACAATTCAGGCTATAGTTACTTAAACAGAGCCAATTAGCCTTGGATTTTGGCTTAGTAAGCGCCATCAATATGATAACAAGCGGCCTAAATTCAAAATAATAACGTAGGGATCAGCGGTAACATGAAAGCGTCACTCCAGCTCAAACTGGGTCAACAGTTAACCATGACGCCACAACTTCAACAGGCCATTCGTCTGTTGCAATTGTCGTCATTGGAACTGCAGCAAGAGATCCAGCAAGCCTTAGACTCTAATCCTCTTCTCGAGCTGGAAGAGGAGCAATTCGACGCGCCTACCGAACGTAAGCAAGATATCGCCGATACCGACTTTAGCGAAACGACGGCCCAACCACAGGAACAAGACAATTCCACCGTGGACATTGCCGAGTCGTTGACCAAAGAATCTCTGCCCGAAGAACTGCCCATGGACACCACTTGGGATGAAGTCTTTACCGCCTCGCCAAACTCAGGTTCTGGTGCCAGCCGTGAAGATGACATGCCCTTCCAAGGGGAAACCAGTGAAGGCCTGTACGAACATTTAGAATGGCAGAAAAACCTCACGCCCTTCTCTGAAACCGACTTAGCCATCGCCACCGCGATTATTGATGCCATCGACGATCAAGGTTATCTCACTCAAAGTACTGAAGATATCCTCGAGGCCATGGGCAATCCAGAGATTGAACTGGATGAAGTCGAAGCCGTACTCAAGCGTATTCAACACTTCGATCCCGTTGGTGTCGCCGCAAGGGATTTAAGCGAATGTCTGCTTATCCAACTCTCCCATTTTTCGCCGGATACCCCACACCTCGAAAACGCCCGCATGTTGATCAAAGATCATTTAGATCTGATCGCTGCCCGCGACTTTAGGTTGTTGATGCGTAAGACCAAACTTAAAGAGGACGAGTTAAGGGACAGCATAGCGCTGATCCAAACCTTAAACCCTCGCCCCGGTTTGCTCATCACCCCTGTTGATGAAGAATATGTCATCCCCGATGTATCGGTGTCGAAGAAAAACGGTCGCTGGGTGGTCGAGTTAAATCCAGACTGCATGCCAAAAATCAATGTTAATCAGCAATATGCAGCCATGGCACGCAGCACCAAAAGCCAAGCCGATAGCCAATTTATCCGCGGGCATCTGCAAGAAGCCAAGTGGTTTATCAAAAGCCTTGAAAGCCGTAACGAAACACTGCTCAAAGTGGCAAACTGCATAGTGCAATATCAACAGGGCTTCTTCGAATACGGTGAAGAAGCCATGAAACCTATGGTCCTGAACGATATCGCCGAGGCGGTAGAAATGCATGAGTCCACCATTTCACGGGTGACCACACAAAAATACATGCATACCCCAAAGGGACTTTTTGAACTAAAATATTTCTTCTCAAGCCACGTCGGGACTGATGATGGCGGTGAGTGCTCATCCACGGCAATCAGAGCCTTCATTAAGAAACTGGTTGCAGCGGAAAACCAGAAAAAACCATTAAGCGACAGCAAGATGGCACAGCTTCTGGCAGAACAGGGAATTAACGTTGCGCGCAGAACCATTGCGAAGTACCGAGAAGCGATGCTTATTCCCCCTTCCAATCAGCGTAAAAGTTTATAGCCTAAAGTGGAAATCGGAGGACGTTTATATGCAAATAAACCTGAGTGGACACCATATCGAGATTACTGAATCGTTACGGGCTTATGTTGAGGAAAAGTTTTCAAAACTTGAACGTCATTTCGAACAGATCAATAATGTGCACGTTGTGCTCAATGTTGAGAAAATGCAACAAATTGCCGAAGCGAGAATCAACCTCACCGGTGGTGAAGTCTTCGCGACTTCAGAGCATGCAGATATGTATGCTGCCATAGACGTCCTGATAGACAAGCTTGATCGTCAGGTTATTAAACACAAAGAGAAGTTAACAAAACACTAGCAATGGAACTTCGTACCATACTGCGGCCGGAATGCACGACCTGCGCCACTCCGGGCAGTAAGAAAAAGGTACTGGAACTTATCAGCGACTTAGCCGCTGCCCAGTACCCCACCCTCTCATCTCAAGAGATCTTCGAAAGCCTAGTGGCGCGCGAAAAGATGGGGAGCACAGGTATAGGTAACGGCATCGCCATTCCACATGGTCGATTAACCGATATAACACAACCCATAGCCATATTGGTGAAATGTGAGGAGCCGATAGCCTTTGATGCTATCGATAAACAACCTGTCGACATTTTATTTGCGCTGCTGGTGCCTGCTGACCAATGTCAACAGCACTTAAGCACTTTGTCCTGCATGGCTGAAAAGCTCAGCGACAAACAAATATTGAAGCAATTGCGCAAGACGCATGATGAAACGGAACTCTATCAGGTAATCACTGGATGAAACTGGTCATAGTGTCAGGGCGCTCAGGCTCAGGCAAATCGGTCGCACTAAGAGTGCTTGAAGATCTCGGCTACTATTGTGTCGATAATCTTCCGTTGCCGCTGATTGGCAGCTTACTCGAACAGCTCAAGGGCAGTAACGATCTCGTCGCCATCAGCGTCGACGTGCGTAACCTGCCGGAGCAAGACAAGGTACTCGTCAAACAGCTCGCAAGCCTGCCAGAGGGCACTGAACTTACCAGCTTCTTCTTAAATTCCAGCGATAAAGTACTGTTAAAGCGCTACAGCGAGACTCGGCGCTTACATCCCTTATCTAAGAGCCGAGTATCACTGCAAGAAGCCATCAAACTTGAAGGAAAATTGCTCGAGCCCCTGTCACAGCAGATGGATCACTACATAGATACCTCGAATCTGAATATCTATGAACTCAGCGACCAAGTGCGGCAAATCCTGCTTGGCAGTGTCGATAAGGAACTGGTGATCAACTTCGAGTCCTTCGGTTTTAAGCATGGTATGCCAACCGAAGCCGACTTTATGTTTGATGTGCGCTTTTTACCCAATCCCCATTGGGAACCCGAGCTGCGCCCCCTAACCGGCTTAGATGAACCCGTTGCCGAGTTTTTAAATCGCCAGCCGCTGGTCAATAAGTTCATCTGGCAAATCGAGAATTTACTCGAGACTTGGTTACCTCACTTAGAGCGTAATAATCGCAGCTATCTGACCATCGCCATCGGCTGTACCGGCGGCCAACACAGATCGGTTTACGTGGCCGAACAGCTAGCTAAACGCTTTAGCAACGGCAAACACAAAGTGAATGCCCGCCACCGAGAGTTAAGCCATGCCAAAGCTTGAGCGCCAAATCACCATCTGCAATAAACTCGGTTTACATGCCCGCGCCGCGACAAAGCTCGTGGTGTTGGCCTCAGAGTTTGATGCCAGCATTACGCTGATCCAAGGTGAAAAACAGGCCTCTGCCGCCAGTGTTTTAGGACTACTCATGCTGGAAACCGGTATGGGTAAAACCATTACCCTGATTGCCGAAGGCCCAGATGCGGAGCCCGCTCTCAATGCCATTTGCGCGCTTATCGACGCTAAGTTCGACGAAGCCTGCTAATTGCCTCGACATCTCATCTCTATGCCCCCTACAGCTATTCAGTACCCTGTTTGGTTTTGATTTCAGCACCTTATACCAGTAAAACACATTTGTGACTCGACGCCCTCCCGTGCGCTCAATTACAATATACTGCTGCGCTTTGGCTTAAGTCCTTTGGCTTAAGTCCTCAACAGCCAAACGCCCCATCCACGTCGCCACCTTGGAGGAAACATGCCTGTAGAAGCCTCAGACAGTTTACAAGTCGAACAACGTCTCGACCAACTGAGCCATGCCCTCAATAGCGGTATGTTTGTGCATGTCAGGCAAATGCTGCAAAACATGGCGGCGTCGGATATCGCATTGATTCTAGAGTCCTCGCCCCCTAAAGCGCGGCAAGTGCTATGGCAACTTATCGATCAAGATCAGCTCGGGGATATTCTCGATGAACTCAGTGAAGAGTTAAAAGACCCGCTGATCCGCGCCATGAGCCCTGAACGGGTCGCCAAGGCTACCGCCAGTATGGATACGGACGATCTCGCTTATATCCTGCGAAGCTTGCCGGATACCGTCTATAAGCAAGTATTGCAGTCTATGAGCCTGCAAAACCGCCAGCGGGTCGAGCAAGCGCTCTCCTACCCCGATGAAACCGCGGGCAGCCTAATGAACACAGATACTGTGACCTTAAGGCCCGATGTAAATATCGATGTGGTACTGCGTTATTTGCGCCAACGGGGCAACCTGCCCGACACCACTGACACCTTATACGTGGTGGATAAGCACGATCGCGTACTCGGCGGGGTCAAACTTGCGGATCTGCTCACCTGCGATCCCAATACTCATATCAGCAGCATTATCGATACTGATATTGAGAGCATTCCCGTGGGCATGTCCGACAGCGAAGTAGCACAGCTGTTCGAGCGCCATGACTGGGTATCTGCGCCAGTGGTCGACAGTGAGGGCAAATTACTCGGGCGTATCACCATCGATGACGTGGTGGATGTTATCCGTGAAGACGCCGAGCACTCCATGATGGGGATGGCGGGGATGGACGATGATGAAGACACCTTCGCCCCTGTGGTAAAGAGTACTTTCCGCCGCTCACTCTGGCTGACGATTAACCTGTTTGCCGCCCTGCTGGCGGCCTCTGTCAGCAATATGTTTGAAGGCACAATCGAACAATTCGCCACGATTGCGATTTTAATGACGATTGTACCGAGCATGGGCGGGGTCGCGGGTAATCAAACCTTAGCCCTAGTGATCCGCGGGATTGCCTTAGGCCATATTGGCCAGAGCAATGCTCGCTGGCTGATTGGCAAAGAACTCGCCATTGGCTTTTTGAACGGCCTCATGTGGTCGATTTTGGTGTTTATCGCGGTATTAGTTTGGAAAGATGATATGGCGCTTGCCAGCCTGATTGGCGGCGCAATGCTCATCAATATGACAGTAGCAGGACTGGCTGGCGCCAGTATTCCGCTGATCTTAAAACGCTTGAAAGTGGATCCGGCGTTAGCGGGCGGTATGGTGCTCACCACTGTCACCGATGTCATTGGCCTGTTTGCCTTCTTAGGATTAGCGACCCTGTATTTAATGCACTAGTACTAAACCTGCTAAATCGAGCAACAAAAATGGCGCCATAGGGCGCCATTTTTAATGAGTCCATTAGACATTATTTTTTAGGCGGCTGAAAGCCATAGCCCGTTAAAATCGCCTGTCCCTCAGGGGATAAAATAAACTCGGCCAGAGGCGCGGCCGCACTATTGGCATCCTTCAACACCAATAGGCCATAGTCGGCGCCAACGGCTAACTCTGGCGGTAAATCGACAATCTTGAGGCTCGGCACTTCTTTTTGTGCCAGCACCGCATTGGTGCAATAGGTTAAGAACACATCCGCCTGCTTATTTTCCATCACCCAAGCATAGGGATTACGATCTTTGGGCGGTTTAGCACTCTCTGGCCCACCCGTTAGCTGCAATGCTTTGGTTTCTAATGTGGTTTTTGCATTGGCTTTTAAGGCCTCGGCTTTCGCAAATACAGCCCAAGCATAATCCCCCGCGGGATCCGCTTTTGGCGTTGACGTACCAAGCTTAATTTGCGGCGCGAGCAGGGTGTCTAATAAGTTCGCACTGGTGAGTGGTACATCCGCCTGGGCAATGGCACAGAGCTGGTTACGGGCAAACATTTGCACCTGTTGACCCGCTCCCGCATCGACTAAGGCCTGCGGATGTTTCATATTCGCCGAAGCGAAGATATCCACTCGCTCCCCCTCTTGGATCCGCTTGAGTAATAAGCCCGAAGGCGCATATTGCGCCGCGACTTTAGCGTCGGATTTCGCTTGATAAGCGGCAATAATATCGTTCATCGCCGCCTTTAAACTGCCTGCGGCCCTGAGTTCAATAGGGGTTGTCGCCTCAGCGCTCATTGGCGCGCCTTGTACCATTCCCGCCATTAATGTCGACCCTAAACTGATTGCTAACACTAAACCCTGTTTTGCCATGCTGTTATCTCCGTTTGCACAGGAAAATGTCCTAGTGCATACAAGACGGCAAAACCTTTAGCGGATCAAGTATTACCGCTGCTGGATAAATTCAAATCGGGACGATTGTGGCCAAGATCACTTAAGTCGTTTAGATGAATGGACAAATTGTCCCCGAATACAAATTGTTGCCTAATGCAAAGAGTCAGCGAGTGCAGAGAGTAAAAAGTCGCCCGTAGGCGACTCTTATTTTATGGAAATTATTGCCCCGTTGGGGTTAACACAATTTCCACCCGACGGTTTTGCGCGCGACCTGCGGCATTCGCATTCGATGCAATAGGACTCGCCTCGCCCATGCCCTTAGATTTAACACGAGCAGAAGCCACGCCTTTGCTCATCAGGTAGTTGCCCACTTCGCTAGCACGGACTTGTGATAAACGTAGGTTGTAAGAATCTGAGCCGCTGCTATCGGTGTAACCTAATACGTTCAGTTGAGTCTTGCTGTATTCCTTGGCCACCAGCGCCACTGAGTTAAGTACACGCTTTGCACCATCACTCAGCTCAGTTTGGTCGACACCAAAGGTCACTTCGTTTGGCATATTTAGAATAATATTGTCACCGTCGCGGGTCACACTCACGCCTGTCGAGGCCAGTTGTTGACGCAGTTTGGTTTCTTGCACATCCATGTAGTAACCAATCCCACCGCCGACGGCCGCGCCTGAGGCTGCACCAATTAAGGCACCTTTACCACGGTCGCTCTTGCTAGAGGACGCAACCCCAACAGCCGCGCCGGCAACCGCACCAATTAAGGCGCCCGTAGTTGCTTTTGCCGTTTGTTGCTCATTGGTATAGGGATTGACTGTAGAACAGCCAGACGCAATCAAGGCGCCTGTCACCACAACAATCGCAAGCTTAGATGCTGGCAGTGATTTGATCAGAGAAGGCTTCATCATTTATGACCTCATAACATGATTGATGATGGTATTTGCCCGCCAAAAGGCAAAGGGCGTGGCAAGTCGCCAAAGGACACCATAAAAAATCGCAGTATATAAGCATTCTCTTTTGAGACAATCTTTAATCGCTTCTTTGCTCAGTTTATGACTGATTCAATCGAAAACAACACTAAATGAAAACATCTTAAGATCATCTGCACAACATTTAGAGTAAAAGCACTGAAATAGTGCAAGCTGCACCGTTTCAGACATGGCTTAAAAAAGTTACCGTTTGAAACATTTTAATAAGTTTATGATTTTTAATAAAAATATAAATTTATAAATGTTGGCACGGATTTTACATACTAATAAATAGGTAGAAGAGCAGAGGCGCTCAAAGCCACTCACTCAACACCTTATGTAAGCTGTTTGACATCAATGGACGTTAATCTAAGTGCCCGTTGTGAGGCATGTAATCGAAGCACAATCCCTAAGTGGATTGAGGAGAATAGAGATGAAACATCTGATGAAACTTATTAGTCATTGTCGCCACGAATGGTTGTCCCTGCGCCACCTAGGACATAGCCAGTGGGATATAGAACAGCGTCATTAATCACCAAGGGAAGCACCGAAAGAACCAGCAAGCAGACAGAACATAGAGTAAGAGGGATAACCCATGGGAATCGCCAATCATAGTCTTAAACCTGACGTTATTTTTGAAGTGAAAGTCAAAGGCAGATTACTCTCTGATGTCGCACGACAGTACGGTATTTCGGCTAAAGCGGTTTACCAATGGGTAAGAGAAAGTGAGCAACAGCCGCAGCAAAGGGAGTGCGCTTTAATCTCTGAAATTGCGCAGTTGCAGAAACGTATTAAACAGCTAAACAGTGAATTACGCACTATAGGTTGAGGTAACCTCGCCCAGTGCCCTTATCGACAAGGCCGGACCCCATTGCATATTGCCCTGTAGGTCTAACGCGGTATGAAAGTTGTGCTAAAAACAATAATAACAGCGCCCTTTTACGTCCGGCCTTGTCATCCAATAAATAGAATGAGTGCTCAATAACAGTTTAGACAGGGTCGGATGGGTATCTATTATCGCTCCCCAACGACCTAAGATATAAATCGTACAAATAACAATAATAACTGTGCAGTTTACTATCCGGCTCTGTCAACTTAATGCTTAAAGGGTATGCAATAGCAAAAGAGGAAAGGTTTTGACAAGGCTTTAGAGGGAGCTATCTCCCCCAAAGATCAAATATGTGAATTGTGCTCCCCCAAGTCACGAACATATTACCCTCTTGGGTCTTGTCCTTTTATTCACGGATCAAAGACGATCCAGCGCTAGACTAGGATAGCGCGCCATGGATGGCTGTGTTGCTTGCAACACCAAAGGTTTCGGCAAGGCTCGAGGGAGTTGTCTCCCCCAAAGATTAATATGTCGATAGGGCTCTGTGACCCATCAATATATTTCTCCCTTAGGTCTTGTCCTTTTATTGAGTGGTTCAATGGAAAGGAAGGGGCTGAGTGCCCATGCCAAGGACGGCAATGCCACTGTTTTTATGACTGCATCGAAAGGATTTATCCAATAAAAAGACGCCTATCTGGCGTCTTTTTATTGGGATGTCAGCTAATAGTTTTCGTTAGCCTCTTGTAGTCGCAGCTTACGCTCCTGCGCCTCATCATAGGCGGCTTGGATCTCATCCAAGACAGAATTCACATCGGCATCGACTAATACTTCGGTAAATTTACCCGTGAGCGGCGTATCCGCTTTTAATTGTCCCGCTTCAAACAGTGCCCACATTTCTTTAGCATATTGGGTCTTAAGTAGCTCTGGGGCGTACTGACCATAATATTGCGTCATGTTATTAACATCACGCTCAAGCATCCATTTTGCATGGTTGTTGGCCGCGGCATCGACAGCCTGAGGCAAATCGATGATCACAGGGCCATTGGCATCGACTAGGACGTTAAATTCGGATAAATCGCCGTGAACTAAACCAGCACAAAGCATACGTTTAACATAGGTCATCACCAAAGCGTGATCACGCATGGCCTGCTCGGCACTGAGGCTCACGTCATTAAGACGGGGCGCAACATGGCCTTCGCTGTCGGTCACTAATTCCATCAATAACACGCCATCGAAACAACCAAATGGCGTCGGTACTCTGACGCCCGCATGGGCTAAACGGAACAGCGCATCCACTTCTGAATTTTGCCAGGCTTCTTCCATTTGTTCGCGGCCAAATTTAGAGCCTTTTTCCATTGCCCGAGCACGGCGACTATTACGGACCTTACGGCCCTCTTGGTAAACCACCGCCTGCTTAAAACTGCGTTTATCCGCCTCTTTATACACCTTGGCGCAGCGAATATCCTCACCACAGCGTACCACGTACACTGTAGCCTCTTTACCGCTCATCAGTTGGCTAATGACTTCGTCAACCAGCCCTTCATCAACCAGAGGTTGGATTCGTTTAGGAGTTTTCATACCGACCTTATACCTTACTTAGGCGTAAGATGGAATGTGCCGGGCAAATCTTCATATAAAAGCAGCCTTATAAAGAGGATAGATAAAAAGATTCAGTTAAAGATACCTGACTTCAGTAAAAACTAAAGCACCTCGTGCAGGAACACAATAGCAAAACGCAGTGGATTTACCGTCAGTAAAGCTGCTGAAAATTAACCCTGATTGCCTGTACCTTGGCTTAACGAGCGCATCGATTGACTCAAGCAACAAGGCTATGAAATCCATCGTGATTTATACGAAGAGCGCAATCACACTGCCAACCGTTGCCGCAGCTTTGAGCAATTGTCCGGCTTTGTAATAGCCTTGAACATTCTCTTGGGACGATGCTTTCGGCTCATGGACTGATTCACGCTCCTGCGGCTCAACCAGACCAAGCGCGCCATGGGCAAAGGATTGCAGAGCGCCGACCTCAGTCTGAGTCTTGTTATCGCTCGACTCTTGAGGTCCAGTGCCACTTTTAAGTTCCGACTTTAGCTCTTTGGCAGACGCAGAAATCGTCGCCGTGTGTGGCACAGACCGTTTTGTTCCCAATAGCGAGCTATCTGATGAAGGTGGCAAAACCTGCATAAGCATATCCAATACAATGGGTTAAAAATTAAAACTAACATTAACTCAATGCCTTAGCATTATTACATCGCGCGAGTTGTGACTCAGATAGGGAAAGCCAGCCAAAGCGCTGTGCCGGATAACCGTATTGCGGGCGCAATATTGCACTGGCTCTCCCCTTCCCTAAGCTTTATGCTGATGCCCTTTTGTGACTGATCTGATTTTCAAATGCGCTATCTTAATCTTGCTTTGGCTCTTACCGCCCTCTCCCTCACCCAATGCACGAGTCTCTCACTCGAGGAATGCCGAGATAATGACTGGTACGCCACGGGCTTAGCCGATGGTAATCGAGGCGCCAACGCGAGTCTGCTCAATCAATATCAGCAGGATTGTCATGAGTTTAACCTCAAGGTGGATGCTGCCCAGTGGCAACAGGGGTATCAGCAGGGGCTTATCAGCTATTGTTTGCCCGAAAATGGCTACCGCGTAGGTTTAGCAGGAGAAAGTTACTACGGCGTGTGTAACAACAATCAGTTTGTTGAGCGTTATAACCAAGGACACGAGCAATATTTGGTGAATAAACGTCTGGCTGAAATTGCCGACCGCCTAAATGCCATCGATATCGAAATCAGCAGCATCAACAACAAGCTGAACAATCTCACCGATAAAGCCGATCTGCTGCGACAGAAGAACATCCTATTGAACGAGAAAAACCATCTCCTCGACGAAAGACTCAGATTGCGTCAAGGCGATATCCGCTTTGAGTTTCGCTTCTAAGCTTTCGCCTCAGACTAGTTTGAGGGATAACAATGGCTTGAGGGTTCAGCCATCACTTAGAGATGGCTTCTTTGGTATTGATAATACTGATTTTGTTGGCGACTTTAATCTTTTTAACCTTAGGCACACGAAGGAAGAAGCCATAGTAGAGCAAGCTTGCGGATGTCCAAGCGATGGCCAAACTCCAGAGGTCGTGGCTCAAGAAGTGGGCACCACGCAGCTCCTGCGCAAAACCAAACACCGCGCCTAATACAATCCCAAAGATGAGTCCCGCTTTGGCATAAGCTGGGCGGTATTCCTTCAGCACATAATAGCTTGCGACCCAAGCAAAACCACCACTCGAATGTCCACCGGGAAAACACTGACCAAACTCGGCGCCCTCAGGTAGGCGAGCAAACAGGGATGAATGCATCATGCGACCGCCAAACTCGAGCACATCCCAAGGGCAAGTCATATGGGTAAGACTCTTACCAAGGCGCACTAAAACCACGCTGGCCAGCACACTGCAGAATAAATAGATAAAGCTTTTACGGTAAGGGCGCAGTTTGTCGATGCGAAAACTTAAACCAATGCAGCTAACCACGACGACGGCAAGCAGAATAACCAGGTTTCGCCCAGTGACATGCAGTAGATCTTCAGTCAACCAATGGCCGCGCAGTGGCCAAGAATCGACACCACCCTGCCAGTGAAATAACATGCTGGCGAATCGCATATCGGCATGGGTCAGTTCGAGCCAAAAAATAATCACCGCAAACACGAGCCAAGGTGCAAGCAAATGTCCCTTTGCGAAGCTGAAAAATGTCGTCCTAACATTGCTTTTGTTATTGTGATGCACTTAATTATCCACTCGCCAAAAATACCCAGCACCAGACTACGGTCGAATTCTTATCAAAAGCTTAAGAAACGCAAAACATGGGATTTAACATACTATCTACAAATTAAAGCAAACTTAATTGTTTGGGTAAACTCGCGCTGAGAGAAAAAGACTATAGTTTATAAACAACAACCTGCTTTTCGGATGAGCCTCAAATGCCCTACAAGTTTGCCCTCCAACAATCTCAAAAAGAGCGTATATTCGCCGACATGGCAATTGAGACAGGAAAAATTACCGTACCCCCCGAGATGCTAGAGAATTGGCAACAAACCTTAGATCTGCTCTCCGAAATTGTGGATACACCTGCCGCGCTTATCATGCGTGTCCACCCCACTGAGATAGAGGTGTTTGCCTCGAGCCATAGTCAGGGGAATCCCTACAAACCCCACGATAAAGAACATTTAGGGCATGGTCTCTATTGCGAGACAGTGATGAAAGAGTGCCGTGAACTCCACATCCCCAATGCCTTAAAGGATGCCAATTGGGATAAAAATCCCGATATAAAGCTAGGGATGATTGCCTACTGCGGCCTGCCATTACATTGGCCCGATAACAGCACCTTCGGCACCATTTGTATGCTCGATAGCAAGGAGCGCAACTACAGTCAGCAATTTCGCAGTTTGTTAGCACGGTTTCAAAATGCCATCGAAACCAATCTAATCACTCTGTACCAACAGGCTAAATTGCAGCTCCATAACCAACAACTCGAGCAAAAAGTTCAGCAACGCACCCACGAGTTGGCCGAGCTGAGTGCCAAACTAATCCGTGAAATCGAAACGCGCACCACCACCGAAAGCTCGCTTGAATACCATAAGAGTTACGATCCGCTGACAGGCCTCCCCAACCGGCTCAATCTGCTCAATACGTTGGCGAAAATGCTGGAAGATATTAATCGTAAAGAAAAAATCTCAGTGTTTTACCTCGGGCTACGTAACTTTAAGTCCATAAATGACAGCTACGGTTATCTTATCGGCGATAAGATACTCACCATCTTGAGCCAGCGGTTACAGCATTGCACAGACGGCCATACCTTTATTGCCCGCATCGCGGGGGCGGAGTTTGTGCTAGTGCAAGCCCATAAGCCCTCGCAGCGCGAGACCCACAAACTGCTGAATCAGATCATCAACTGCTGCAATTCTCCCTTTGGTATCGCTGACTTCGTGATCACTATTCCCTCGTCAATCGGCATAGCACAGGCGCCAAGCGACGGTATCGATGCCGCAACCCTGCTGCAAAAAGCCGGAGCCGCCATGACCATCAGCAAGGCCGAAGGCATTCCCTATAGTTTTTTCAATCAAGACACTCAAATCGCACTGAGCCAGCGCTATCAACTCGAGTCGCACTTAGTCGATGCCATGAGAAATAATGAATTAAGTCTGCACTACCAACCCTTTATCGAACTCAAGACCCACAAAGTCATTGGCGCAGAAGCCTTATTGCGTTGGCACAATCCAGTGTTAGGACAGGTTTCACCCGACCGATTTATCGCCTTGGCCGAGCGCAATGGACAAATCATGGAGATAGGTAACTTCGTGCTCCACAGCGCCATTAAGCAAGCGGCCGACTGGTGCCAAATGTTGCAACGGGACTTTAAAATCGCCATCAATATCTCCCCCGTACAAATGCGTAATCCCCGCTTTGTCGAACATATTGCTGAGCTTTTAACCCTGTACCAATTACCCGCCACGGCGCTGGAGCTGGAAATCACCGAGGGCATGTTGCTACAGGACGAACACTTGGCCCACAAGGCCATTATGCAATTGCAGGAACTGGGGATCCGCATCTCACTCGATGACTTTGGCACTGGCTACTCTTCATTAAGCTATCTACAGAAATATTCCTTCGATACCCTAAAAATCGACCGCTGCTTTATCAGTAAACTCGAAAACAGCGAGCAGGATAGAGAGTTAACTAAAGCTATTATCGCCATAGGCAAAAAGCTCAAACTGAAGGTGATTGCCGAAGGCGTCGAAAACCAAAATCAGGACAGTTTTATCCGCAATGAAGAATGCGATTTAGGACAGGGGTATCTCTATGGCAAACCCGTGACACCCGCGCAGTTTGAACGTGACTTTATTCGCCCATCCAAGCGCTAAAAGCGTGATGTAGATAAAGTCCGCATAAACGCGGCAAGTTGTTTGCACCTAAAGCAAAAGAGTCAGAACTGACATGATATTGGCCTCGCCCTTAAACAACAAGCTCGAAAGCCGCCAAAAATAAAGCCCCCGTAACCTAAGTTGCGGGGGCTTTTACATGAGGGGTTAGCTCATATTCAACAGGAATTACTTATAAGTTGCTTCGCGTTTTTTCGCTTCGGCATCCCACTTAGGTAAAGTGTCTTTCTTGAATGCTTCTTTCTCTGCATTCATCTTGTCCATATCCATACCCAGTGCAGCTTGAGCTTTCGCTTTGGTAGAGATATCTGGGATAGCAACAGCGTCAGTCACGCCTTTCTTCGCCAGTAATTGGGCTAATTTCACACGGGCATCGGCCGCTTTATCAACCGCAGTACCTAGGATACGCAGTGCTTCTTCTGGAGCGTGAGCCGCTACACCGTGAGAAGCAATCGCGAAGTCCCAGCGCCATTGAGCATGACGGATATCAGTCAGGATTGGCTTCATTTCGGCTTCAGTTGCACCTACTTCCCACGCTTTAGCCGCTTCGAAGTGTGCTTTCACTAATTGACCTTCGGCACGAGCTTTCAGCTCTTTCACTTTGGCATAACGTTCTTTAGTGATGCCTTCTAAGAACTCTTTGCTTTGGCTATGGCAAGTTGCACAGGTTTCATCGAAGCGATCGAATGGGTTACCCACTTTATGATCTGTGTACTTACGACCTTTGTCGTTAGTCACTTTAGGCATGTGACAGTCAACACAGCTCACATCGTTCTTACCATGTACGCCCAGTTTCCAAGTTTCATAACCTGGGTGTTGTGCTTTCAGCATTGGAGTCTTAGACAGTGAATGAGTCCAGTCAGAAAACTCGATTGCATCGTAGTAAGCTTCCATTTGTTCAACAGTGGTACCTGAATCCCAAGGGAATTTTACGAAACCTTTGCGGTCGTCTTTCTTCTCGAAATAGTATTCAACGTGACACTGACCGCAAACCATAGATTGCTTGTCTTTCTTCGAAGCTTTGTCGAATGGAGTGCCAATAGTTTCCATTGCGCGCTCAGCGAATGGACGTGAAATACGCAGTTTTGGGGTGCCTTTTTCGTGGCAGTCGCTACAACCGATAGTGTTAACGACTTCTGGGCCACCTTTAGCCCACTTGCCTTTGAAGTAACCGTCTTCGCCTTGTTCTTCGATCAGGCGAGGTACGTCAGGGCTCTTACAGCTCCAACATGCCATTGGCATTGGGCCGTCTTCAGCATTGGCTGGTGCGCCAGTACGTAGCGTGTTACGTACGTCAGTCACGGCATACATGTGGCCGCGAGGTGCGTTGTAGTCTTTTGCGAAACCATAACCGGCCCACAGAATCACTAAGCTAGGATCGCCCGCTAATGCGTCGGTGATCTCTTCGCTTTTCGCGGTGTCATGCCAGCTATTGTATTGATTAGCAAACTTATCTTTGTATACTTCGTTGCGTGGCTCGGTCTTATCGCTCGCCATCGCACCCGCCGCCATGAAGCTCGCGGCAACCAATGCACTCAGTGCAAAGGACTTACCTGTCATCTTCTTCATCATCTCATCTCCGTGTTGCATTATTTTAATAAATCACGACATCTCCAAAGCCAAAGTTAGTGGCTTAAACCCTCCAAAGACATACCTCTTAGGGGGTATCTAGTGCGAAGTTTGCGCTAGATCAAAATGTAATAGTGTTGTTGTTCACACTTTTATGTTTTCGTTAATGTAGTACATTATTTTCTAATGTAAAACACGACTAAAGTGCCATTAAATCAACGGCCATATATTAGGTAATGGACATATGAAACGAGGCAGCCTTACCTCAAAAATTTTAGGTTTAATGTTAGTACTGATTTTACTTTCTAGCAGCCTAGCCATCTTCGCAATCATCAATTTGTCTTACAGTTTAGGCGATGCAAAGGCCATCAACGCCTCAGGTTCACTGCGGATGCAAAGTTACCGGCTGATGTTTTATGCCAATTCCGGCAGTGACGCCGCCCAAGAGAAAATTACCGAGTTTGAAAACACCTTGCATTCCGAGGCATTGCAGCCCTCCACGGGTTGGCTTAGCCCGAAAAAGATCGCCGAACAGTATCAACTCGTTATCGATAAATGGCTGGTGATGAAGTACTACATTGAGCAGGAAAACTCCCGCGATTACGCCGCCTCGCTCAAGGACTTTGTCGATACCATTGATTTATTGGTGTTAGAAATGGAGCACCATGCCGCTTTTAAGCTGCGCCTGCTTGCCGCGAGTCAGATTTTTGGACTCGGGCTGATGCTCGCCATCGCCTTTTTAGCGGTGCGTTTTACCAAGCGAAAAGTCGTGGTGCCCTTGCAGCAGTTAATGGAATCGGCCAACACCATTTCAAAGGGTAACTTCGAGATAGAAATGCCCGAAACCGAATATATTGAACTCACAGCCCTAACCCATGCGCTACAAAAAACCGCCCGCGAGCTCGCAACCCTCTATGGCAACCTAGAATCCCAAGTCACCGAAAAGACTCTTGCGCTCACCAGAGCAAACAATGAACTCGCTTTTTTATACGATAACCTTTTGACTCTTAATGCGAAAAAACTGGACTACAAGGCGCTCAAGGCCGCGTTGAATCAGTTAAAGGATTATGAGTCTATCGACTATTTAAGGCTGATTATTCAGTACCCAGAGCAGGAACTCGAAGTCGTCGAAGCCGATGGTGGCTGGCCGGAAGATGCCCAGCACAGCACCCGTTTCCCACTGCAATTTGAACAGGCCGACTTAGGTTACTTAGAACTGATTTCGGCGCAGGATACCAATACGCCGCTATTTAAAAACTTCGCCATCATGCTCACTCGCTCTATCGTTATCCATAACGCCACCGAGCAGCGACAACAACTGGCCTTGATGGAGGAGCGCGGCGTGATTGCCAGGGAATTACACGACTCCCTCGGCCAAGTACTGTCATTCCTCAAAATCCAAATTAGTTTGCTACGCAAAAACTTAGACCATAGTTGCCGCAGCCCCGCGGTAGAGAGTCAACTGACGGAAATCAATGAAGGTGTCAGTACAGCCTATGTACAGCTCAGGGAGTTATTATCCACTTTCAGATTAACCATTAAGGAACCGAATCTGAAAAACGCGATGGAAGCCATGCTCGAGCAGCTCAGGGCCAATACCGATATCAAGATCCATCTCGATTACAAACTCGCGCCCCAATGGCTCGAGGCAAAGCAGCATATTCACATTCTACAGATCACCCGTGAGGCCACACTCAACGCCATCAAGCATGCCAATGCCAGCCTGATCAATATTCGCTGTTATAAAGATGACAATGGCATGGTCAATATCAGTGTGAGCGATAACGGCATAGGAATTGGTTATCTTAAGGAGCGAGATCAACACTTTGGCATAGGGATCATGCACGAGCGCGCCAGTAAATTAGCGGGCACTGTTGTATTTAGCAGTAATGATACGCACACTAATAGCAAGGGAATTGCAGAACAAGATCAACAAATCCCAGGCACTCCCTCAGAGTCCAATAACGCATCACATTTGTCACAGGGAACCAAAGTTACTTTAGTTTTCCCTTCCCAACAGGAGCCTACACATGGGTAAGCCTTATTCTGTCCTAGTGGTCGATGACCATCCTCTCCTTCGCAAAGGGATCTGCCAACTGATCGCCTCCGATCCGGATTTTAGTCTCTTCGGTGAAGTCGGCGGAGGCTTGGATGCCTTAAGCGCCGTCGCCACCGATGAGCCCGATATTGTATTGCTCGATCTGAATATGAAGGGAATGACAGGACTCGATACCCTCAACGCGATGCGACAAGAAGGCGTTACCTCACGGATAGTGATCCTCACCGTGTCGGATGCCAAACAAGATGTCATCCGACTACTGCGCGCAGGCGCCGACGGTTACTTGCTGAAAGATACCGAGCCGGATCTACTGCTCGATAAGCTCAAAAATGCCATGTTGGGCCACAGAGTGATCAGCGATGAGGTCGAAGAATATCTGTACGAACTTAAAAATGCCGCCGATGAGCAGGAATGGATTTCAAGCCTCACGCCAAGGGAGCTACAGATCCTGCAACAGCTGGCAGAAGGCTTAAGCAACCGAATGATTTCAGAGCACTTACATATCAGTGAAGGCACGGTAAAAGTACACGTGAAAAACCTGCTGCGTAAGGCCAATGCCAAGTCGAGAACCGAAATGGCAGTCAGGTATTTGAACAACTAATACTTCAAACCTAATGATTTAGCACTAAGCTAAAAAAATAAAGGCAATCAATCGATTGCCTTTATTTTATGTTTTGATTAAATCGGTATTATCGCCCTTTTTGCACAAACTCATACCAACTTAGCAGGGCTTCCTCTAAGTCTTCTAAACCGCAATAGGCTTCCGATTCCGCATCGTAGAGGGACATTGCCTCTTCGAGTTCATATTCCTGCTCAAACCCTAAGGCATTGGCATAAATGCGTGCCTGCTCTTCATCCAGATCTAGGGTGAGATCGCCACCAATCAGACGCCAAGAATCACGCTTACCCGCTTGAATATCTTTGATAATATCGAGCACTTGTTGAATTTTGGCTAACTCTGGCCCCAACTCTTCCGAAAACCATTGGCCCAGCACTTCATGGTCCATACTAAAGCTGGCTAAATAAGTGCCCGTCAAACTGTTACGCCGAAATTCATATTCCATTTTATCTTCTCAATGCATTACAACTAAGGCTAATTTTAATCTATTTCATCGTAAGTTGCTTGGCCAGCAATTTAGCCCCGCTAACCGTCGCTATTGTCAGCACAAACGTCGCCTAGACTTCATTTTCACAACGAAATCAGTTAGCTTGAGTCCATGATTTAGCAAGAGATGGAATGCGATATGCACGATGGATTTATCTACAGTTTAGTGCTTAGCGGCGCGAAGGCGGGTTCAAGCTTAAGCCCAGAAGAGCTTGAAAACTGGGATCCCAATGATGGGCTGATCTGGATACACCTACGTTATCGCCACAAAAAAGCCCGTCACTGGGTGTTAAATAGCGGCCTGAATAAAGTTGAAAGCGACGCCCTGCTCGCTCAGGATACTCGCCCGCGGGCCGTACTGGCTGGCGAAGGCGTCTTGCTAGCCCTGCGCGGAGTAAAC
This sequence comes from Shewanella seohaensis, assembly GCF_023283775.1. Classification (NCBI taxonomy): domain Bacteria; kingdom Pseudomonadati; phylum Pseudomonadota; class Gammaproteobacteria; order Alteromonadales; family Shewanellaceae; genus Shewanella; species Shewanella seohaensis. The sequence goes on from NZ_JAKILE010000001.1 coordinate 484,923, forward strand.
TTAAATCCTAATTCGGCCCCAGAAGACATGGTCGCGGTACGTATTTATGCCGATAAACAGCGGATTATCTCTACCTGCGATCGCGAGCTGCTCTCAGTCAAAGATGTCGCCGAACTCATCATGGAAGGCGCAGGTCCCACCACCACAGGGGACTTTATCGTCGCCGTTTGTGAAAGACTCACTACCCGTAAAGTGGATTTTATCGACACACTCGAAGAGCAACTGTCGGAGTTAGAAGAACAAGTTGTCTCTGGCAATGTGAAAGATTTACGCACTGATATCGCCGAGCTACGTAGGCAAACTGTGGCGCTGCGCCGCTACTTAGGCCCGCAGAAAGAAGCCTATACCAAGATGCTCGCAGAACAATTTGTGCTGTTTAACGAGCCCGAAAGACTCAAGATGCGTGAAACCACGGATAAGCTGATCCGCACCATTGAAGACTTAGACGCCCTGCGTGACCGAGCCAATGTGACCCAGGAAGAGTTACTCAGCCAGCAATCGGAGCAGCTAAACAAGCGCTTGTATTTCTTATCCTTAGTCTCGGCAATCTTTTTACCGCTAGGCTTTTTAACCGGATTGCTAGGGGTGAATATTGGTGGCATTCCCGGTGCGGATAACACTTGGGCCTTTGCGACCTTCTGCGGCATTCTTATCTCTCTGGTCGCCCTGCAAATGGCACTCTTCTATCGCTTTAAGTGGTTGTAGACTGCAATAAAAAACGCCAATCTTATGATTGGCGTTTTGTTTTACCCATTGCCATTACTGCGGCAACTCAAACAGATTTGTCATGACTTTATAAAGCTCAGTGCCTTGATGCACTGACGCCGAGGCAAAATGGAGTATGGGCACACAATCCTGCTGCAAGCTTAGCGCCGTCAGCTCCTGCTCACTACCATATAAGTCGAGCCGCAGCAGATTGACTAAGGTCTCACCCGCCGCCAGCGGCTCTCCCACGGGCGCCACATATTCCACCAATCCTGCCATGGGCGCATGGTACTTTTTGTAATCCTTAAGATAACAGCCAAAACGTGGCATCTTTGCGGGTGCGACTCGCTCGGCGATCACCCCACGATGACTCAAGTAGGCCAAAATCCCCTGAGCATCGACTAAAGCATCCTCAAGGCAAATGCGTTCTTGGCTCGCAAGTTCCAAGGTAAAGGCCGAAACGGCAATCTTAAGTTCTCGCCCCTGTGCTTTGGCGACTTCACTCAATTGCCACCAAGGGCAAAATGCCGCTTCATCCATAGCCCCGCCAAAACTATTGGGGATCACTAAGGTGTAAGGAATCGAGAAAAACTGCGCCGCCGCAATATCATATTCTGGGCAATACAAGTGTTTACAGGATTTAGGCCCAGTATGCAGATCGAGTACTATATCCGCCTCGTGGGCCATGGCCTGCAGGTTAACCGCTAATCTGTGGCCCGTGGTCACGCCCCACTCGTTGCGCAAACGCTGCTGACACGCTTCGACTAAGGTACTGCGATAAGCTTGGATAAGCGCACTGTCACTAAGCTCGGCATGTTCACGGTACCAAGCGGGTAAATCAATCGAGTGATTTAAGTATTCGCGGTTCCAGTTTGCCCCTGTAATAGGGTCAAAACGCCCCAGCGTAAACTCACCACTCTTTTGATTTATCCCCAGCGGATTTGCCAAGGGCACTAAGGTAATTTCCCCTAAGATGTCACAGCGCTCAAGCTGCTTCATCAATTGGAAAATCACCGCATTCCCCTGTACCTCGGCGCCGTGGACATTGGCCTGAATATACACTTTAGGGCCAGAAACATGACCACTTGGCTTGAAGTGGTAAATCGGCAGAGTGAGTGCTTGCCCTGCGGCAAGCTCCCCAATGGTTAAAGACGACGCAGTCGGTTGCATATTACGCGCCTTCGAACAGGTTTTCGTGCAGTGCTTTAACCACTTGCGCCGCTTCTGATTCGGCTACCAATACGCACAAGTTATGCGGACTGGCGCCTTGGCAGATCATGCGCACATTGTGGGGTTCAAGTACTTCAAACACCCGGCGGCAGATACCGGCTGTGGTGGCAATGCGATTACCGATAATCGCCACCAGTGCCAAACCATCTTCAACACGTACACGGCAATGCTGTGATAATTCCTGCAGCAACGCCTCGCTCAACAGCCCTTGGCCGCTTGAATCAGAGCCGGTTTTATCTAGGGTCAGAGAGACGTTAACTTCTGAAGTGGTGATCAAGTCCACACTTATCTTATGTCTTGCCAATGTGGCAAAGGTTTCAGCTAAGAAGCCCTGTGCATGCAACATTTGCAAGCTGTGTAAATTGAGTAGCGTTTGGTCGCGGCGCAGCGCAACCGCGCGAAACACGGGCGCATCTTCAACCTGATGACGGATCCAAGTGCCGCCCTTTTCAGGCTCCTTACTCGAGCCGACAAACACTTGAATTTGTTGGCGCACCGCAGGCAGGATCGTCGCAGGGTGCAGCACTTTAGCACCAAAAGTCGCCATTTCGGCGGCTTCGTTAAAACTGATTTCGGCAATAGGATGGGCGTTTGGCGCAAGGCGCGGATCGGTCGTGTAAATCCCGGCCACATCGGTCCAAATCTCAACCGCAGAGGCTTTTAAGGCTTCGGCTAACAATGCCGCAGAATAGTCGCTACCGCCACGGCCAAGCGTGGTGGTTTGTCCGGCCTCATCTGAACCAATAAAGCCTTGAGTCACAATCACTTGCTCAGATAACAACGGCAGTAAATGCTCAGACGAAAGAAGCGCAATTTGCTCAACCTGTGGCTCAGCACGGCCAAAATGACTGTCGGTGCGCAGCACTCGGCGCACATCGAAGGCACTCGAGTTGGCGCCTTTTTCGCGCAATACCGCCGCAAATAATGCCGACGAACACTGCTCTCCAAGGGACAATAACTCATCCATGGTGGCCTTGCTGCGTTGGGATGCTAGCGCTTCGCTCAATACCGCCATACGACTTAACAGTTTATCCAATGCCGCAGCTACATCGTTGGGGCGACCCAGTTTATCTAAGATAGCGTATTGAATTTGCGCGATTTGCTTTAAGCGCTGTAAACGACCATCGTCGTTCATCGACTCTTGGGTAAGTTCAACCAAGAGGTTAGTCACGCCACTGGAGGCGCTAACCACCACTAAACGGCAATCGGGATTGCCCAGTACGATATCGGCGCAGCGATTCATTGCACCGTAATCGGCGACTGAGGTACCACCAAATTTTGCGACAACAAGAGACATTATCGTACCTCCGCAGAAGCAGAAGACACGGCACAAACTAGGATAAGATCTTGATTAACTAACATGATTACGCTCCGAACCAACTTCGTTCGAAGAGCCTGGTGCTCAATGATACGCACCCCAATAGAAGGGAAACAGCAATCGTCACCAGAAGCTCTCCACCAATTACAGGTGACAATCGTTAGGATTCAGCCTAAGCGACCGACATAAACATGCAGCAACCACATCTATGCCTCGGCGTTAATCTCCCTCATCAATCATCGCTGGAGTTTGTGCTCCTCTGACTGACTACCTAGTTAACGCTCCTCTTCTGTTCCTTTCCGCCGGAAAGGGACGAAAAAAGTAGCAATAAACCCCTAATGAAGTCAATGCTAATTTCACATCGCATAAACAAATTCAATAAACGCTTTTAAAAACAATGAGCAATTTAGCGGTAAAGCCAAAGCAAAAATGGCGGCGAGGTATCATGCAGGCATTAACAGGATTAAAAAAATAACTGACCTAGCCTTGCCCTTTACAGGCAAAGCCGGATAAGAAAAATAGTAATAAACTCGCGCGGCTTAGGTCGCTAGATCCGGCAGTTCGTAAACCAAACGCACGTGATCATTAAACAGGCCTAAACACACTTCATCATGCCCGGTGATGGTGCAAGGCACTAAACTCACCTCGCCCTTTTCCACCATGTAGATGGCATATTGATTAAACTTTTTCCCCAACTGCAGCGCCATGCTTCTGTCGACAAACACCGCCCAGCTCTTTTCCATATGGGATAAATCTGGCGATGCGCCCACCATTGCACGATAGGGGCTGCCGATTAATTCAATATCACGGAGAAGTTGGCGGTCGAGTAAACGGTTTTGGCTGGGACTGAGGAGGGTTGAAGCGGGATTATGGGCGGTAATTACAGCAAAGGAAAAATCACAGGATAATGCTTGAGTAAGCAAAAACAACGGCTTCTGGTAATGCTGCCACAAATCTTGAGTCATGTTGTCCATTGGTAGTCTAGTCGAAAAATGAACCCGAGTTAGTGTAGCAGAGCGCCTCCAAAATCCAAAGAGGCGTGAACTAGGTCACAAGAATTAAAAATACATTAGTTATACTAATCAATGACTAAAGTAAATATCATGGTAAATCAGGGCCTCATCCAGAAATTTGTTAACATTTCATTTGTTAACAAATGCCTAAAACGAGTACAATGACGCCATTGGCTAGCTGAGCAGATAACATTAAGTTTGCTTAATCTTGACAAGGGTTTGTTAGATTCCTCTGTGAAATCACCCAAGGCTAGCCAGACATCTTTTAAAATGTGTTCTACATTTGAGTTATCATTTAAACATTTTAAAAAAAAACAATAGTTAAGGAACTATTTATAACTATTGCTTATCGAAGTTGATACTGGTTACGTTTTATCGTATTACACTTTAAACGTGCACTTTATATACATCCTGATGTGTCGCCGTAAAGATCTTTCCTTTGAAGCACAGAGCAGTTAGAGGAAGTATCAACATTTTATGAATATAAGGATCCGATGTAAGCGGTCCTTATGGTTAGAATAAAATTGGTTAAAATTTAGGTAATTAATATGCAAAATCCGCACATTCTGATCGTTGAAGATGAAGCCGTTACCCGTAACACGCTGAGAAGTATTTTCGAGGCAGAAGGGTATGTGGTAACTGAGGCCAATGATGGCGCAGAAATGCATAAGGCTATGCAGGAAAACAAAATTAACCTAGTGGTTATGGACATTAACCTACCAGGTAAAAACGGTCTGTTGTTGGCACGTGAATTACGTGAAATCAACAACATCGGTCTGATCTTCCTGACAGGCCGTGACAACGAAGTCGACAAAATCCTTGGACTTGAAATTGGCGCGGACGATTATATTACCAAGCCGTTCAACCCACGTGAATTGACGATTCGTGCTCGCAACCTTCTGACTCGTGTGAATAGCGCTGGTAACGAAGTCGAAGAAAAGAGCTCTGTCGAATACTACCGTTTCAACGATTGGAGCCTAGAGATCAATAGCCGTTCTCTGGTGAGCCCACAGGGTGAATCTTACAAGCTGCCACGTAGCGAATTCCGCGCTATGCTGCACTTTGTTGAAAACCCAGGCAAAATCTTAACTCGTGCCGATCTGCTGATGAAGATGACTGGCCGTGAGTTAAAGCCACACGACCGTACTGTTGACGTGACTATCCGCCGTATCCGTAAGCACTTCGAAAGCTTGCCTGATACGCCAGAAATCATCGCGACTATCCACGGTGAAGGCTACCGTTTCTGCGGTAACTTAGAAGACTAATCTTCTCAGTCCGTTTGAATAATAAAAAACCAGATCCTCGGATCTGGTTTTTTTATCTCTGCAATATGGCAAATCCTCTGCCCCGCTTTATCACCCGCCAAACTTGAATCGCTAAACTTGAATCGCCAAGCTGAAATAGCCATCGCAAACCTTAAGCGCATCGATTGGATATCGAGCACTTACTCACGACCAAGTGCGATCCACAGCCTTAACTCAGGTGCTTGCTAAGGTGGTAGCTAAGGTATTAGCCAAATACCGAGTGTAAAAAAAGAGTGAGGTGTTAGCCTCACTCTTGGATAACGGCAATCGCTTGCTTAAACAGCGCCCTGCTGTGGGTTATTTTCCGCTTTTAAGCTGTCTATCGAGGAAATCCGCCAGCGAGCGATATAAGTGATTACGCACTTTCTCACCGCGCATCGAATGCTTAGAACCCGGATAATCAATCATCTGGAACAGTTTGCCTTCGTCCTGCAACGCCTTATACACGCGAGTACTGTTTTCAAACAACACGTTATCGTCGGCCATGCCGTGGTACATCAATAGCCCAGACTGATAGTTTTTCACATAGGGGAACACGCTACTAGCTTCGTAACCTTGTTCATTATTCGCGGGATGGGCGAGATAACGCTCGGTGTAGTGAGTGTCGTACAAACGCCAATCGGTGACGGGCGCGCCCGAAATCGCCGCCTTAAAGTAATCCGGCGCCTTAAACAGACTCATCAAGGCCATATAACCGCCGTAGCTGTGGCCATAAATCGCCACATTATTGCTATCGACAAAGGGCAAGCTGCGCAGATAATCGACGCCAACCTTTTGGTCGTTCACTTCCGCCTCGCCCAAGTGACGGTAAATTACCTGTTCGAACTGAGTGCCTCTGTGGGCACTGCCACGGTTATCCAGTTGAAATACCACATAACCTTGCTGCACTAAGTATTGGGTAAAGTAATCCTGCTCACTCCAACTATTGGTCACCAATTGCGCATGTGGGCCGCCATAAACGCGCACGACTACGGGGTACTTTTTGTTCGCATCGAAGGGCACAGGTTTAAAGAGACGCGTTTGTAAGACTTGTCCATCTTCCGCCTTAAGCTCTTTAAACTCAGGCAGTTGCCACAGGCCAGCATAGTCATACAAAGGATGACCTGCTTTGACTTGGTTCTGCTCGACCCACGCCAGATGTTGGCCCTTATCGCCGTGCAAACTGATCTGTGGCGGCTGAGATAAGCTATTGAAATAATCCAAATACACGCTTTGACTATCGGCAAATACCGGATTATGCATCCCCGCCTCGCTGCTCACGCGCTCAACCTTGCCACCCGCTAACGGCACACGGTAGAGGTGTTTTTCGATAGGGGTATCTTTGCGGCCGGTGAAATACACCCAGCCTGCGGTTTCATCGATATATTCCAGCTCATCGACTGCCCAATTGCCCTTGGTCAGTTGCGTCTTCAGCTTACCTTTTAGGTCAAACAAATAGAGATGATTAAAGCCGTCACGCTCCGAGGCCCAGATAAACGCCGATTGCTGCTTTAAGAAGTGCAGGTCATTGTTTAGATTCACCCAAGCATCGCTGCGCTCTTTGACTAAGGTTTTCGGCTTGGTCAGCGCATCGAGCGCCACCATTTGCAGGTCTAATTTTTGTTGATCGCGGCTCTGCCATTGAAAGGATAAATGCTTGCTATCCGGCAACCAATCGACGCGAGGCAGGTAAATATCCTTATTTTTATCATCGCTTAAGGTGACCCAATTGATGGCTTTATTATTAAGGGTCACAACACCCAGTTGGATCTCGACATTGTTTTTACCCGCAGCAGGGTAACGCTGCTCGGTAAGCTTAATGCCATCGGCGTAGATTTCATTGCGGGTGACTAACTCAACACCAGACTCATCAATACGGGTAAAGGCGATGGCCGACTCATCGGGCGCCCACCAGTAACCCGTCATGCGATCCATTTCTTCCTGGGCGACAAATTCCGCCATGGCATTTTTAATCGCGCCGCCACCGTCTGTGGTCATGGCCTCAAGCTTTTTAGTCGCTAAATTGAGCACATACAGATTTTGGTCCCGCACGAAGGACACAAAATTGCCCTTGGGCGATAGGCGCGCATCGGTGGCAAAGCCCTCGCCTATCGGCAGTTGGCTGACGCTGTTATCCGCTAAGGAGAAGTAATACAGATTCCCCGAAGCAGGGATCAACAGCGCCTTGCTATCGTCCGCCCAGAAATATTCCATAATGCCTTCGCCATAAATACGTTGGCGCTCACGGCGGGCCTTTTCTTCATCGGATAACTCATTGCTCGCCAGCTTATCGGCGTTTAGCAACAGGCTAGATTCGCCCGTCTTCACATCCATCTGCCAGAGATCGTAAAAGTTTTGGTTGTCTTTACGTCCCGCAAGATAGGTCACTCTTTGACCATCTGGGGATAACTTTAATCCACGGGGACTCGTGCCCGCCAAGGCAGGCGAAGCATTCATGCGCTCGATAGTCAGCGGCGTTGTGCCGCCTTCAAGCGCATAGGCGGGGGTCAATATCGCGCTAGAAACCATGGCCAGTTGACTCGCTATCAGTAGGGATGAGGCGCCCAATGTCACCGAGCGCAGGGAAGAAGCTAACCCATTTTTAGTCATTATTATTCCTTGGAAGCATACTCGCCTTAAGGTGGCGATCAAAAACTGCCGTCATTGTGCCAAGGCAAAGCCTAAATAAAAAGCGCAGGCAATATACAGATACAAATTAGCTGGCGAACTCCTGCGGTTAGCGCAATTTTCAAGATAACCCACTCAGTCTGACACAAAGGGATAACCCTCTTGGCTTAAATTGATTAAAACCCACAGCAACATCGCTGAAATTGTCGACTAACTGAGTTATTATTCGCGGCAAATAATGAAATTGACCTCAATGTTGAACCCCTAAAGGACCTAACATGCAGACTCTTGCCCAGCACTTAACCTCAAAGGCAGTGAACGAATCCCTCTCGCAACTGATTTTGACCTTAGCCGACACCTCCAAAGCCATCAGCCATGCCGTGCGCCACGGTGCCTTAGCTGGCGTGTTAGGCGCGACCGAACAGGAAAACGTGCAAGGTGAAACCCAGAAAAAACTGGATATCATCACCAACGATATGCTCAAAGATGCATTAAAAGCCGACGGCACAGTGCGCGGCTTAGCCTCTGAGGAAGAAGATCATGTGGTTGAAGTCAGCGCCAATGGTCAATATCTGGTGTGTTTCGACCCTTTAGATGGTTCATCAAATATCGATATCAACTCGCTAGTCGGCACGATTTTCTCTGTTTTACCAGCACCACAGGGTGAGTTAACCGAGGCGAGCTTCCTACAATCTGGCCGCAATCAGTTAGCCGCAGGTTATGTGCTCTACGGTCCATCAACCATGCTCGCGCTCACCACAGGCCAAGGCGTGCAACTCTTTACCCTGCACCCAGAAACCAACGAATTTTTACTGACCAACGCGGCCATGAGCATCAGCCCTGACACCCAAGAATTCGCCATTAACATGTCGAACCAACGTTTTTGGGAAGCGCCAATGCAGACCTATATCGCCGATTTACTGCTAGGCAAAATTGGCCCGCGCGAAAAATCCTTCAACATGCGCTGGATTGCTGCCATGGTCGGTGACGTGCACCGCGTACTTTCTCGCGGCGGTATTTTTACTTACCCAACCGACAATAAAGATCCGAAAAAGCCATACAAGCTGCGTTTAATGTACGAAGCCAACCCAATGGCCTTGTTAGTAGAGCAAGCTGGCGGTAAAGCCTCTACTGGTTATGAAACCATTTTGGATATTCAACCAACCCAAATTCACCAACGCGTTGCAGTTATCCTAGGTAGCGCCAATGAAGTGGACGCTTGCCTAAGCTACCATGGTATCGATTACAGCGAAGAACCAACGCTGGACTAAGCCGAATCGCTTAAGCTTTGATTTTTTTATGATAAAAGCCACTGACCACAGTGGCTTTTTTATTGTTGCGGAATGCGACATTCGCTTTTTAAATGCGGCCTTACGGCCGAGAAAGTTTAACGTCGTGGGGCTTCACCCTCAATCAATCGTGATGATTTGTTTGGTGTCACGCTAACAAAGTTATCGCTGTGAATCACGATTAGTAATTGCGGCCTAACGGCCGAGGTGAATCAAAGTCGTGGGTCTTCAACCCACACCCGACCAAAAGGGGAAAAACGCCTGTTCCCCTTTTGGAAATCCCCCGGCGTCCCTAGCGAAGTTACATGTATTAGAGACTAGCCTTGGTCTTATGGATAAATTGCTATCGCTTCCGATGGTACATCCTGTACCCCGAAAGCTAGCCGGTCATCCCTGACCGGACTCACGCAATTTATTCCAACGCCCCGCGGCAACTTCGCAGGGGAAGGTGAACTTCTGTAACTTCTGTGTTGGCTGTAAATCCCCAAAGAGTTGCACTTTCCTATCTTTGACCAACGTTAACGTTTAGCGATTTTTGTCTTTATCTTTCAATGGCACAGTGGGTATTATGAAACCGATTATTATCAAGTTATGAATGGACGCTGTTGATAAATGATTCTGAAAACTAAAACACTGCAAAATACCCAAACACCACAAACGATTGCGGGTCAAAAACAAGAACAGGACGTTGCCTTCTATCTGCGCCGCGCTTTCAAAGATCATCCAGAAGTACTCGTTATCAATGATTTTCGATTCACCTTTAACGGCGAAACAGCTCAAATTGATCACTTAATTATTTATCCCTACGGCTTTGTTTTAATTGAGTCTAAAAGCATAAAAGGTCATGTAGATGTAAACCAACATGGCGAATGGACACGCAGTCACGGCAATAACTGGTTTGGTATGCCATCACCTATCAAACAGGTTGAACTACAACAATCACTGCTTAAAGAGATGCTGAAGCAGCATAGAAGTGAAATTCTCGGTAAGTTACTCGGGATAAGACAGCAAGGCTTTGGTATGCGGTGTTGGGATCATTTATGTGCGGTCTCAAGCGATGCGGTCATCAACAGAGAAACTATGCCTGCGGCAGTTTCAGAGCAGTTAGTTAAGACAGAGTTTTTAGTCGAGAAGCTTGAAAAGATTATGAATCTTAAAAGCAAATTCTTCCGAATTATTAATGTGAGTGATCCCCGCCCAGACTTTAATCAAGAAGAGCTGAATTCAATCGCTAAGTTCTTAATCGATCGCCACCTAGACCAATCTCAAGCTGCGAGTGAAATAACGCCCGTACATACACCACAAATCAAAGAACCTGTAGCCTCCTTTGCCGTTAACAAAGTGGCAGAAGTAAAAAACCAACCAATATCGCAACCTACAACAAACAGCATGCTTCGCTGTAAACATTGCGGAGAATCAACAAACTACACCCCGATGTACGGTAAGTTTGGTTACTACATAAAATGCAATCAATGCACTAAAAACACGCCAATGAAACAAGCATGCCCACAGTGCCAAAGCAAAAATATCAAAATACAAAAACGCAACCAGAGCTATACCCTCACCTGCCAAGATTGCAGTCATAGCTCACAGGTAATTTAAAGCTTGGAAAAAATTGGTTCTAAGTTACAGCTTCAAATAAAGGCTAAGTACATGAGAAATAAAATAAACAGAGATTCGGGTCGATCCCATTTTTCCATCGGAAAAATGAGAAACCTAACTAAACGGTTAAAGCTAGCTTGTTTAGATGTAACAAAGCTATAAATCGCCCTTTCAAAGAGCTTAAATCAAGAGGAACTCAATGGAATACCTAACCGCAGCAATACTTTCAGGCCTCATCTACGATGGGGTTAAAAATGGAGCAACCATAGGTTATGAGCTGCTAAAGTCTAAGCTTCAAGGTTGGATTGTTGACGAAAAGCAAATAAACAGGATTGTGGAACAACTTAAAGAAGCCGGTGTTAATGAAGATTTAGCACCTCATTCTATGGAGAGGAAAATCAGTGAACATCAGCCACTAACTGATTTGTTGAAAAAAATACCAAGCTGCGTTAACAGCCCTCATATTAGTCAAATTTCAAGAGTTGGGCACAACATTAACGCCAATGATAATGCTCAAATTCATGTAGGTAATATAGTAGTAAATAAAGGAAATGAGTAAGAATTATGACCAACAGTTCAATCACACAAGGTACTGGTATTGGACACAATATTATCGCTGGTGATAACTCAGGTATAACTATTGGGGATATTATTATAACCAGTCTCTCTTCCAGTGATTTGGTTATCTATGCAAAGCAATTCCTTCATGCCATAACCCATAGAGATTGGAAAACAGCAAATACGTATTTGACAAGCCTTAACTCCGTGGGTTCCATTGATGCTGAATGCAAAAATTTACTTGAGATACTTCAGTATAAGTTAAGTACCGCGCAAGGAAAAGATGCCAACATCAAAAAAGAAATTGTTATTGAATTACTACGTAGCCCTAGGTCAAATTCTATAATAAAGGATATTGTAGAATCGATTTATATTCACTACTTATCACTTTCATCAAATAGTGATGCTAGAAGTAGATATTATAATTCCCAATACAAAGGCAGCTTTACAACAGAAGTTTTCTACGAAAAAATCGCTAACAAAGAAGAGCTAGCTCAATTTCCATCTCAGAGCATATCAGAATTATTCGAGCATGAATTATGCTCACTAGTTAGGTGTGCAATAAGACATGAAGACTTCCAACTTGCCATTAACCTATCAAAAGAGTTAATAAATAGATACCCAAACAGTAACAGTAAAATTCTTTTATCTCTTTCCAACGCCTACGAAATCCATAAGTTAGTCAATGGTAATCACTTCTGGCTAATCAATAGTAAATTAATGAAAGAACTAGAAGAGCAAATTATAAAAACTTTAGAGTTAGTAAAAGGTTATGATGATTTCCGCGTAGTGCATATAGCAGCTATTTTGCTAGCTTCAACACAGTTTCAGGCCTCTGAATTAATAGATTTTTGCTCAAAAAACATCGAAGAAGCTAAAAATATAATTCCAAACATATCCAGCATACTATCAAGTAGCGCTAAATATAAAAACAGCTCAATATCTCCTAGTTTCTTACTTAAGCAAGAAGACTTGAAGATAACCGAGGAGGATTTCTCCCAGATTTCTTATGCCTTGGAAAAAGGGAATGTCACCAATCGCGAGATACAGCGATGGTTAGATAATGGGGGAGATGTAAGAGTATCTGATGAGAAAATAAGAAAATTTATTCAGATATCTCTCCATGCCATTACCTGTGATCATGAAAATACACCACAAAAAATAGCATTATCGGAAAAAGTTGAGCATTTCTTAGAAAAAAATTATGAAAGTTTAATTAGCTTTAATGTGTTAGCAATACACCAGTTATGTCAAAATTTGAGTAGAGCTGGACTTCCCCTTTTTGCCGTTAAACTGATAGAACCTTTATTACCTACATCCCCTTGGGCCTCTCCTATATTAGATGTATATGCAGAAGCATTACTGGATTCGGACCAGCTTGTAAAATTAGATGACCTGTTAGAAAAAATGGAAGGTGTCGGAGAAAGCTACAGATTCATGGCAATCAAGATTGAAAGAGCCATATCATCTGAAAACTTTCAAAAAGCAATTCAACTAACAGAAAATGCTTTAAATAAATATCCAAATTCATGCTACTACTGGAGAGTTCTACTGCAATCTTTGCATTTAGCAAAGACTTCATCAGAAGAATTAGCGTTTACTATATCAAAAATACCTAAAAGTATTATTGAAAAATACAGTTATGAAGGCTTTATACTTCTTAATTTAATGGCAAAAACTGACTTACCTTTAGCTGAATCTGTCATATTAGAGTGGTTTATTGACGATCCTGTTGGAATGGCTATCAACGTTACCAACCTTCACTTTAATAATATATACCTCAGTGAATACCCTGTTGATATTAAGTATCCTTCCGAACGATGTTCCAATGCCATTGTATATCGCTCCGGTAATCGTACGTATACAAAACTATTAGTTGATAGTGGTGAACATAGTGAATATCTATTGGGCACTGATACTCTTTTGGGTAAGAGTCTCAAGGATGCTCATGTAGGTGATAAAATTGAAGTAGGATTGGCGACCTATCAAGTAATTGAGAGACTGCCACCTATCGTGGGCGCTTTTCGGATATCGATTAATATCCGTAACGACACAAATCCTGGCTCTGATTGTTTCTACCAACTTTGGTTTGAAGAGGGAAATGTTGAAGATCTTTTAAACCAAATAGGCGCCATATCTCAAAAAAAACAAATTATTGATGCCGAAATTAATGGGAAGACTATCCCCCTCCTAATGCGATTACACCAAACTCACCAAAACGATTTAATTCGAGGCTCGTTTCTTTATCTTTTTGATAAAAAAAGCAATTCAACTTTAAATTTATATTCTGATGGCGAAATCATCAAAGAGTCAGTTGTCCTTGATGTACTTTCTCTAACTTATTTATCTCTCACAGGTTTTTGCCATGGCCTCATTCGTACAGGAATCAAACTTTATATCACTAGAGAGACAAAGGAAATTGTTTCTGATTGGATAGAACATACTGGTCGTGCCGATTATTTATCCATTTCTAAATTTGAGCAAGGCTTCCTAAAAACAACAGCTGATGATATTGCTAGAGATGCTTCTTTTAACAATCTGCAATTGTTGTATGGTATGTGCGAGTTAATATCATCTAAAAGTATCGATATGCCGGAGATAATAACTAAGGTGAAAGATATTCTCGATATATCTCACTACAGTTCTCTCAAGGCATCAATGTCTCACTCTATACCTTTCCTTTGTTTAGATTCAATTTTTTGCTCTTTTTATCGACAGTTTGATATACCACTAGCTAACGTAAGCCAGTTCATGAACGACGCCAGTATAGCGACAAAGACAACTGAAAGTCGACATGCTGAATGTCATGTTCAATATGGTTTGACTGTCCCAATAATGCACAGAGATGTAGTTGAACTATGTAGCCAGAAAGAAAAAGGCCAATACCTTGCAGCCAAAATACTTAAAATGTATCCGAATAACTACCCATCTACAGATATAGCACTGCAAGTTTTAACGGAGTGTTGTTTGAAATCAATGTGCTCAGCATATATTGAACTCAAAGCTCAGCGAAGCTTCTTCGAATGGAGATATACCGAACATGTTGTGTATGCTTGCTGCGAGTCTTCAATGCTCTGTCTCGAAGGCGATACCTGCGAACAAAGTCTGTCTAGATTAATATATGAAATTTTCAAAGCATTAGGTTCGCTTGATGATATTGCAAACTTTGCTCTCATCCTATTTCGTCAATTTGTTCAAGGTCACTTTCTAGATTCATGCCAAATAGATATTGAGTTAAGAAAATTATTTGCTATTGAAGGCTTAAATAATATGAATCTAAATGGCTATGCAGAGTGATAGTACACTTTGAATACCAGATTAGTTCAGAAAGATGAGGCAGGCACAACTCTTTTAGGATTAGCAGCCAACACTGGGACCACAGAAGTTCACCTTCCCCTGCGAAGTTGCTGAAGGGCGTTAGCGATTTTTGAATAAGCACGAAGCCACTAACCAATGCATGTAACTTCGCTAGGGGCGGCAAGGGAGATCCAAGAGGGAATTGCTGTTGATCCCCTCTTGGTCGGGTGTGGGTTGAAGACCCACGACTTTGACTTACCTCGGCCGTAAGGCCGCATTAGATAACCATTAAATTGATTCACTAAACCGCAAATCTAGTGTTGATCAGAACATATCAGCCTATACAGGCTAACCTGCATATACCTCACGCCTTTGCGATTGGCCGATAGCGCGGCGTTAACCCAGTATGTTATTGTTTTGGCTTCATAGATTCGATTATTAAGCTTTAACCACTAAGGATTTGCTCCATATGGAAAAAATATTTGAAAGGCTAATGTACGCATCACGCTGGATTATGGCGCCCATCTACTTGGGACTGAGTCTAGTGTTGTTGGGTTTAGGCATTAAATTCTTCCAAGAGATCTTCCATATTCTGCCGATTATTTTTGAGATGACCGAAGTGGATCTGGTGCTGGTCACCCTGTCCTTAATTGATATCACCCTAGTGGGCGGTCTGATTGTGATGGTGATGTTTTCTGGCTACGAGAATTTTGTCTCGCAGCTGGATGTCGGCGAAGACAGTGAGAAGCTCAGCTGGTTGGGTAAATTAGATTCGGGCTCACTAAAAAACAAAGTGGCCGCCTCCATTGTGGCGATTTCGTCAATTCACCTACTGAAAATCTTTATGGATGTGAAGAATATCGATAACGACAAAATCATGTGGTACTTGCTTATCCATATCACCTTCGTGGTGTCGGCATTTGCCATGGGTTACTTGGATAAGATGACTCGTAAATAAACGGCGACATCGCCCCGTAAGCGGCATTGCTGTTTGAGAGTGAGTGCTATGCATCACGAAACCAGCCATTGCCAAACAATGCCGAGTGCCAAAGATTAAAACAAGCCACTGATAATAGTGGCTTTTTTATTTTATGAACAAAAAATGTGCCTCGCACTTTGGTATTAATTTAGTCGGCATTGCATAAGTGCATGTTTGAATTGAAATTATTGCTTGAGATAATAGCCCGAGTTTCAACCTAAACGGCGTTTGATACCAAAGGCTAACCTTTTGAATCAAATTCAAGACCAATTAACCCAAAAGGGTTATTAAAATGCGTCAAGATTCTTTATAATCGCCAACATTTTGACAATGTAGCAACACAAATCATCACCTGTATTCGTCCGCACAATTAACAAGGTAGTAAAGTGAAAACACAGTTACTGGCCCTCATGCTCGTCAGTCATTTAGGCTACGCATATGCCAAGGAAGATTTAGCCACAAGCTTAGACACCGCAGAACCCGTCCCTAAAAGCCATAGCATCGACTTTATTGATAAAGGCCTCAAGCTGAGCTTGAGCTGCTCCGTTGGCGAAACCCAACCCATTTTAAACGTCACTATGGGTGAATCCTTTGCATTTGGTAGCGATCCGAGCGTGCTAATTATTCGCAGCGACAAGCAGCACAGTGTGAAATTCCGCGGCACCGCGACCTTGATGAACTTTACCAGTTTGCCAAAGGCCGATGACGATCTGTGGCAGGCATTAGCTCAGTTGCAAACTCAAGAGCTAAGCCTTGAGGCTGTTTCGTTTCGCTCAAGCAAATACACTAGCTCAACCTTAGTGGCCGTGGGATTTAGTGAAGCGGTCAGCCAACTAAAACAGAAGTGCAGCCAGTAAGGGCATGTCTCGTCCTGATACAAAAAAGCCACTGTAATCAGTGGCTTTTTTAGTTGTGCGATTTAAGACTCGCTATCGACCAGCTCGACTTGATGAGCCTTTTCGGTTTGGTCGACGATGGTCAACACCGCCGTATCCCCCACCACGTTGCAGGAGGTCAGCACCATGTCGATGATGCGATCCAGCGCGGCCACAATCGCAAAGGCTTCAATCGGCAAGCCCATTTGATGGATTAATACCCCAATCATCACCATGCCGCCACCGGGCACACCACCCGCGCCAACGGATAACAGGAAGATACTAAACAGCAGCGATGGCAATTGCTCGCTGGTGATTGGCATGCCGAAGGCATTGGCGACAAAGAAGATCGCAATCGTGATATAAATCGCCACGCCGCCCATATTCATGGTCGCCCCAAGCGGCACACCAAAACCTGCCACGGCGCGGTTAACCCCAAGCTTTTCCGTTAGGGTGCGCATAGTCACAGGAATCGTGGCATTAGAGCTGGCAGTAGACAGGGAAAACAGCACTTGCTCTTGGGTTTTCTCGCGAAAGCTCTTGGCCGAAATCGGTGTGAAGAATCCCACCGCCAGCGGATAGACCACAAAAATCCACAGTAATAACAGCGCCAGAATGATCACGACATATTCGAGCACGCTCATAAATACTGCCGCATCTAAGGTGGCGCCTAACTTAAACATCAGCGCAAACACGCCATAAGGTGCAAGGCTCATCACCACAGAAATCAGTTTCATCATGATTTTATTGGCGGTTTGAAAACCTTGTACCGCGCCAGCCACATGCTCGCCGAGGGATTTAATCACCCCGCCCAGCATCAGTGCCATAAAGATCACTTGCAGCATATTGCCCGACATAAAAGCCGCCACCGGGTTGCGCGGCACTATATCAATCAGCAGCGCCATTAAGCTGGGAAGTTCGGTCGCGGTAATCGCCACACCATCGGTACTGCTCATATCGACGCCTTTACCAGGGTCGAGCAATAGCACCACTAACAGGGCGGTTGAGATAGCGACCACGGTATTAACGATGTAAAAGCCGAAGGTTTTGCCGCCAAGGCGGCCAAAGCTTTTTAAGTCCTGCAGCTCACACACGCCGCAAACGATACTGACAAACACCAGAGGCACGACCAACATCATGATCATATTGACGAACATAGTGCCGACGCCGCCAGCCAGTTCGACTAAATTGCCAGAAAAGAAGCCAATATCGTTTAGAAAATATTGCACTAAGGTGCCGAGAATAAGTCCCGCAAACAGACCGATAAAGATCCGCGTCGAAAGTGATTTAATCATGCTTATGGTTTCCCCAAATAGCTCATCTTTTATTATTCATCTTCCTTGATGAGCAAAATCGCCATTCCCTTTTCGGTTCAGGCGGGGATA
Source organism: Shewanella seohaensis (assembly GCF_023283775.1). Classification (NCBI taxonomy): domain Bacteria; kingdom Pseudomonadati; phylum Pseudomonadota; class Gammaproteobacteria; order Alteromonadales; family Shewanellaceae; genus Shewanella; species Shewanella seohaensis. Next base: position 503,085 of record NZ_JAKILE010000001.1, read on the forward strand.
GTGAAACATGCTGACAGTAAATTCAATGAATAAATTTACTTATTTCATTTTCAATTAAGCCAAACTCATCACAAAAATTTTGTATTTATATGATTTTTATTAAAAATAAAATTATCGATTAATAATTGCGCTATTAAGATGCAAGTTGAAAAATCAAAATTTAAACAGTATTTAAACCAAATAAACACAATTAATCGATTCAGCTTGAATAATGCTAGATTTAAAAACCAAATAAACAATTTAATCAGAATTAAAATCTACATATTACGGTGTTAATAGAGAGATCGTGAAGAGTAACGACTAACAATATGCCAGTAGCACTAGCTCAAGCCGATGCGCCAGCAGGTGCTGCTGTTTAATGCTAATGCGTTGCTGAATTAACCAAAGGCTTAATTGCTGCCAATTTTTTAAGTCGGCTGACAGTAAGTATTTAGCCTGAGGCGCTTGCTTGGCAAAGTCATCAGCGGAATTAATCTGTGGGATAGCGAGTAACTCGCTAGGTGCAAAAAGCGCTAACTGGGGCACGATACAATGGGTCATGCCCGTTAAGGTATGGGCAATTTGCAGCCCTGCGGGGTCGAGATCGGTAAAGGCAATGATCGGCATTTTACCCGCCATCGCCTGTAAAAACTGTCGCACACCAATGGGTGAATGGTGGCCGCTACCACGGTAAATCACCATAACGCGGCTAAGTTCGGCGGGTAAGCGCGCTTGGGTGATGGCATCGAATATATCTAGGTTTTCAACCACTAAGATGGCGTTAACATTAAGCTCATGGCAAAGCTGCTGCGCTTCATCTAAGGGAGTGCGTAACGCAGAACGCGCAGACATCCCCATGGGAGGGGATTCAAAACCGAGATACTTCAACAAAACATACTCGGCTTCTGGGCGGATACTCGCCAGCTTTTCATTCTGGCTTTGAGCGGACATGGCGATACGGTCTAGATTAAAGTCCAGCGCCTGTAAATCGACGCCCTCTTTTGCCAATACACCTTGGCGCAGCAACTCAAAATCTCGCGGCACAAAACACAAATATTTTTCCGCACCATCCAGCTCGCCCACTTCTAACTCGCGGTAAATCGTTCGCCAATTCGGGCTGAGTTTTACCCTTGGAGAGCGATTAAGATAAACGCCCTCCAAGAGTTGCAACTGCTGTTTACCTAGGCGAGCCATAATTCCACATCGCGGATAATAAAGTTACCGCTGTAGATCGGATGGGGTTCGCCTAAGGGCTCTAACTCGAAATAGGCCTTATGCTCATCGGGTAAGCCTTCGTAGCCGCCAATCACTTGATAAATCCAGCTTTCGGCATCCCATGGCAGGGCTTTTTCAGCTAAGTAATCGAGCGCCGACTGACGTAAGCCCGACTCAATCACGTCGACAAAGTAAGTGTCGACCGCTTGCTTGAGTGGATTATCAGGAATATCAAAGTCTTCATTCTGCGTCAGCGGCACGGCCACATCCTGCTCGCGTACAGTCTCGACTATGCCCTGGCGGCTAATTGCCTTGATATGGGCGACAATGTTCATCAGCTCAAACTCTTGGCTGGCGTTATGCACATCCACAGACGCTGGGGCCAATAACACTTCGGCGCGATTGAAAAGGCTTGGGATTTCCTTATGAGACACATGGTCCGCAGGGCGATAATCCGGATGCAAATCGGTGTACAGTAACCAGCCCTTAAGCAAGCGAGTACGGCCGCGAATTTGCCTAAAGCGGCCGAGAAGTTCCAGCAACCTGCCCTGCACCACACTGAGTTCCTGGGCGCAGTCGCTCATGGTTTCCTGCAAAGTCGTCACCAGCAGCTTACGCAGCTCACGGATATCACCGGCGATTTCACCTAATTCGCTAAACTGGAACATCTCCAAGCCATTGAGCAATTCAGATACTTGGCTTTGAGCGAGTTCGTTTTCACGGATCTTAGCGTTAATGGTACCGACATAACCGAACTCGTTGTTGATGCGTCCCCACAACACGCGGATGGAGTAACGTAAACTGTCGGCAAAGCTATACACATGCTCACTTAAATCAGACAGATACGCCTCGGCGGCGCTGTAATCTGAGCTGTGGCGCGCTTCTTTATAATGGTCGGCCAAGGTCTTAATGGTGGCGAGCGCTGAGCCGACGTTGGAGTCGATTTGGCGATTGCGTTCATCACTTAGGCCCTCTTCGAGCAAGGCACGCACCGAGCGTTTAAGGCGCAGCTCTTGGTCTGGCTCTGGGCGCCATAAAATCCCTGCCTGCTTGAGTTTTTCAACTACGGCGGGGTCATGGCTCTCTTCCTTGAGCGAGCCTGCCAGATAGGCGTCCATAATAATGTCTGCATGGCGACCTAACTGCTTGAGTAGCTTAACCCCAGCCTGATGTAAGTTACTACTCATCGCGGCCTCCTTGGTTGAAGCTGTGCGTTATCGTCCAAGGCATCATAGTAAATCCCGCTGCGTCGCCGTTTCCGCCTGCGCTTCAAGGCTGAGGCCTTCGGTCTCGTCGATAAAGCGGATCACTTCGTACAGGTAATCCAACTTGCCAGTGGCGATATAAATTTGTTTTTCCACGTTAGGGCGCACCAGATAACCAAGCTCCACTAAGCGCTTGAACACTAACTTAATTTGCGCATCGCTATTGGTACTGGTTGAGCCAAATAAACGGTATTGACTGAGTTTGGCCAACTGCTCACGAAACGCGGGCGTATCTTCAATTCGGCTTTGCAACTCGGTTAAACGTACTGGCGCGCCTTCGCTTAAGGGGGCATCTTGGCCGCTGGCTTCCTGCACTAATACCAGCCACTCCACCATAGGGATAAGTGCCTGACAAATATCCTTAAACTGCGATGAAATCACCTTGCGTTCGCTTTCGCCTAACTGCAAATAACCGCAGAAAAACACATCTCCCTCGGCGGCCGAAGCCACTGTGCGATTGATTTGATTCAGATAAGCCTCGACCCGCTCGCGGGTGCTGTTATTTTTCAATGCGCGCCAGCCATCTTCATTGGTGGTACGGCAAATAAACTCACCTTTTAGCAAGAGTTCGATAATGGCGCCCGTACCGACTAATACGGTTTGGTTTGACTCATTCATGGCAGCACTCATTAGATGGCCTCCTTGCTCAGGCGTTTACTCAACATATCGGCAATCGGATTGGCTTTGGGCTTCACCACCTGCAACTTCTTAGTTTGTTTATTAATAATGTAACGGTGCTCGAACAGGTTCAGCACTTCTGACTCAGGGTTCGGGAAGGCGCCTAACACGCTGATATTGTTGTTACCACAGGCATCGAAAATCTTCTTCACGTTGGTGTGGTGCAGCGTGCCAAGCTCGTCGATCGGCCAGTGAATGGTCACATCGGCACGGCCACGTAACAAGCGCGTGAATGCCAACAGGAACTTACACAGGATCAAATAAGCCATACCGTGGCTCGAGGATTCGTTCAGCTGTCTGTCGGTGCGGATAATCAGGTCGCTATTGCCCTCTTTGAGGCGCAGCTCGATTTCCAGCAACTTAGCAATGCCGCCGGTTAAGGCCGCGCGGCCAATAATGTCTAAGGCGCGGCGCATGCTGTTGGTGTATTCCTCATCGGGCAGACCATTAAAGCCGTCGGCTTTCCAATTTTTGAAGGCTTTAACGAACTGTTCAAGCTCAGGCCAAAACTCTAATTCGCTGATCTTAGAGCGAATACGTACCGCAGACTCGGATACGCCATCGAGGAATAACTCCTCGCCCACTTCGCGGGTAATGCGCGCACTCTGGGAGGCGATGCGACGGTCGATATCGGCAAGTACATCGTAGAAGGCGGTTAAGTCGACCCCGAAGATCCGCCCCTGTTCGCGCAGCGCCATAATCGATTGCGGCACAATCACATTGAGTAACTGTTCAAGCTGTGGCACTAGCTTGCGGTAATCCAGCAGGCGTATACCTTTGTCATTGATAAAGCTCGATTCTTCGCGAGCGCGCTCCCAAGTCTCGGCTAAACCTGAGCCTGACTTGCTGGCAATTACAGAGTCAAAATGCTCCACATATTGCTTAACCGAGCCCATCAAATAATCGCGTTTTAGCAATAAATCTTCGCCCTGACGCAAACGCTCACCAAGGCTGCCCTGAGCTTCTTCATTGTTGGCGGGCAGTTTCAGCTCGGCCAACTTACGCATCACGGCGCGCAGTTTAGTTAAGTTTTCAGAGGCTTCAATTTGCGCCGCATCCGAGGCCTTACGCTCGGTCTCGAGTTGTTGGCGGCGAGTCTTCACTTCTTGAGTCTTGGCTTTAAGCTGCTGATCGATTTCCGAGGCGGCACGTTTTACGTCGCTCAATTGGGTCTGCAACTTAGGTTTACGCAGCAACCAAGTGTGTTGATACCAATCATCGAAGCGCAATACTTCGCTGCGGCGCTGCTCGGCGCGGCTGATTTTGGTTTCAAGCTCACGGATTTGTTGCTTGAGTTTAAGGATATTGTCCTCATCCACACCGCGGGACTTAAGCTCGTTTTTGTACCAGGTTTCGCAGGCTTTCTGCTCGGCCTTAGCGCTTTCGCGGCGAGCGTCGATAGTGGCCTTGATTTGCCCGAGTTGATTGTCGAGCGCGCCAATGACTTCCTGCCAGTAGGCTTGTTTTTCCATCCGCGCTTCGAGCGCCTGCTCTTTTTGCTCTTCGAGCCAGAGCTGATGTTGATGCTTAAGCTGCTTTAGCTCGCCATCGAGTTGAGTTAAGCGCTGCTGGGCAAAGGCTTTACGCTCGGCCAGCGCCTTGTTGATCTTGTCCTGCTCACTGCGTTTTTCATCGAACAGACGACGTAAATCATCGCGGCTATTCTTGTAAGCCGTGCGGGCGAAGGTGAGTTCACGGCTGAGTTTATCCAGCTCACCGTTAATCGCCACCAGCTGTGATTCGGCCTCGGCCTGTAATTCCTGCGCGCTTTGCAGGGCCTCTTCTGCCTTGCTTAAACGAATACGCAGCTCCTGCTCGGAGGCGGCATATTCAGGCACATCAATGGCTTTAAGATCCAAATGCACCCCAAACAGGGTGTCGCTCGTCCCTGTCACGCTCGGATGTAAATCGGTGCGGTGCAGTAACTCGGGGGCAATGACTTTACCCAGACTCTGCTCCCAACCTTGGGCTTCCTTACGCAGAAACTCGAGCAAGGTATGGGACTGCGGGAACAGCATATGATGCAGTTCATCGAGCGCGGTTTGGCGCTCGTTAACCCGCAGGCTGGCGATACGCAGGGCTTCGTTGGCTTGGTCGCGTTTGGCGCGCAGCTTACGCTCATCGCTACTTAAACGCTCCACCTTAGCGTTGCAGCTTTCTTGCTCTTCGTCGGCGCGGTGAATCCGCTCGTCGAAAATCGCGAGGCTTAACTTTTCTTCCTCGGTGTAGGTCACGCCATCGACACGTAATTTAAGCTCGGCGGCATTGAGTTTGAATTGATATTCCTGCTCGCTAAAGCTTGCCTTGCCTGCATCCATTTGGCTGCGCCATTGGGCTTCGAGGGCATCGAGATCGGCTCTTGCCACTTCACGCTGTTTGTCGCGCGCTTCGCGTTGCTTGTCTTGATCCGCGTGTAAGCCTTCCAGTTCGCGGTTTAACTGCTCGCCAATTTTACTGCGGCGAGCATTGTAAGCCGCTTCAATATCTTGGTGTTTTTCGGTTTGTAATTTATGGCGCTCGCTTAAGTTTTCCATGTCCGCGCGCCAGTTTGGCAGCATGTCCAAGTCCGCCTTGGCTTGCTCGATATTGGCATCTAAAAAGGCGCCGTGCTGATCTTCAATCGCATCGAGTTCGTACTCGCACTTGGCCACGTCGCCCTTGGCGGCGGATAGGTCAAGGTTTAGCTCGTCACGCACTTCTTTCCATTCGTCGTCCAACATCCGAAGCTTTAAATTCAGCTCCTTAGACAGGGTTTGTTGGATCTCTAAACGATCGGCCTCTAGGCTTTCGTCGTTGCGATAACCACGGGACAGACTCGAGAGGCGCATCTCGGCGCTGAGCAATTGGTTAAATTCCTGCTCGAGTTTTTCAAACTCGGGGCGGATCACTTCAAAGCCTTGGATTAATTGACTCTCGCGGATCCACGCCTCAACGCGTTGTGGATTGAGGCGTGAGCTAGGTGGATTCACCCCGTCTTCTTCCAAAATGGCGGCGATCATGGATTTGACCGTTTCCATTTTGCCTTCTTTGGAGTGCACCGCCTTGGCGAGTTTCTCGATGTGGCGCAGTGAATGCTCACCTTCACACAGGGCGAATTGGTGCGCATAGGCTCGCAGCTCGCTGCGGTTGCTGCCTGTGCTTAACAGGGTGCGATCGTTTTGAATAATCGCGCGGTATTCGCGGGTATTCAGCAAGTTAGTGGTAGCTACGCCTTGACGTTTTAATTCGCGGCCGAGTTCTGCCATGGTGTGGCATAAAATGGTGTCACCATTTTGGTTTTTAATGTAATCGCTTAACTCGAAACCTTTGCCGATAAAGCGGTAGTTCACCCCTTTACCATCGCCCGCCGACGCCAGCACGGCTTGATAGAGCAAGCCATCGGCCTTTTGATATTCGTAAATGATGTAGCTTGAATCGTGTGGCAAGTACCAACGCTCGAAACTATCACGGGTTGAAGGCACAACGCGGCTAGGATATTCGCCATAAAATACAGGCACTAAACGTTGCAGAGTGGTTTTACCCGAGGCGTTAGTACCACAAATATTGGTATGGCCATTGAGGGCGAGTTCCACAACGCCCGGAAGGTGCGTATCAATCAGCACAATACGAATCAAGCTTGGCATTTCATTCCTTATCCAAACGGGAGACCTTATGCACAAAGCGAACGATAAGGTTGTCCAAAAGCGGCATTAGACTTCAAAAATCGGGATGTTAAAAGTCTTGGCCTTAAAAGTTAGCCCCTAAAATAAGGCAATCATCGAGCCTTGGCAATTCAGCACCTAGGGCTGAATGCGTTAGCTCACATCAAACGGCCAAGGATACGCCAATTCGCCCCAAGAAAGGTGAGTTTTATGCGGGGGGAAGGCGATCGGCGATACGACTATAGATTAAGATCATCTCGGCGAGCGAGCCAACCTGCATGCCCCGCATAAGATTAGAACGGTGAATCTCGACCGTGCGCATAGCGATGCACAACGTATCGGCAATCTCCTGATTTTTATAGCCTTTAGCGATAAGAGAGAGGATTTCCCGCTCACGCGGCGTAAGCGCCAAATAGGTGTTTACATATTGATTATCTTGATAATGCGCCTTGGCATGCTCTAGCGCTTTGACTACCGCATCGGCCAACTTGGCGCCATCGGCGGGCTTTTGGAAAAAATCCACCGCCCCGAGTTTTAACGCCTCCACCGCCATGGGCACATCGCCGTGGCCGGTAAGATAAATCACCGCCAGCGGACTATTATGCTGCACTAATTGCGCATGTAACTGTGGCCCGCTAAGGCCCGGCATACGCACATCGACTAAGGCGCAGCCCGGCTCACTCAAATCGATGGCGGCAAAAAATGCCTCGGCGCTATCAAAATCGTGGATAGTCAGGCCATAGCTTTCGAGCATAAACCGCAGCGAGCGGCGCACCGACTCATCGTCATCGATTAAATACACGGGCAATTCGTGGCTCATGCTGGTGCTCCATCTAGCTTACGGGGTAAGGAAACCTGTGCTTGGCAGCCGCCACCGAGGGCGGTTTCTAGGCTAAAACGGCCACCATGACTCTCGGCAATATCACGGCAGATCACCAGCCCCAGCCCTAAGCCCTCGGACTTAGTCGAATAAAAGGCCTGCATCAGCAGATTGGCATCCTCGGTCAGCCCAGTGCCATTGTCTGTCACAGTGAGCAGTATCTTGCGCTCAAGATACCTAAGATCGATATCGATTGTGGGCAGATAGGGTTTTGCAAGGTCAAGCTCAGCCTGCTGACGCTGCACACAGGCATCGGCGGCATTCTTCAATAGGTTGAGCAATAGCTGCTGCATGCCGACTTCATCTAAGGGCAATTGATAGGCTTCACCACTGATATTGGTGGAAAGCTGGATCTGATGCTGCTCCAGCTCATAGGCGAGTAGCGGCGCAGTGTCGTTCACAAGTTGGTGCAAATATAAAGGTTGTTTGGAGACTGGCCGCTTTTTCAATAAGTTACGCAAACGGCTGATAATACTGTCGGCGCGGCTGACCTCTTGCTGAATTAAGTTCAGCACAGCTTGTAATTCTTCAGGACGGGTTCCACGCTGCAAACGCACCTCGGCGCCATGGCAATAATGGCCAATCGCCGCCAGCGGTTGATTGAGTTCATGGGATAGGCTCGCCCCTAACTCCCCCGCAATCGCGATGCGCTGGGCATGTTCCAACAGGGCGCGGTTTTCATTGAGTTGCCTCTGAGTATTGATCAACTCACGGCCACGGCGGCTAAAGCGATATTCGAGCCAGAAATGGTACACGTTGAGCAGCACTAAAATCGCCAACGCTAGCCAAGCCCAATGCTGATGCAGCTTCACCCATTGCCACGCTCGCTGCCACCACGGAGTTTGCAGGGGATGCATATCGAGATCTTTAAGCAGTTGATCAATCGCCAGTTGACTCACGGCCGTAGTCCAACCCGCGGATTCGGCGGCTCTCGCGGCGGGACTGTCTTCGGGTAAGGCTAGCAGGGCTTGAGTCACCTGCTTAGCTAAGGTTTGTGTCGCACGATTGGTCTTAGCCATCGACCAGTTGGGATAGAGCCGACTCGACACTTGGCAATGAAACCCAACGGGCGCCTGATTATCGAGCACCCGATAATCCTTTATGTTGATCAAGCCTTCGGCCTGCATTTGCTCAAGTTGGCAGACGGGCACAATCGCCGCATCTAAGCCTAGAGCTTTAACGCTGGGAGCTTTACCGCTTGATGTTTTAACGCTTGGTTCATCTGTAGCACTAAGCTCACTTGTCCCACCCTGCTGACCTGTACCGCCAAGCTGATACACTAGGTTATCGAGCGGAAATCCTAAGGGAATGATATCCCCCACTAAATGGATTAAATCTATGCCCTTTAGCTGCGCCTCGTAGACCATAGTGAGATAACCACCGAAGGCATTTTTGGAGACTATGCCAAGGCGCTTGCCTTTGAGATCCTTTAAGGTCTGATAGGGGGAATCGGCCCTGACCACCAGCGCCGACCCCACCTGCATGGCCGCACCATTATTGATAGGGCTTCGTAGGGTAGCGAGCCAAGACAGGGAATACTGCCGCGCCAACATCACCGACTGACCAGGGTTAGTGATAACAAAATCGAGACCCTCGGTTTCGACCCCTCTGGCTAACTCTTCAAGGCTTAATGGATGTAACCTAAAGTAACTATTGGGAATTTGTGACTCAAGCCACCCCATCAGCGGTTGCCAACGATTGATGGTGCCCTTGTAGCCTCGAATGGCCAATACACCCACATCAACCACTTGATAGTTCGCGGCGTCATCCATCTGTTGCGCGGCAGGCGCTAAGCTTAAAACACCAGTCTGCGCCATTTGAGCGGCCGATTCCTCGGCCACCACACTCAAACTCAACAAACCAGCGAAGGCAATGATGAGTCTCACTCCCGATAGCCTGCCCCAGCTCCAGCCATTGCCATTGTTTGATACGGATACGACGCTTGATACGACAGTTGATACGACAACACTCAACACTGTGCCATACTCCTTAGCCCTAGGATTACATCCATTTTGTTTTGCTAAATCATAACCCCTATTTTTTGAGAGGTCATTCTAACTGATATTTGTTGCGCTAGATCAAGTCCCTATCCGATATGTGGAAAACCACTATAGAGATGCCACCCCGCCTTTTACAGAATGCCTCAAACGCTAAACCCTAAGTCTTTCGACCCGTTTTATCTGTAAGAGTGAAGGAAATTCCTATGGACAAGAGTAAACGTCAGTTTCTCGGAAAAATGGCCAGTGTGAGTGTCGGCGCCGCGCTCATTCCCGTCGTGCAAGTGCAAGCCCAACCGACGGCTCAAACTGCAGCTACGGGCAAACGCTACGGCATGGTGATTGACCTGCGTCGCTGTGTCGGCTGTCAGGCCTGTACCGTGGCGTGCACCTTCGAAAACCTGCCGCCCTTGGGGCAATTTCGTACCACAGTGCAGCAATACGAAGTGTCGCAACAGGATGCTGTTACGCCGCCCGCATTTTTGATGTTACCAAGACTGTGTAATCACTGTGAAAACCCGCCTTGCATCCCGATTTGCCCCACGGGTGCCACCTTCCAACGCCCTGATGGCATAGTGGTCGTCAACAACGAATGGTGCGTCGGCTGTGGATACTGTGTGCAGGCTTGCCCCTACGATGCCCGCTTTATCAACCATGAGACCAACACCGCCGATAAATGCACCTTCTGCGCCCACAGGCTCGAAGCAGGACTCTTACCCGCCTGTGTCGAAACCTGCGTCGGCGAAGCGAGGGTGATTGGCGATCTGAACGATCCTCACAGCCACATCAGCCAGCTACTCAAAGCGAATCAAGCGGATATCAAGGTGCTCAAGCCCGATGCCAACACGGCACCTAGAGTGTTTTACATCGGCATGAACAGCGCCTTCGAACACAGGATCAGCGGCCAAGCCCCCGTTCGCACCCTACTGACAGACACTGGCGAGGAGATCCACCATGGTCATTAAAGAAATCTTTACCCCAGATATCGCCATCACTTGGCTGCCCTGGGCGGTGCAATACTTCTTTTTGATGGGTTTGGCCTACGCCAGTGTGTGGGTGGCGACCATACATTTATTTAGCGCGAAACAAACCGATGCCAGACTGCTCAAGCTCTGCGCCTGTTTGATGCTCACCTCTGGCATAGTCGCGCCGATTGCGCTGCTTGCTGACCTGCACCAACCGCTGCGGGCATGGCATTTCTATGCCCAAATCAGGCCGCATTCGTGGATGTGGTACGGCGCTTTTTTACTGCCGGTATTTTCCGGTGCGAGTGCCCTTTTTGCTTGGCTGTTACTGCGCCAATACTTGCCAACTAAAGCCTCGACACCAGGGGAATCGTCCCAAGATTGGATGAGGCGTATTGCCCAACTTATCCGCCTAGGAGACTGGGATAGTGATAAATGGATCAAGCCAATCGCACTGATTGCTAGCCTAAGCGCCTGCAGTATTGCGCTTTATACCGGAATGGAAACCATGGCGATCAAAGCACGGCCACTCTGGCATACCTATTGGTTACCGCCATTGATGGCGACCAGTGCCCTACTCGCCGCCTGCGGTACTCTCGCCCTGCTCAATCGTGTTTTGCACGGTTATCAAACCAGCACCCAAGACAGATTACTGCAATGGGTCAGGGCAAGCTTTGGTCTCTTCGCCCTGTGTCTTATCGGCTGGGCCTTATTCGATAAAGGCTCGGCGCACGAAGCGGCGCAGTTATTAGACACCAGCCCAAGCTGGCAACTCGCCGCGATCTGGGTATTGGTTACCCTAGCCCTGCTGGCATTGGCATTAGCAGTGCGCCGCCTCCCCTCGGTATTGATGTTAGTCGTCAGTTTAACGGCGGTGCATCTGGCATGGGGATTTCGCTGGATTGTACTTATCCAAGCGCAAACTGACCCTAAATACGGCGCGGGCACTTATTTCTATCAATTGCCATGGGGGCCAGAGGGCCTATTAGGTATCGCTGGCACCTTCGGCCTCTGGCTCGCGCTGATGGTATTAGTGTCTGAATTTATTCGCCATCAACCACGCTCAACTCAGTTGGCCTCTTGAGCCACAGCACCGTCCATATTAAGAAAAGTTACCGCATTAAGGAGTCCGTGATGGATAAGAGTAAACGTCGTTTTATCAAAGGCGCAGCAGTGACGGGTGGCGTGGGATTATTTGCCGCAGGTTACAGCCATACCTTAGCGCAAATGGGCAAAGGCGTGGTGAATGGCAGTTCGGGGAAAACCACCCAAGACCCCATCCATGGCAATTCGCTAGCCCCTGAATATAAAGTGGATTTAACCTCAGGCCAGCTGATTGGCAACGATGAACAACGCATCGCCAATACCATGTGTCTCGGCTGCTGGACCAAGTGTGGTGTGCGTGCCCGTATCGACAATAAGACAGATAAGATCCTCCGCATCAGCGGTAATCCCTATCATCCACTCTCGGCGCGGGAACATATTGACTTCGATACGCCGATCAAAACCGCCTTTGTGGGCTTGAGTGCTTATCAAGAGCAAGGCTTACAGGGGCGCTCTACTGCCTGCGCCCGTGGCAATGCCATGTTAGAACAACTAGATAGCCCGTATCGCGTCACCCAATGCCTTAAACGGGTCGGGCCGCGCGGCAGTGGTCAATGGCAAAGCATCAGTTTCGAGCAGCTGCTGACCGAGGTCGTCGATGGCGGTGACTTATTTGGCGAAGGCCAAGTCGAAGGCTTAAGAGCCATCCGCGATATCAGTACGCCACTCGATGCCAATAATCCTGAATATGGCCCCAAGGCCAACCAATTATTGGTGTCGAACGCTTCGGATGAGGGCCGAGATGTCATCATTAAACGCTTTACCTTCAATAGTTTCGGTACACGAAATTTTGCCAACCACGGCGCCTATTGCGGCTTTACCTATCGCGCAGGTGCGGGTGCCCTGCTCGACGATTTAAAAAAGTACGCTCATCTTAAGCCCGATTGGGACAATAGCGAGTTTCTGCTGTTTATCGGCACCTCGCCGCAGCAGTCCGGCAATCCTTTTAAACGCCAAGCACGGCAGTTAGCCAACGCTCGGGTCGATGGGCGAGAATTCAGTTATGTGGTGGTGTCGCCCATGCTGCCCAACACCTCGAACCAGCCCTGCGCGGGTAACAATACTTGGCTGCCCATTCGCCCCGCAACCGACTCCGCCCTCGCCATGGGCATGCTGCGCTGGATTATCGATAACCAACGCTACGCCAGTGCATTTTTAACCGCGCCCAATGCCGAGGCGGCGAAAGCTGCGGGTTATCGCGGCTTTAGTAATGCCAGCTTCTTAATCATCAGCACGCCAAATCACCCCAGATACGGCCAATATTTGTATGCCAGTGATCTCGGCTTGCCCTTCGAAGGTAAAGCCTACGGCGAGCAGGATTCACCACTGGTTGTCGATGCCGCTACTGGGCAGCTCCTACCCGCCGGACAATGCGCCAAAGCGCAACTTGAGGTTGAGCAAATCGTGAATACGCCAAAGGGCGAGCTGAGGGTGAAATCGAGTTTTCAGCAGCTCAGTGAAGCCGCGCGCAGCGTCGAGATGGCGGACTACGCCAAGGAGTGCGATATCAGCGAGGCGCAAATTGCCGCCCTCGCCCACAAATTCACAGATCACGGCACTAAGGCGGCGGTGATTTCCCACGGCGGTACCATGAGTGCTAACGGTTTTTACAGTGCATGGGCGATCATGATGCTTAACGCCATGATTGGTAACCTAAATCTTAAGGGCGGCGCTATGGCTAAGGGCGGCACCTTCCCCGCCTTTGGAGCTGGCCCAAGGTACAATTTGCAGGAGTTTGACGGCAGAGTCGAACCTAAGGGCGTATTCCTTTCCCGCTCTAAGTTCCCCTACGAGAAAACCTCTGAATACCGCCGTAAAGTCGATGCGGGTGAGTCGCCCTATCCGTCGAAGGAGCCTTGGTTCCCTATCTCATCGCCCCTGCTCGGTGAGCATTTAACTGCGGCGGTGCATGGTTATCCCTATCGACTCAAGGCGTGGATCAACCATATGGGTAATCCGATTTATGGTCAGGCGGGACTCGGCGAAGCCATTGGTGCACAATTAAAAGATCCTAAAGTATTACCGCTATTTATCAGCATCGACAGCTTTATCAATGAGACTTCGGCGCTGTCGGACTACATAGTGCCCGACACTTTAACCTATGAATCTTGGGGCTGGAGCGCCGCGTGGCACGGCACGCTCACCAAAGAAGCCTCCGGACGCTGGCCGATTGTCGAGCCGAGGGTCGCCAAAACTGCCGACGGCGATGTGATTTGTATGGAATCCTTCCTGAGCCAAGTGGCGATAAAACTTAATCTTCCCGGCTTTGGCGCCAATGCGGTCAAGGCCGCCGATGGCAGTTTGCATCCCCTGAGCCGCGCGGCCGACTTCTCGCTCTACGGCGCGGCAAACGTGGCTTACCTTGGTAAACCCGTTGCCGATATCAATGCCGAAGATATGTACTTCAGTGGTGTTGGGCGCATTCAAGCGGAACTCAATGCCAGACTCAAACCCGAAGAGGTCAAAAAAGTCAGTTACTTATTTGCCCGTGGCGGCCGCTTTGAGAATATCAGCGCTGGTCGCGACGAGGCGGGCAACCCCAGCAAAGTTTGGCCAAAACCCTTAATGCTGTGGAACCCTGAGGTCGGCAGTCGGCGCAATAGCTTGAGCGGCGAATATATGAGCGGCTGTCCACGGCGTTATCACCCTGCGCTCGCCAACGGCACGCCCTTGGAGCAAGCGTTCGATAAGTCACAGTGGCCGCTGCTGATCAGCAGTTATAAGTCGCATACCATGAGTTCGATGAGCATAGGTTCGGATCGTTTACGCCAAGTGCACCCCAATAATCCGGTGCGCATCAATGAGCAAACTGCCGCACGTTTTGGCATCAAGACCGGAGATACGGTCAAGATCAGTACGCCAAATGGCAGTGTGGTGGCCTTGGTGGAATGTGTGGCGGGCGTGCATCCCGACTGCATTGCCATCGAGCACGGATATGGTCATAAGGAGTTAGGCGCGCGGGATATAGTCATCGATGATAAAAAGATTGCCGCCAATCCGCTGATCCGCGTCGGGGTCAATATGAACGACTTGAATCTGTTCGACCCAAGCCGCCATGGGCGCTATCCACTGGTGGACTGGGCCAGTGGCGCATCGGCGCGGCAAGGACTGCCCGCCAAGATAGAAAAAATCGCTTAACCTAGGCTCACCATCCAAGGCGCTTGCAGCGGCGCCTTGGATAAATAACCCGCCTTTGAAGCACGACACATGCCGCTCTTTTTTATCCTCAGTGTGATCTTATTTTGACGATAATTGGTATCTATCTCACAGCATTAAGTTTCGTTGAAATACCTCTTACGAGTAAAATCATGGCTATAGTTACACAATATTGCACTATGCCGAACGCTAAGAGCCTAATGCTCTGTGCCTAATGCTCAGCTTAGGCTCTCAACGCCGTCTTTGAGTTAACCCACTCATCAGGAGTATTCAGTGTTTAATTCTTCACTACGTAAAGACCTCGCAGAAAGCGAAACCAAACGCAGGGAAGCCGAGGCCGTTGTCGATTCAATCAAGGCGAGTATCGCGACGATTGAGTTTACCCCAGATGGCATCATCCTCGATGCCAATCCCCTGTTTTTGAAGGCCGTAGGCTACTCACTGGATGAGATTGTCGGTAAACACCACAAATTATTTTGCGCCGCAGACTATGTAAATACCTCTGAGTATCAACAGTTTTGGCGCGAATTAAAGCAAGGACAGGCGAAGGAAGGCAAATTCCCCCGCGTACACAAGAATGGTCAAGAGATCTGGCTCAGGGCGACCTATTTCCCCATCAAGCTGGATGGCAAAATCACTAAAATCATGAAAACTGCGGCGGTGATCACCGAGGATAAATACCAGCTAGATGCTCAGGCGGCGTTGTTTGCCGCCCTGCAAAAATCTCAGGCGATTATCGAGTTCAGCCCCGAGGGTAATATCCTCAATGCCAATGCTAACTTCCTCAGAACCATGGGGTATAGCAAGGAGCAACTCCAAGGCAAGCATCACCGCCTATTCTGCTTCGATAACTTCTATCAGGATAATCCCCATTTTTGGGATGACCTGCGACGCGGGCAATACAAGAAAGGCCTATTCCAACGTAAAAATGCCTACGGGGATTCGATTTGGCTTGAGGCCGTTTACAACCCTGTGATGGATGATCACGGCAAAGTGGTAAAGGTAATCAAGTTTGCCAGTGACATTACCCAGAGGATTATCAAGAGCCATGCGATTCGGGATGCGGCCAATATCGCCCATGCCACCTCGCAGAGCACGGTGGAACAGGCTAACCGCGGCGTGCAATTGCTCGACGCGACGGTAAACACCTCAAACGCAATTGCGGCGCAGACCCATAAGACCACAGAGTCTATGTTGAAACTCAACGAGCAATCCCAAAGTATTCAAGCAATTGTGGCAACAATCAGTGCGATTGCCGATCAAACCAATCTACTGGCCCTCAACGCCGCCATTGAAGCTGCCCGCGCGGGCGAGCAAGGCCGAGGCTTTGCCGTGGTGGCCGATGAGGTGCGCCAATTAGCGGCAAGAACCAGTAAATCGACTGGCGAAATCGCCGCTGTGGTCGATAAGAACAGCCAACTGACGGCCAGTGCCACCAGCATGATGAATGAGGTTGAGCGCATCGCCGAGGAAGGCAAACAGCAATTAGCAGAAGTCACCGCCGTGATGGGCGATATTCGCACTGGCGCGGAGAATGTCGCCGAGACAGTCTCGCAACTTTCTATTGATTAACCCATTTTGGCCAAGCGTTAAGGGATAAACGTGATGCTTAACCTAAAGGCTAAATTGCATGGCTCAGCTAATTAAGTGAAGTGGGAAAACGGCTGGAAAGCGAGGTTAGCAGGCTTCAGCGGCAAGAATGAGCAAGCTTAAGCGATTAGAAAGTTAAGTTAGCAAGCTTCAGTGGTTAGACAGTTAAGTTGTAGAGCCAGCTAAACCCTTGGGATAACAGGCCTTAAAGCAGTTGTTAATCAAAGTGGTTTGAATGGAGTCTTAGCCGTTATCGGCGCCTTGGTTTTCCCTCGGCGCCACACTGACCAAATCACTCAGGTTTTACTCGAAATAGTTCTGACTCGAAACATGTCGACTCAAAATACCGCTTAAAAATCGGTTTTGCGCCCTTCATAGGCGGCGCACATTTGTTGCATTTGCGCCTCTTCGTAGGGGCGCAGGCCACTCATGACTAAGGTTTTAATCCCTGTGCCAACGAGGGTATCGCCGCTATGCAGCTCAAAGTGCAGCGTCACATCGCCACGCTTACCATCAATTTTAAGCTCTTGTTGTACAAGCGATAACTTCACTTCCACAAAGTCGAGGCTGGTTAAGTCGAATGACATGCTCTCGTAGATCACTAAGGGACGCTCGGGGTTAATCATCACTTGATGCTGTGTCATCAAAGGCACCAATATATCGATAAAATTGTGTCCCGAAAACGCCACATAGTTGCGAATAAAGGATTCGGTTTGCGCGTCGCAGCGACTCACCTCGCCCTGACGACTCACCTGCAAATAGGTTTTCTCGCGGTTATCGCAGATTGCAAAACTGTCGCTCACCTGCTCGGGAAATTGCAGCTCGACGCCATCACCGACCATGCCAGCAAAGGTAAACTTCATGTTCTGGCTTAAACCGTACTGGGTTAAGACGAGGGCAAACAGCAAGTCGCCGGGCACACAAAAGCGCTTAGCACCCACATCGTGGATAGGGTTAAAGTCTTGGGCGATTTTCTTGGCGAAGTCACTGGCTTGTTGTGCAGAAACAGAAATTGATTGATTTTGCTTAGAAAAATACGGCGATAGGAACATATAAACTCGATCTTAACTGGCTCAATATTGGGCGAATAACAAAGGTGCAACGAGTCTACCTCAGTTTCGGCATTTCACTCACCCGATGACTTATCCTCTTAGGGTAACGAACAAAGTAACATTTGACTTACATTTGTAAAGATAAAGAATTTTAAGTTGGTTTTAAGTTAATAAAACTAAGCTCCGCGGCCGCAAACGAGAACAATTCCTGTTTGCAAAAAAAATAAAGACAAGCACCATGTCCGATTCGGAGAGCCCAATGACCCAACTTAGCCCAATGCGCCTTAGCCTATTAGCCTGCGCATTAACTACCGCCTTCAATGCCCAAGCCAATTCGCCCAGCCAAGCCCCCGCAAAAATAGAACAGATCAGTATTTTCGGTAGTAAAAATCCCCTCGATACCACCCCAGGTAGCGCCCATCAAATTACCGAAGCCGAATTAGAAACCTTTAAATATTCCGATATTATGCGCACCTTGGCTTCTGTGCCCGGCGTTTATATTCAAGAAGAAGATGGTTATGGCCTGCGCCCGAACATTGGTATGCGTGGCACGGGGCAAAATCGTTCTGAAAAGATTACCGTGATGGAAGATGGTGTTCTCGCCGCTCCCGCCCCCTATGCCTCCCCAGCGGCTTACTACTTCCCCACCTCAGGCAGAATGCAATCGGTTGAAATCCTTAAGGGAAGCTCAACGGTAAAATATGGCCCCCGCACCACAGGTGGGGTGATTAACATGCTGTCTCGGCAAATTCCTCAAGAGGCATTAGCCGGCAAAATTGATCTTGCCTTAGGCCAAGATGGCTTCGGTAAATTACACACCTATGCAGGTGGACAAGGCGAACGCATTGGCGCTGTGGCCGAGATTTATCGCTATCAAGCCGACGGATTTAGGGAGATAAACACGGTCGGCGGCGACACTGGCTTTACTAAAAATGATGCCTTAGCCAAGGTTAGAGTGAACACCGACAGCACGGCCGCATATCAGCAATCCCTTGAACTCAAATTGAAATTTGCCGATGAGACCTCTAACGAAACCTATATGGGTCTAACCGATGCGGATTATCAGGCCTCGCCCTATAGTCGCTATTCAGCCTCGCAAAAAGATCAGATGACCACAGAGCATAAGCAAGTGCAGCTCAACCATATAATCGATTTCAGCGACACACTAAGCCTTAGCAGCATTGGCTATTACAATGATTTTCATCGAAATTGGTATAAGGCCGACAAGGTTGGTGGCGAGTCATTAAGTGGCACAGGGATCCAAAATGCTGCCGACTTTGATGCGGGTCTGCTCTCTGAGCTTGAGGTCAATGTCAAAGCCAATAATCGCAGTTACCTCGCCCAAGGGATACAAACGGAACTCAATTGGTTACTCGGGGATCACGACCTCGCCTTTGGTCTTCGCTACCATGAAGATGAAATGGACAGATACCAATGGGCCGACAGTTATGCAATGGACGCCAACAGTGTCATGTTACGCACTAAGAGTGGTGTCCCGGGCACCGACTCTAACCGTGTCGATAGCGCCACGGCATTTGCGGCCTATGTGCAGGATAAAATCAGCCTAGACGCGCTCACCATTACCGCTGGCCTGCGCTGGGAAGATGTCGAAACCCAACGCCGCGATTGGGGTAAGAAGAATCCGGGTCGCGAGGGGAATCCCGATAAACAGGTTGAAAGCCAGTTCAATGCACTGCTGCCTTCGTTATCAGCAACTTACCAGATTAATGAGCAAGTATTACTTCTGGCTGGGGTACAAAAAGGCTTCTCGCCCGCCGCACCCGGCAATGCTAAAGGGCAAGAAGAACAAAGCTGGAACTATGAGGCTGGCGTTCGCTACCATCAAGATGCATTTAATGCAGAGTTAATCGGTTTCTATAGCGATTACAGTAACATGCACGGCAACTGCACGGCGGCGCAGGGTTGTGATGACACTAAACTCGACAATCAGTACAACGCAGGCGAAGTAGAAGTCAAAGGCCTCGAACTCAGCCTCGCCCACGAGTTTAATCGAGCCGGGGCGATGAGTTTTCCAGTCAAACTCGCTTACACCTACACGGATGCCGAGTTTGGCAATAGTTTCGAATCTGAGTTTGAAACTTGGGATAAGGTTGAAGCGGGTTACAAATTAACCTATCTACCTGAAAACCAATTGTATATTTCAGCAGGTGTGCAATCGCAACACTGGCAAATCACAGTGGCGGCACGTTATACCGATGAGATGCGAACAAAAGCAGGTGCAGGCCCCATTCCCGCAGATGAAGTGATTGAGGCCAAAACCTTAGTGGACTTGTCGGCGCGTTACTTTGTCACCCACAGTCAGGAAGTGTACTTAACCGTAGACAACCTCTTAGATGAAACCTATATGACGACGCGAGTACACGGCTCTATTTTTGCCGGAAAACCTCAAACGGTCACACTCGGTTACAGCTATAAATTTTAATCCCTCGTAAAACGAACAAGGGCAAACCCAGTTTGCCCTTGTAAATCATCGGTCTGCAATCACTGCGACTAAACTCGCTTAAATTCGCGCTTTAACTGAAAACTCTCGTCGGTCACCAGCTGTTCTAACACCTCTACCCGCTCGCGCAGTTTATCAAGCTCAATGCGTAACAGTTGGTTTTCGGCCTGAAGCTTAGTACTGACCGAATTGCCGCGCTCGCGGATCTTCATAATCGCGACTGTATATCCGCCGACAATGGCAAAAATAGGGATAAGTAATGCAAGCGTTGCTGCGTTCATAACGGGTCCTTTTCGAATTTATCTCTTAATCCAGTATGTGCAACATAACCTAAATGCACCAGTGACAAAAGTCATCAGTTGTCACCAAGCAGTTGAGCGGCTCTTTATCAAGTCCACGCTATTCCTTATCGAAACTATCAACCACAATCGCCCCCATAGAAGCGGGCATAGTAATCACGATAATCCGCTTAATGGAGGTCAGAGGATCATCAATAAAGGGCAGCTTATCGAGGCAAAGGAGCACCAAACTCACCACACAGGCGCTAATCAGATAGGCCATAACAATCCGAAAAATAAATACCGGTAGGCGGTGACGAATGTTTTGTTGGAACACACTCTGGTAAGTAAATACCCCAAGGAACAGCAGTGACAGACTCAATAACATCAGCAGATTCAGTAGCGGCAAGGTCTCCCCGAGTTGCCATGCCTCCTCCGAAAAACCAATAGGCACGGCGAGCGCAAAGGCGCCGACGCAGACTTGAATCGCATCTTCGGTATTAAAACGGTAGGTATCAAAGTTAAAGCTCATCTCGCCTCCCTGTGATTTCACGGCACATCATCGCCGCACATCGAATAAGCAAATCATAACCCGTAAAATATCACCCATTGTTGCTACTTTGGCTGCGTTTTTAATGCGTCGGATAGTATCTTAAAGGCTACGATAGCATGGCTGCCAGAAGCAGCCTTGAGGTGGACTGTCGTCTCGCTAATCACCATGGTTCTCCTGTTTAGCATCGATGTCGCCTGTTTGTTTTGAAGGAAGATGAGTAACTTGTTTGGGGACAAAAGCGATTAATCTATTTATCTATTTATCTATTTATGGAGTTTATTGCCATTGTTTCCCCAGTGACTCGCCGTGAATATATCCCTATAGGCTCGACGGCGACATCCATGTCGCCAACGGTCACTGGTGCCCCAATGCCAATTTTTACTACCCATTTTCGATACGTACGTAAAAAGAAAAGGGACAAAAGCGTGTTAGATCCCCAACTCTAATTTTTGAGTTTCGGATTAAAAATTCTATGGGTTTAACGACAAAATCAGCGGCGCGGCATTTTGCGTCCGCTGTATTTTTTTATTAGGCATTTTATTTAAAACCGATATAAACTTCTCTGTCGTTTGCTATGTCGTCAATCGCTTTGTTTAGTATTTCTTTTAATTGTTTGGCTGTCTTGTCCAACTCATAAATTCCTGCCGTTTCATTGAAAGCATTGTCTTGCTCTAAAAAGTTGTCCAATGTGAATGTTTCTGCTTGGTAATTGCTGTTTGGGTTGTGATAAAGCAATGAAATCTCGTCTTGTTTCTTTTTGTCAAATTTTGGGAATGGAATTAAGTCCCAATACTTTTGAGCCAAACTCCCGCCATTTCCGCCAACCGCATAAAGGTCAATTAGCCCTTTACTTCTAAAATAATCTAAGCAACACTTTGCAAAGATTGCTTTATTCACGTTGTGTTCTTCTTGTTGAATTGTTATACCGTGAATATTTGTAATTACTCTGTCTTGTTCTTCAATAATTACGATTGACCTACCTTTTTCAAAACCTTCTGCACCAAAAATTAAATCTCCTTTTTTCAGTGTCTTTAATGAATTAGGGTTTCCTAAATATTCTATTTTGTCAACAGTTCCATATTTTGAAAGAAACTTTGGTAACATCAAAGTGTAGAATCTGTTGTATTTCTTTTTACTGTAAACACTGTCACCAATATTTGACACTTGTAAGTTTTGTCCACGTGAAAGCGAAAAACCTAATTCCTGTATGGTCTGAAATCCGTTTGTGTAGTTCTCTATTTGAAAAACAATTTTCTTGAAATGTTCACGATAGAGGTTTGTATCTAATCTCCCAATATTTTCAATTTCATTTATATTAGGCAATTCAAACTTAAACTTGTTTGACTTTTGATTAGATAAAAGTTCTTGTTCTATGAGATTTAAAATGTTCTCGAACCTATTCTTGATAAGTTGTTCTTTGTTGATTATAGCTTGTGTTAGCATCTCAACAAATTTGATTGTGTTATCTGAATTGTGATTTGGCATTGGAATTTTACAATCCAAGAACAATGTTTTTGCGTGTCTAATTGTCGCCCCTTTGGGAACCATAAAGTCTAACTGCTCCCGAAAAACATTGTGTTTGATAAAAGCCAACAAATAGTATTTCTTTTCTGAAACTGGCAATTTGTATAAAGCACCTGAAAGCATATAGTTTGGATAATCTTTATCCAAAATCACGATTTCTCCAATATTGCTGTCTTTGGAAATAATCAAATCGCCTTTTTTCAAATTCATTTTCACAAAGCAATTTGGCATTATTGGTAATGCTGTTTCGCTTGCTATTTCTGGTGAAAATGTATGCTGCTTAAGTGCTTTTGTCCTTAAAAAATAATGAGTTGATTTTCCTATATAATTCAATGAGCCTACTTCTACGCCTAAATCTTTACGTTGTAAAGGCCTGACAAGAAAATCCCTTACATAAAGGAAGTTTTGGTTTGGCATTACCAAATCCATATACTGCGAAGAAGAAAGCGTAAAGTCTTTCTCTACAATATGAGAAAACGAAATTGCGGTTGGTGTTCTAACGTAACTATTGCTCATACTTACTTCGCCTTAATAAAAATATCCTGTAATTGTTTTTCTTGGCTTAAACACCATTTT
Organism: Shewanella seohaensis; assembly: GCF_023283775.1. Lineage (NCBI taxonomy): Bacteria > Pseudomonadati > Pseudomonadota > Gammaproteobacteria > Alteromonadales > Shewanellaceae > Shewanella > Shewanella seohaensis. The sequence goes on from NZ_JAKILE010000001.1 coordinate 525,999, forward strand.
TTAAAGTCTGCAACGGTTTCTGTAAATTCCTCATCAAGTAAAGCTCGTCCGTCTTTGTCAATCTCAATTTCAAAGTTCTCGTAATTGATTTTATAGTTTGGTGAGAAGAATTTTACTCGTTTGCTGGTCTTTACTTCATATCCAACTTTTTCAATGCCTTTGAAAAATACTTGATAATTCTGCTCTTTCAGTTTTGCTAATTCTTTTTCATTTGGCTTATAGGCAACAATGATTGAAGTGTTTACACCTGTCTCTGCAAATACATTAGCTGGCAAGTCAAAAATGGCAACAATTCGCATTTTGTCCATTAACCATTTACGGGCAATTTTATGAGTGTCAATACTGGCAATTGAGTTGGATAAAACAATTCCCATCCTTCCGTTTTCTTTCAAAATACGGTAAGCATTTTCAAGGAATACTACACCTAAATCTATTTTGCTCGCTTGCTTTTCGGCTTTCTTCTTTTTGCCTGTTGGTTGCTCTTCGCCTTTGTTGCTATACAAGTGCCAAAGCTCGTAGCATTGTATCATTTCCAAATCTTTGTCGTCTTTCGGCACAAATGCACGGTCTTCGCCAAATGGTGGATTGGTTAAAACTACATCAAATTTTTTAAGTTGGTTATCATCTGGTCTGTCGTCCCAATTCCCTTTTTGGTTCATTGACGGCACAAGGTCGAGAATGTCACCTTTGTGGTCAAACTTAGAAAGTAAAGAGCCGTAACCCGATTTTGCTTTTATTTTGGCGTTTCCGTCTCCGTTCAAAAGCATATTCAAGGTTGCAAGCATGACCATTTGGTCGTCAATGTCCATTCCGAAAATGTTGTTGTCGTCCAACTTGCTATTTGAGTTCACGTAGGAGACGGAAAGAAAATCGGCAATTCCTACGGTTGGGTCAATTATGGTTTCACCATTTCTCGGATTTACAATGTTTACCAAAAAGTCAATCAATGGAAGTGGTGTAACAAATTGAGCATTTTGATCTTTTGAAAATGGTGTTGCAAACTTATAAAATACCAACTGGTAAAGGTCGGTTTTATGTGAGCGCACAAAAGAGTAATCTTGAAATTGATAAACTACTTCAATTAAAACTTTGATATGATTTTCGTTTTTTACGTTTAGTGGATTGTCTTTTAATATTCGATAGTAAGTTCCTGCTGCTTCATCTCTTAACGCATTAAAACGCTTGATAAATTCTTGAAGTGTTTTATCTGCAAGAGTTTTGAAATTTTTTTCTTCGTCTGTAATGTAAAAGTCTAAAAAACGCTTTGGCGTTTTTTCATTTCTTTTTTCATCATAAATTTTCAGTGAAAGAATTTGGATAAGAATTTCAAATCCTTTTTGGTTAACCATTCCAACTTTATCCATTGTCCGCAAAATGCTACTCATAGCATCATTGATTTGCGTTGAATGAACTCCTGAAATAATATCTAAGTCGGTGATTGCTCTTTTTGAGCGGTCAATTGCAAAGGTTTCTGTCCACTCTAATAAGTCTTCAAAAGTTGGAAGATTTATGTAGGGGTCGGGAAGGTGTAAGGCAAGTTCTTTGGTTTTGCTTTCTTCTCCTTTGGTGTTAAACTCTTCGCTGTATCGTAAAAATTTATTGTTGTGCTTTCGGAATAAATAAAGTCTTTCGGTGTCATACAAAACAGCCAAACAAAAAGGTCTGCGACTTTCGTTTAGATATGCTTTGAGTTGTTTGTCCCAAACATCAGCAACATTTTTGTTGTCTTCTTTTTTAAATTCAAGTGCAACAATCAAATGTTCACGAAGCCACTCTAAACTCTCATTGTTTCCGTTTTCGTGATAGTCTTTGTATTTGTCAAACCAAGTAATGTCGTCAAAAATTGCTCCGTCAAGTTTGAGCGGTGCAGAAGATTTGTTGCCTTTCGGAAATTGAACTTCTGTCCCGATATAATCTTTGGCAAAAAGACCTGATTGCACAATAGAATACAGGAATTGCCACTTGTAATATTGTTCGTTAGGTTGTCCGTTCTTCTTTTTGAAATTGCTCTTTCGTCCAAAAGTCAAATGCTCTGGTAAGAAACAGTCGTATTCTGTTGCCGTTCCGTATTTATTGTCAAACTCGTGTTTTGCTTCTGTAAATGTCATTTTTATCTACTTCTATATGGATGTATGTTTTGCCTAACATCTATGGACACCCCATTTTTTGCAAGAAAAATCAACCGATAACGAATGTGGTTTTGCAGCCATCTATTCGGATTCCTTGTAAGAGACTCGCTCTTGATCCCCGATGAACTTCGCTGACTTGGCTCTAATCATTTTATCGTTTTCTAAGAAACGAT